>SBHD01000349.1 GCA_006226345.1 Bacteroidota bacterium | reverse complement strand
TGGTTGGGATGTAAGCCATGTAACCAATATGGCAGGCATGTTTTCCGGGGCGGGATCTTTCAACCAGGATCTTTCTGGTTGGGATGTAAGCCATGTAACCAATATGGCAGGCATGTTTTCCGCGGGATCTTTCAACCAGGATCTTTCTGGTTGGGATGTAAGCCATGTAACCAATATGGCAGGCATGTTTTCCAATGCAGAATCTTTCAACGGAGATATCTCCAACTGGGATGTAAGCCAGGTGACAAGTATGTATTATATGTTTTTCAGAGCGGAATCCTTCAACGGAGATCTTTCCGGTTGGGATGTAAGCCAGGTAACCAATATGGAGCGTATGTTTTGCGGAGCGATATACTTCAACGGAGATGTTTCTGACTGGGATGTAAGCCAGGTAACCAATATAAAAGGCATGTTTCAAGAGGCGGCGTCCTTCAACGGAGATATTTCTGGCTGGTATGTGCGTAAAGTGAATGATATGGATGGCATGTTTTACGGGGCAACATCTTTCAATCGGGATATCTCCGGTTGGGTAGTAGGGAAGGTCACAAATTTCAGCCACATGTTTCAAGGGGCATCATCTTTCAATCAGGACCTTTCTAGTTGGGATGTAGGAAATGCCAGAAATACAGATGGCATGTTTTCCAGAGCAGAATCCTTCAACGGAGATGTTTCTGGCTGGGATGTGAGTCGGGTAACCACTATGGAGCGTATGTTTTACGGAGCGGAATCCTTCAACCAGGATCTTTCCGGTTGGGATGTGCGTAAGGTGTTGAACTGTTATGATTTTTCAAAGGATGCCAGCGCCTGGCTGTTGCCCAAGCCCGATTTTGCCGTCAACTGCGAATATTGATCCTTAATTTTAACCAGGCGATGGAACAAATGAAAGACCAATAAGGAGAGAACAAAAAAATCCCGGAGTCTTCTCGAGTAGAGACTCCGGGATTCCCGTTTGGAAAAGAAAATCCGCCATAGTTGCAGCTATGACGGATAAAGCGGAGGAGGAGGGATTCGAACCCCCGGTACCCTTTCGGGCACGCCGGTTTTCAAGACCGGTGCAATCAACCAGCTCTGCCACTCCTCCGGAAGTGGCGCAAAGGTATAAAAAACCGGATTTGCGCCAATACCTTGTAAAAGAAGTTTTACAGCACCTTACTCCCGGACCGTGACGCCCAGCCGAACCGGGACATCATTGTTCTTATCGATCGCGTCAAAAAAGGTATCCAGGTACCAAAGCATCTCATTGGTGGCGTCCCGTGTAAGATGCCGGCTATAACAGATGTCGTACAGGTCTTTTTTGGCGCTCTTAAGTGTTTGAGCGGCCCGCCGCAGATCTGCCTGATGCAGGCCGTTGGTCATCAGGAACCGGTCCAGGACGTTATCCAAACCACTTTCGGAGGACGGGCTGGCATATGGAGCACGCACCAAGCCGGAAAAATCAAAATCATACGGTACCAGCAGGATCTTGCCACCTGCATTCGGTTTGATCAGTCGCACATTGCGCTGCATGGAAAGATCCCAGTCCGTATTGCCGATCATGTACTCAAACAGCGCTACCAGGGCAGCCTGACTGGCCACCATGCTGTCCATCGGAAGGCCAAACCGGTCAATTTCCACTCCGTGCAGCCGCGCTGCTATTTCCTCGTTGTCCTCTAGCAGCATTCCATACATCTTCCTGTCAATATGCCCGGCATGGTTATCGCGAAGGGTAACCTGTACCAGACGCGCACGGGTGCTGGCATGGCTCAGGCGTTCGAACATCCGGTAGATCAGGTATTCTTTTATGATCAATTGGTCTCCCTGGCGGGTATCAAAATAGGGGAGTACCAGTTTGGTCTCATTCAGGGTGTCCAGCCCGGCTCCCCTCAGCCAATCCTTGGACACTTTGATCTTGAGCGGTGGCACAAAGGCCCTGGCCCGACGGAACTTGCCCTTGGGTTTTACCTTTACTGAAATGGATGTGCCGTTTTTTAGTTGTAAAGTGCCTGTCGTATAATCCTGGTTCTGGCGATCCTCCAGGAGCGATGTCAGGTCCATCTCCAGGGTAAGGCGGCCGCCTTCTTCCTGGGTGAGATACTCAAAAAAGGTGGATGGCGCTTCTGTGCCCTGTCCGGATGCCAGCTGCCGGAATCCTAAAAAAATCAGGGTAAAAAGGATATATACTGCAGTTAATTTAGTCGTATTCATGAGCACAGAATTTAATTCTGATTATATCGGACAGGATTCGTCCTAAATGTTGGTTTTGCGCACCCGTTTTTGCAAATGTAATTGGAATATTATTTTGTTGTAGTATAAAAAACGAGCCTTTTTCGAAATTATTACTACAATAACAGATAGAAATTAAAATATGTTCCCTGTTTTGACTTGAATTTTCTTGCTGCCAAATTCGTGCCATTCCGGACCAGTTTCAATAAGTTTTAGACCAGCGACGTGAAGCAAAATACACATATTTTGTCCGGTGGGGACAAGTTTGCACCGATGGGTTTCATAACTTTGTGTCTTTCAGGTTTGTTATACGTCAAAAGGATACACTAAATAGTACTTGAATACCATGAAAAAAATCGTGTTTTTGCTTTTTGCCGTGCTGTTCGGCGGCGCGTTGGCGGTAGCGCAGGAAGAGGCAGGTGTTTGCGGGGTCAGCACAGCAGACCAATTACTGTATGAGCAGCGTTTGCTCGACAACCTGGATAAGGTGAATTCCGGCCAGGCAGTTTCGGACCGGGGCGCTACTCAATATGTCCCGGTACACTTTCACCTCGTGGGCGATGCATCCGGAAACGGTAAGATCAAGGAGGTTAAGGTGCTGGATCAATTGTGCGCCCTGAATACGGCTTTCGCTGAAACAGACATCCAGTTTTATCTGAGCCCGCGTCCTGACCAGGGCACGTTATTCAATTATGCCATCAATGCAACCAATGTGTACAGTAACCAGAACTCCTGGTTTACTATGCACTCTCACCGGCATCCGAATGCCGTAAATATATACATCGTTGACGAGGCGGTTTCCGGAAACAACAACCCCGGCATCACCCTGGCCTACTACAGCCCGCCGCGGGATTGGATCGTATCCCGGAAAGATCGCATCAACGGTTCCACTACGAATTCCACTCTTCCGCACGAAGTAGGGCACTTTTTTAGCCTGGATCATACCTTTATCGGCTGGGAAAGCAACCCCTTCGACCCGACAGACAGCACCTGGCCGATCGCGCCGGCAACCTCTCCCGGAGGTCTGCCCACTGAGCGCATGAACGGCACCAATTGCAATACGGCAGCTGATAAAATTTGTGATACACCGCCGGATTACAACTTTGGCCTTTTCGACAACAACGATTGCGTTTACGACGGCGGCGCCAAAGATCCGCTGGGTGTGGATGTGGTGACCATGGAGAACAACATGATGGGCTATTTTGAAAACTGCAGCGAGTATGTTTTCTCTCCCCAACAACAAAATGTGATCCAGGCTGACCTGCTCTCGTCCTCCAGAAACTACCTGGACAATAATTTCACGCCAGCTGCAACCACGATCAATACGCCCGTGAGTATGTTGGTAGCACCCATTAACGGCCAGACCGTACAGTACTATGATGAAGTATTGCTGGAATGGCAGAATGTGCCGGGTGCCACCTACTACCTCCTGGAGATCGATATCATCAATACCTATGTATCGCCATTTTCCAAGTCGTTTATCGTAGATACAAATTCCAAACTGGTAACCGACCTGGTGGCCAACCGGAACTATTACTGGCGGGTCCGGCCGATCAATGAGTACGTAACCTGTGCCGATCCGCGCCAGAGCACGTTTAAAACGCCATTGACGTCGGGTGTGCGCACTATTGAAGGACTGACGGCCTGGCAGGTTTCGCCCAACCCGGTCCGCAGCGGCGCTGTTCCGCGTATCTTTATCGAGGCGGAAAACAATTTTGACGCTGCCATTCAGGTTTTTGATGCTACCGGCCAACTGGTCTATGAACAGAATGGCATCACGGTGACCACCGGCCAGAATGTCCTGGATCTGCCGGTATCCACGCTGCAGAATGGTCTTTATTTTGTATCCATGCAGAGCGGTAACGGCCAAGCAGTCCGGAAGTTATCTGTTGTGCGTTAACGCATACAGGGTTTACAGAAAAAAACGCGAAGGGGACAGCCCCTTCGCGTTTTTTTATTGCTCCTGCCGGCGTATCCCGAGCAGGAGCCCGATCCAGCCACCAATAAAACAGAGTCCGCCAAGGGGCGTGACCGGTCCGGCCCAGCCCACCGGAAAAGGAAGCAGATCGCGACAGGCCAGCAGGTATAATGACCCCGAAAAACAAAGGATGCCCAATTGGAATAGCCGACTGCTCCAGCGAAGCCAGTTAGAAGGCTGGAAGAACCGGGATGCAAGACCGGCACCCAACAGGGCCAGAGTATGATAAAACTGATATTGAACGCCTTTTTCAAATATGCCTTGTTGATAGGCATCGAGATGGGGCTTTAGACCGTGGGCGCCAAAAGCGCCGATAATTACCGCCAAAGCGCCGAAAATGGCGGCTCTTTGGATCATTTTTTCAGTCATAGTTCAGCCGGTTGATTCTGGCGGGCCGTCTACCGCGAATGCCCGACACTTTAAGTAATATTGCAGCACAAAGGTCGCAGAATACACGGCAATTCAAATCCTTTTTAACCTGTATCCATATGTTCGCTGCTGTACAGAGTCGTCGCTTCCGAATTGTTTTGATCGTATCCCTGCTGCTGTTGCTGGCCTTGCTCTGGTGGCGGTTGGCTTCCCGTACGGTATTCAGCGTTATTCCGGCTCAAACGGCGCTGACGCTGGCATTTTCCGATGTTGGCTCGGTAGATTCTCTGTTTCAGTTATCCGCTAAGAATAATGTTTCCTTTACATTATTAGGGTGGGGGCGGCAGGATCTCCGTACGGCGCTTGCAATTTTCAGCCGGGATTCCATTCCCGGCAACCAACTCCCGGCAGGGCCATTGGTTGCCGCCTTTAGCCTGCAATCTTCGGATGGCGGGCATCCGTTATTTGCTATGGATGTTGGCCAGCGCCTGGATCTAAAAGCATTGACCAATCAGTATGCCCCAGATGATGCTCCTGCAATCATTCAATTCAAGGGACATCAGCTATACACCTTTGAATCTGGCCCCGGCCAAAAGCTATATGCCGCAACGACTAAAAACATCCTCCTGTTTTCCATACATTCTTTTCTGGTGGAAGATGCGCTCCTGCAGGCGGATGAGGGGAATAACTGGTGGTCGGATCAGAAATTTCCAGCCCTGTCGCCGTATGTGCCGGTTCAGATCATTATACGTATGGATGCACTGGCCACACGCCTGGCAGGCCAGGTTCGATCGGAATGGGCTTCTTTCACTACGCAATTGCCCCGGCAACTGGAGTGGCTGAGCCTGTACAGGGAGGTGACTGCCTGGAAGGTCAGGGCTGAAAAACCTGTCCATTCAAATATTGGCGTTGGTGACCGGGAATATCAGGATGCGCTGTTCGAAGTGTTGCCAGATAATACGGCTTTGGTTATGCCACTTGTTCAGTCAGAGTCGGTAGGGGGAAGAGATGAAGCCTCTTTTTCCCGATTCGTTGAACCGTGGGCGGGGAGAGGCGCCAACCTGGCCATTTTAGAACCCTATGCTTCGGAATTGCAGGAAAACCAATTGCTGATATTTCGGGTCAGGGATGAGAAAATCGCCCGTGCGCTGTTAAATGATTTTGGAAATCAGACCGGGATTCTGAAGCAAAACACTTACCAAACCTACGAGATAACCCAGTTTTTGGATAATTCACTCATAAGTCCGTGGCTGGACAGCCGGGAGGGCCTTTTTGAGAACCCGGCTTGTGTGCAGTTGAATGGTTTTGTCATTTTCGGGACTTCGCCCTCTGCGCTTGAATTACTGATTGACCGGTATATTGTCAACCAGACCCTGCTTCAAAATCCGGATTTTTTGCTCCTGCACCAGAAAATGACGGGCGCCGGATCTACGTTGTTTTATGCCAATACGGCCTTCCTGCCGCAATTGCTCAGCCGGTTGTTTCCGGTTGATGTTATAGAAGCCTGGCGTGCGGACCTTGACCTGCTGCAACAAAACGGACTGGTCAGCGCTACTGTTTCTGAAAATGCAGGTAAGTCTTTGTCCGGTGCACTTCATGTACAGGCTTCTAAGCATACCGCCATGCGACCGGGCTTGTTGTGGAAAACGGCTCTTCATGGGGAGGCAATCACGAGACCCTTTATTGTCTCCCTGCCCGGAGCCGGCCTGGAACCGGCCTGCCTGATCCAGGATAACCAGTTTCAGTTGTACCGACTGGCCCTGAATGGCCGGATATTATGGCGAAAGCAGCTAAATATGCCTGTAGTTTCTGCTGTATATGCCTTGGATTATTACAAAAACGAGCAGTACTGTTTCCTTTTTAATACTCCGGATGCCATCTGGATGTTGGATGATACCGGACAGGAGATCAGCGGGTATCCGCTTACCCTGCAATCTCCGGCGACCAATGGGGTGACCTTGGTACAGTTTGGGGGAGATGGGGCGCTTGCCTTTTTCATTGCCTGTTCGAATGGTAACCTGTATGGTTTTGATCAATTCGGTCGTCCCCTGAACGGATGGAACCCGCAAAGTGGAGTTGGCCGGATCATACACCCGTTGACATACCTTAGCCATGGAGGGAAGGATTACCTGGCATCCCTGAGCCTTAGCGGCGAACTTGCCGTCTTCAACCGGGACGGTTCGGCCCATTTTCCCAATCTGCAGCTGGAAGGTACCTTTTTACAATCCCCTTTGCAAGTCGACACAGTTTCTAAAAGTCCACGTTTTGTTTGTATGAATTCCGGAGGGCAGGTGTTTGTAAGCAATCTTTCAGGTGAGCACTTTATCCTGGAGTCGGGTAGTGCAAAAGACGGAGATATCCCATATCTGGCTCTGGAACACATTTTGGGTGATCCGAGAAAAGACTATGCTATCCTGGAGGGTAAGCGCATGACCCTTTCCGGTTATTCCGGCGCGCAGTATTCACAAAAGCACCAGGTGGTGTTCCCTTCCAGCCAGGATACGGTATTTAGTGCCGGATGTTGCCAGAAACTCGGTACTCTGGACCGGGAAAAACGACAGGTGTTCCTGGTCGATGCTGCTGGCACCGTTCATGCCGGATTTCCATTAGCCGGCACTACGCCATTCAGCCTGGAACCCCTGTCTGCCTCGATGAACAAGGCCTATATATTGGTGGTCGGAAACCGTTCGGAAGTGTTCGCTTATAAAATACACTAAAGTGCTGGAATGCAGAAATTTATCCGAAAATGGCACTTCTGAAATCAGCAAAAATTCGCTATTTGCCAGATTGAATTACTGCATTTTGCTGAATTGCTAGAACATCAACTGTCGTATTACTGCCTTTGCGTAAAATTATTTGGCAGTTGAAAAGGGCCAATAGTTAAAAATTGTATCTTGCCGCCCGCTTTTACAAATAAAATCCTTTTGCTGCTTATGAAAAAAATCGTTCTACTCCTGTCTTTTGTTTTGGCGGGGTTTACCGCGGCCTTTGCCCAGATACCGAACGGTAGCACCGCCCCCAACTTTACGGTGACAGACATTGACGGCAATGTGCATACGTTGTATGACTTGCTGGATCAAGGCAAAACCGTTTACCTGGACATATTTGCAACCTGGTGTGTTCCCTGCTGGAACTATCATCAGACCCATGCGCTTCGTGACATATGGGACCAGTATGGACCCAATGGCACGGACGAAGCATATGTGATCAGTATTGAGGGGGATTCGGACACCTCAATTCCCTGTATCTGGGACGATCCGGGCTGTGTTGGTGGTACTGTCGGTGACTGGACGGATGGTACTCCTTATCCGATCGCAGATTATCCGGCTATCATGGGGCTGTATCAGGTTACCTATTATCCTACCATCTTCATGATCTGTCCGGCTGACAAAAAAGTATATGAAGTGGGACAGCAGGGAGCGTCCGGGCTTTGGAATGCGCGAAGTACCTATTGCCCGCCACTTGCTGTGGCTACTACACTGAACAGTGTGGAAAACACGATCTGTTATGGGTCTAGTACCGGCTCGATCGATATTTCCGTTTCTGGTGGCAGCCCTCCCTACACCTATATTTGGTCAAACGGTGCCACCACCCAGGACCTGACCAATATTCCTGCTGGTACCTATGAATGTACAGTAACCAATGCACAGGGCTGGACTGGCGAAACAGGACCGATCATTGTCGAGGATCCTTTTGGTGGTCCGCTCGAATTGTCCGTCGTAAACGTTGAAGAAGTTGGCTGTAACGGAGTGTTGGGAAGTATTGAGGTTGATGGATCCGGTGGTTGGTCCAACTTCTCGTATAGCTGGAATAATGGTATGAGCGGAAACTACGTTGGGTCGCTTAACCCGGGAAGTTACACCTGTACCCTGACCGACGATGCCGGATGTACCACTACGCTGACGACCGTGCTTGGACCACCGGATTACCCGGTTGCTTCTATTGCACCGCCGGCTGTGATCACTTGTCTGGCTCCTACCCAACAGTTGGAAGCCTCGGCTACCGGTGGTGTAAGCGGCATATATGAATTCCAATGGTTCGCTTCCAATGGCGGCCACATTGTTTCGGGTGAAAACACATATTCACCCACAATTGATGCAGGTGGTAATTACACCGTGCAGGTAACCGATGCGGTGTCTACCTGCTCGGGCTTTGCTACCGTTATCGTAGATGAAGATATTGACCTTCCGGAGGCTAATGCCGGCCCGGACACCGCACTGACCTGTGTGGAAAACCAGGTAGTACTTGATGGCTCCGGCTCCAGCGGCCCGGATATCGAAATCGAATGGGCTGTTTTCGACGGCGGTCATATTGTTTCCGGCGGCAATTCCTTTACCCCGGAAGTAGATTCTACTGGCGGATACGTGCTTATCGTCTCGAATACGGCGAATGGCTGTACATTCCAGGATACTACGATGGTGACCGGGAATAATGTTCCGCCAAGTGTTACCGCCAATGGCGATACACTTACCTGTACTGTACTGGAAGTGACGCTTACAACAACCAATAATGCGCAGAATCCGGGTTATGCCTGGACCGGCCCGAACGGTTTCAGTGCTAATACGCCGGAGCCGTTGGTGCAGGATACCGGCATGTATAATCTGGTATTGACTGATTCAGTTACTGGTTGCACCAATACTGCAACCGCCCTTGTAGAATTAAATGCCACACCTCCTGAGGCTGATGCCGAAGGCGGCACATTGACATGTGTATTAACGGTTGTTGAGATCGAAGCGATCTCCAACACTCCGAATGCCACCTTTGCCTGGACCGGTCCGAATGGTTTTACCAGCAACCAGGCCACTCCTGAGGTAGGAGAGGTTGGCACCTATGATCTGGTTGTAACAGACCCGGCAAATGGTTGTACGGCGGCTGCAGTGGCTGAAGTAGACCAGGATGTTGCACCTCCGGTTGCCAGTGCTGTTACACCGGGCAACCTGAACTGCACTGTGCTGGAACTTGAGCTGGATGGCTCGGGGTCCTCACAGGGAAATAACATCGAATATGCCTGGTCTACGGCAGATGGCAATATTGTCTCCGGTGCTAATACCGTGAACCCATTGGTAGACGCTGTCGGTACCTATGACCTTGTAGTGACGAATACAGACAATGGATGTACGTCCACAGCGTCTGCTGCAGTGGTCCAAAGTCCGGTGGTTACGGCTGCGGTAAATACGTTTACAAACGTCTCCTGTAATGGAGGATCGGACGGCTCTGCAACGGCAGAAGCAGGTGGCGGTAACAATTCCTACACCTACGCCTGGAGCAATGGTGAAACTACGGCTTCCGTTTCCGGACTTACTGCCGGCACGTATACTGTTGTGATCACTGATGGCGAAAACTGTACTGCAGAAGCGTCTGTAGTGATTTCCCAGCCAGCAGTGCTGCAGCCTAATGCTTCGGCAACGCCTCAGACTGCCAATGGTGTCAATGATGGTACGGCAACTGCCGCCCCTGTTGGTGGCACTGGGGACTACACCTACTCCTGGAGCAACGGTGAAACCACTCAGACGATCACGGACCTGGCACCAGGCACCTACACAGTAGTTGTTACGGATGAGAATAACTGTACTGCCCAGCAAACCGTTACTGTAAATGCCTTCAACTGCGCTATGACCGGCAGTGCATCCGGCACTGATGTGACCTGTTTTGGTGCTGGCAATGGTACTGCAGTGGTTGAACTGCTCGGCGCCAACGATCCGGTAAACTATACCTGGAGCAACGGCGAAAACACCGCAAGCATTGAAAATCTGACACCGGGTACCTATACAGTTGACGTAATTGACGCCACAAACTGTGCGGCTACCTATACAGTAACGATCGATGAGCCCACGGTTCTGGAAGCCAATGCTTCGGCAACCGGCGAAACCATGCAGGGCGCAAATGACGGCACTGCTACGGCAGCACCAACGGGCGGCACTGGCAGCTATACCTATTCGTGGAGTAATGGTGAGTCCACCCAGACGATCACGAATCTGGCGCCGGGCACCTATACGGTTGTCATTACGGATGAAAACGGTTGCACAGATGAACAGAGCGTAACCGTTAACTCCTTCAACTGTGCACTTTCAGCACAAGCCAATATTCAGGATGTGAGTTGCTTTGGCCTGAATGACGGCTCTGTTTCTGTCGAGATGTCCGGTGGTGCCGAACCGTACTCCTATAACTGGAGCAATGGTGCGAATACTGCTACGCTTGAGGATCTGACCCCGGGGACTTATACAGCTACTATCACCGATGATAACTCCTGTGAACTGATCATCAGTACGACCATCGGGGAACCTGCCGTATTGGGCCTGGATGCCGTAGTGGAAAATTCCGCTTGTACTAATGATCCTACGGGAGCGATCGCAACAACAGCAAGTGGCGGTGTAGGTAACTATACTTACAACTGGAGCAATGGCGCCAATACTGCCTCGGTTGAAAACCTGGCACCTGGCACCTACACGGTAGTACTGACCGATGAAAACGGTTGTACCCTTGAAGAGAGTTATGCTGTCATCTCGGAAGACAATACAGCACCGGTGATTACTGCTGAAGATACCGACCTGCCATTGAGTGCCAGTGGCTCAGCCATGGCAACTCTGCAGACGTTGGGTGCTTCGGTTACGGATAACTGTGCTGTTGCATCTGTTTCGATCACACCAAATGAATTCACCTGCGACGACCTGGGTGAACAGGAGGTTACGATCGTTGCGATTGACGATGCCGGCAATGAGACCTCGACGGTAGTTACCGTTACCGTAGTCGACAATATTGCGCCCACGGTAACCTGTCCGGAGAACGTGGTTGCATGCTGGTACGACAATACAGTATCCTATGCCGCACCGGTGGCAGAAGACAACTGCCTGAGCAGTGGTGGTGAGTGGAAGCAGGAGGAAGGCCTGGCCAGCGGTTCGGCTTTCCCGACCGGCGAAACACGTCAGGTATTCACGTTTACCGATCAAAGCGGTAACGTAGGTTCCTGCAGCTTCACTGTGACGATAACAGAGCCTGTTGTACTGGAAGCCAGCAATGTTACACACGACGTTAACAACCAGGGCGTTGGCGCTATCGATATCCAGGTGTCGGGTGGTACAACACCGTACAATTTTGTCTGGACAAATGCCGATGGTGACGTTATTGCAACCACGGAGGATATCAACGGACTGACCATGGGTACCTACTATGTGGAAATCAAGGATGCCAATGGTTGTGTACTGACTACTGAGGGAATTGTCGTGGACAACACCACTGGTATCCAGGAGCCGGTTTGGCTGGGTGGTGTCAGCCTGCGCCCGAACCCCACCAGCGGATTGACGCAGGTGGTCTTCGCAACTGTACCGCCGGTTCAGTTGGAGATCAGCGTGGTAGATGCAACAGGCCGCGTTGTCCTAACCCAACAGGTGGATCAGCAAACTTCTGTCCGGCTGGATTGCACTGGCTTGGCAGAGGGTGTTTACCTGGTGCGTTTCCGCTCCGCTGCCGAAGTGGGTGTACGCAAATTGATGATCGGACGATAGGCTGTGCCTTCGTCACGTTTGGTATTAAAATACGCGCCGGGCAGGATAGTACTCCTGCCCGGCGTTTTTTTTGACAGAACTGTGAAACGCTACCAGGGATAAGGTGAAATGGTGAAGGAAATCAAATAACTGATTTCCTATCCGTCAAATTTGCGATAACTTCGCCGCGGCAATTCAATATTCATATGACCGAACAGGTACCCGGTATTTCTGGTTGCATTTTCAATATGGACGGTGTGCTGGTAAACACTGGCAAGTATCATTTTGAAGCGTGGCATCGCGTTGCAGCGCAATTGGGTATAGAATATACCGAAGACTTCCATCTTAAGTTAAAAGGCATGAGCCGGATGGCATGCCTGGAACAAATACTGGAGCACGGGAATTTGTATATACCAGAAGCCGAGAAAATGTATTGGGCAGACATCAAAAACAACTGGTATCTGGAACTCATTACCAATATGAAACCTGGCGAGGTATTGCCCGGCGTCCTTTTTTTCCTGCGGCAGCTGCGGGAAATGGGTATTCGGATCGCCCTTTCTTCCGCATCTCAGAATGCACGCTCTGTACTTCGGTCGTTGAATATCGAGTCCTTCTTCGATGTTATTATGGATGGGAACACTCTAAAAAAGCCGAAGCCGGACCCACAGTGCTTCCTTTTACCGGCTCATGCTTTAGAACTTCCCCCTGTATCCTGTGTGGTGTTCGAAGACACCCCCCTTGGGGTTCATGCCGGACTTATAGGTGGATTTACTGTAGTTGGTGTCGGAGATCCGAATCTCCTTGACCAATCCCATCTCGTGATCAGTGGATTTGAAAACCTTACTTTTAATACTTTACTGGCACAGTTAAGTGTGCGCGTAGCATCATAAATTTATGAAAATCAATATTTTTCTTGCATTTTTGGTAGCCATCCTGGGGTGGGCGACCTGTAAAAACCTGCAGAGCACACAACAAGAAGCCCCGGCCGAAACAACCAGCGCAACACCTGTTCTCCCGGGATGGAAGGCATCCCGTGTGATCGAAGGTGAGAATCCGGATACTGCCGGCACCTATCAGGTCGACGAACCTCCGGCATATGTCCAGGTACCGGTTGGCGCACTTCCGCCGGCTACGGCTAGTCACCGGGCATATTTGAGTACGGGCTACTGGCACCTCAATATGGCATTCCAGCCCAGTGACACGACTATTCATAAGCACTACCAGAAAAAATGGTTGAAATTTCGGGAGGATCAGACTTTTGATGTTTTGATTGCCGGCAAACCAGTAGATACCGGCCGTTGGAATTGGGACGAGGAAAAGAACGAAATTTACCTTTCCTGCAGCGACCCGTATATCAACAACACCTGGTCGGTAATTGAGAAAGGATTTGTTATGATCTGGAAAGGGAACACGGCGTTGAATGTAACGGGTATTCAGGTCAGGGTCGTAGGAGCGGGCTCCCTGCCTGCCGGCAACTGAGAAGCCACGTTTTCGTTTTTCCAACAGGCCAAATCGTCAAACCGGAACTACTGCTATGACTCAATTCCGTCGTCAAATATCTTTTCTGTTGCTGATTGCAGGCCTGTTTGCAGGCTGCCAGAATTCAAACAATACTGCTGTGTCATCTGAATCCTCCCATCGGATCTCTTCATCTTCAGGCAATCCGGTGGAGCCGGAATGGGGACCAAAAAGCGTATTATATGAATGTAATATCCGGCAGTTTTCGACAGCAGGTAATTTTGCAGGTGTACAGAGGCAGATACCGCGCCTGAAAGAACTCGGCGTGGATGTGCTGTGGCTGATGCCGGTATATCCGGTTGGGAAAGACCGGCGTAAAGGCCCTCTGGGTAGCCCGTACTCGGTCCGGGACTACTATGCTGTGAATCCGGAGTTTGGCACATTGGATGACCTGAAATTACTGGTAAGTACCGCACATGAACAGGGGATGAAGGTATTACTTGACTGGGTGCCGAACCATACCTCCTGGGATGCCGTCTGGAAAAAAGAACATCCGGAATACTATACCATGTTTAAGGGTGATTTTACGGTGCCATTAAATGAGCATGGTGAGCCGATCGAAGACTGGAGCGATGTGTGTGACCTGGACTTCGGCAATCCCGATTTGCGTCGGGCAATGATTGATGCTATGCAGTATTGGCTTCGGGAGGTGGACATTGACGGATATCGCGTGGATATGGCAGGTTTGGTGCCTAATGATTTTTGGGCGCAGGCGCGCCCCGCGCTCGATTCCGTAAAAGAGGTCTTTATGTTGGCGGAGTGGCAGGACGAACCCGGGCATTTCACGTCATGTTTTAATGCCAATTATGGCTGGAAATGGAAGGATATAACCAAGGATATTGCCGCAGAACGTCAGGATGCACATGCCCTGGACACCTTGCTTCAATATTTGAATGACTTTTATCCTAAAGGTTATTACCAGTTATACTTTACCCAAAACCACGATGAAAACTCCTGGAATGGCACAGAAAAGGAGCTATACGGAGATGCAGCAGATGCTTTTAATGTGCTGGCTTTTACCTGGCAGGGCATTCCACTGATCTATAACGGTCAGGAAGACGACCTTACCCAGCGGCTGGATTTTTTCGGCCGGTCGCCGATCCAGTGGAAAAAGTATTCCCGTCAGGACTTTTATTCCCGCTTGTGCGGCCTGCGCCACATTAATAAAGCTGTTTGGGCTGGAAATGCAGGCGGAAAGGTTCGGAAAATACCCAACAATGCCGAAAACAAGATCTATGCTTTTACCCGCGAAAAGGACGGAGACCGGATCGTTGTTATCCTTAACTTGAGTAAGGACCGTACAACGGTAACGCTTCGGCCTTCCAACGCTGTTCTCGGTCCCTACGCCAATGTATTTGGGCGCAGCACCCTTCAACTGACCAAAGAGATCACCCTTAACCTGAAGCCCTGGGAATATATGGTGTTTTCAAATAAATAACCCATTGTTGCCATGATCCCTGCAAATTACCTGCAGTTCATGCTGCTTTTTTTCTGGCTGCCGGATACGGAGGAGCGCCGGTATTACCGGTACCGTCGAATAGCCCGGGTGATCAGAAGACTTCGGCTGGCCGCCGGACTAGCCATATTTGCCCTTGCGATCGGTACGGTTGGTTATGTACTTATTGAGCGGTACACCTGGTTTGAAGCGTATTATATGGCTGTAATCACCCTGGCGACAGTAGGTTTCCAGGAGTTGCATCCGTTAAGTGTGTATGGCCGCTTGTTTACCAGTTTTTATATCCTGTTCAACATTGGTTTGTTCACCTATGCGATTTCCACTATTACCGGAATATTTGCAGAAGGTGGCTTCCTTAAACTACTCAATGAGTTTCTTATGAGCCGGAAAATAGAGGACCTGACGCGACATACCATCATTTGTGGCTTTGGCCGACACGCCACAGAAGTAACACAGGAACTGGAAAAACAGGGGGAGCCCTTTGTTATTGTTGAGAACAGGCGGGATAAAGTAGAATATCTGCATCAACAGACCGCCTATCTGTATGTCGAAGGGGATGCTACTGACGATGAGGTGCTGGAAGAAGCCGGTATTCATCAGGCCAAGGCCATGGTACTCACCCTCCCCAGTGATGCCGACAACCTGTTCGTCACGCTCTCAGCCCGGCAGATCAACCCCAAACTGCGGATCATTTCCAGGGCAAATAACCTGGGGGATGAGGTAAAGATCCGGCGTGCCGGTGCTGACCATACGGTTGTGCCCGAGCAGATCGGCGGCTTTTATATGGCAACGCTGGTCAACAAACCCGACCTGGTGGAGTTTTTCAACCTGTTATCGAATATGGGGCCCAGCAATGTGGTCTTTGAAGAGATAGAAGTTGGAAGGCTGAAAAAAAACTATCAGGGCAAATCCATTGCCGAAAGCGGACTGACCACCATATGCAGGGTTTCTGTGGTTGCCGTGCGCTATCCGGATGGGGAATATGAGTTGAACCCGCCCCAGTCAGCCGTCCTACGCACCGACTGGCATATCGTAGTGCTGGGCAGCGCCTCCCAAATGCAACATTTTAAAACCAATGCCCTTGCCCAACCCGGCCTTGAATCCTGATCCCGGATCAGGCTGACTGTGAGACGTTGCGGCCCGAGCAATTATGAAAGTTTTACTCCTGCGTTTTAGCTCCATTGGCGATATTGTGCTGACTACACCGGTGATCCGGTGCCTGAAGCAACAATTGGGCGCCGAGGTGCATTTTTTAACAAAAGCCGGATTTGCCACTCTGCTGGAGCCAAACCCTTATCTGGATAAAGTATATGCGTTCCGTAAAGAAGTAACTGAGGTGCTGCCAGACCTTCGGAACGAACGGTATGACTGGATCATTGATCTGCATCATAACCTCCGCAGCCTACGGGTTAAACTTGTATTGGGCCGCCCTTCCAGATCCTTCGACAAACTGAACCTGCGCAAGTGGCTGCTGGTGCGATTTGGCATAAACCGGCTGCCGGATTTGCATATTGTTGACCGCTACCTGGCAACTGTACGCCACCTGGGTGTTGAGAATGACGGTAAAGGGTTGGACTATTTTATCCCGACTTCAGAAGAAGTAAACTTGTCAACCCTGGCGCCCAACCTGACGCCGGGAAAATTCGTCGTATTGGTAACCGGGGCAAACCACGCTACCAAGCAGTTGCCTGTGGGGAAGATCATTGAAGTTTGCCGGCAACTCTGGGAGCCGGTTGTTCTGCTCGGAGGAAAGCAGGAGGCTGAATTGGGGCGATTGGTAGCCGAACAGGCAGGGGCGCATGTACTTAATTGCTGCGGTACCTTGTCTTTGCACCAGGCAGCATCGGTGGTTCGGCAGGCCCGCAAGGTCATCACGCACGATACCGGACTGATGCATGTGGCAGCCGCCTTTCGCAAGGACATTATTTCTATATGGGGGAATACGGTGCCTGAATTCGGAATGTATCCGTATTACCCGGAAGGAGTCAATCGGAACAAGACCATACAGGTGTCGGGGCTTAGTTGCAGACCGTGCTCCAAGATCGGTTTTAGAAAATGCCCGCGTGGACATTTCCGATGCATGGAGATATTAGACCCAAATATAATATGCCGTGAAGTAAAATGACCTGAAGTTTCCAAAAGGCCGTTTTTAACAAAATCCACCCGGTCTGGTGAAAGGTGTTTGCCAATTTTACTCTATTTTTCGCGGCAGTTTGATATCCGACGACATACCAAAAAATTTCTATATGCGCATCAGACAATTACTACCCACATTTTTAGCTGTTTTATTCGGGAGCGCTCTGGGAGCTCAGGACATCCATTTTACCCAGTACTATATGTCTCCAATGACCCTGAATCCGGCCATGGCCGGCAAGTTTGAAGGCACCGCACGTATCGGTGGTATTTTCCGGAGTCAGTGGACCAGCGTTGTTGGCAGCAACAATCAGTACCGGACGCCTTCCGCCTGGGTAGATGCCCCGATCATTCGCGGTTTCCGCAAACGCGATTGGGTAGGTGTAGGTTTTATGCTGTATCAGGACAAGTCCGGTTCTGCCGGACTCATTCACAGCGCCGCCAAACTGGGCGCCACGTATCACCTGGCTTTAGATAAGAAAGGGAATAGTGTGTTATCTATTGGAGGCCATTATGGCGGCGAACAACGAAAAATTGATATTAATAAACTGCAGTTTGGAGATGGCTTTAATACCTCCGGCCAATACGTACAGTCACAGAGTATGGACAACGGTCGTGTGTTGGGCGATTCCAAATACAACGATATCGATCTTGGTGTGGTGTTTTCATCTCGCCTGAACAAAGTAATGGATTTTAATATCGGCTTTTCCATGTACCATGTCTTTAAACCAAACTACTCCCTGGTCAGTTCCGGTGGCGGCAGTAGCGGCAGCCCGCAGCAAGGTTTTGAGAAGCTGCCGCGGCGGGCAGTAGCGCATGGACAGTTTAATATTGCCCTCAATGATAAATGGAACTTCAGCCCGACCTTCTTGTTTCAAACGATGAGTGGAAATGACGAAATCGTGGTTCAGGGACTGGCAGGTTATCTGTTCAATGAAGAGAAGGGGATTACACTGAATATGGGGGCTGGCTATCGTTTGAGTGACGCTATAAACATTCTGGCAGGTGTAAAATTTAAAGATTTGACGGTAGGTGTGGCCTATGATGTGAACACATCAAACCTGCGAACGGCCAGTAATTATCGTGGTGGATTTGAAATTGCCGCTAATTATATCATCAAAATTTACAAGCCGGCAGTCGTGAACCCGAAAGTGTTCTGTCCCCGTTTCTAAAGAATTGGATTTGATGGCTTTTAACCGGGCAATACGCCTTTCCATCTGATCATCAACGCTATAAATATGAAAACCAGTAATTTTATTATAACCTGCATTTTAGCACTTTCTGCCTTTTCTCTTGGCGCACAGCCCTTGAACCGGTCTACCCCTGACGCCATGCTGGAGTCTGCCAAAGAGGCTGAGTCGACCGGAAACCCATACGCCGCACTGGAATTTTATGAAGAGGTGTATCAGGAAACGAAGGAAAAGGATGTCAACGTAAAGATCGCGTTGTTGAACTTTGAACTGCGTGATTATAAGCGTGCCGAGCGACTGCTCAGCCGCCTGGTTTTGCGGGACCGGAAGAGTGAGTATACGGAGCTGAAATTTTGGTATGCGCTGGCTATGAAGCACGAAGAAAAGTATGCTGACGCGCAGGACATGTTCACCCAGTACCTTTCAGAAGGATCAGACTCGGCACGGATCGCCCGAAGCATGATTGAAATTGAAGGGTGTAAGATCGCCCGAAAGGCACGACAGCCGGAAAACCTGCTGATCAACAATATCGGCAAGAAAGCCAACAGCCCGCAAACAGAGGCTTCTCCTTCCTTTAGCGAAGGAACTCTATATTTTTCATCGCTGGCAACCAAAGAGGTGATCACCCTCGACGGAAAGGAAGGCGACTGGTTTGCCAAGATCTACAGTGCAGCACCTGCAGGTCAGGAAGGCGAGTATGGCGAGCCGGTGGCTTTGGGCACACAGATCAATCGGGAAGATTGGCACCAGGGCAACGTCAGTATTACCCCGGATGGAAAAACGATGTACTTCACGAGGGTGCAAATGGATAACAACTTTGTGAAGGAAAGCAGGATCTTTTTTGCACAGAAAGGAGACGATGGTTGGGGTGCAGCAAACGAAGTAGCCGGAGTGAATGGTGATTATATCGCCAAGCACCCCTGCGAAGGCGAACTGTTTGGTGAAAAAGTCCTGTTCTTCGTAGCTAAAATTCCTGGCGGTGAAGGCGGATTCGATATTTATTATGCTCCTAAAAAATCTGCCGGCGTATTTGGTTTGCCCGTCAACCTGGGCAAGTTGATCAACACGCCCGGTGACGAGGTCTCACCGTTTTACCAGGATGGCAAACTGTATTTCAGCAGTGATGGCCGGCCTACAATCGGCGGACTGGATGTATTTGAGAGCCAGTGGAACGGTTCTGTATGGAGTGAGCCCAGCCTCTTGCCGGTCGGTATAAACAGCAGTGTTGACGATCAGTTTTACACCCGCAGCGCAGATGGCATGAGCGGTTTTCTGGTTAGCAACCGTCCCGGTCCCAACAACCTTAAAAGTAAAACCTGCTGTGACGATATTTATGCCTGGGAAATCGAACGGATCAAGGTTAACCTGCTGGCAACTACGTTCCGCCTGCGTTGGAAAGGAGAGAAAGCCAATCCGCCCCTGCCAGGCTGCACCTTGCAGGTGATCGATGTGACGGATACGGACCCAACAAAAGTGGATACAAAAACAAACAATACCGCAAACAACTTCGAATTCACGCTGCTTCCGGAGAAGTCCTACATGGTAATCACCGAATGTGATAAGTTCCAACCGGATACACTGACGTTCAATACCTCCGGAGTCCGAAAAACCACAACGGTTGAAAAAAAGATCACTCTTCGGTTGAAGCGTAAGCCGAAGCCGCAGAAGCGTGTTGTTCAGCGGGATGAGCCTATCCGCCTGAATAATATTTATTACGACTTCGACAAGGCCGAGATCCTGCCTGATGCAGAGAAAGACCTTCAATTCCTGGTTAACCTGATGAACCAGTATCCGGATATGAAGATCGAATTGTCTTCTCATACGGATGCCCAGGGCCGGGATGACTACAATGAACGATTGTCTCAACGTCGTGCTGACAGCGCCAAAGCCTGGATGGTAGCGAAAGGCATTGATCCGGAACGGATCGTAGCAGTAGGGCAGGGTGAAAAATTCATCCTCAATCGCTGTAAAAACGGCGTGGATTGTCCGGATGAAGAACACCGGTTCAACCGCAGAACGGAGTTCAAGATCATCGCCGGACCTACCAGTATTACCATTGAGGAAGAGGTCGAGATTGAAGATCCTTCCGGAGGGGAATAAAACCCCTGGCTTCAGCCCCTGACACCGGGAAGACGCCGGTATAAAGGTTATTGCTCCTGAATTGATACCCCCGCACACGGGAAAAAGATGCCTATGCAGCACTTTCCCATATGCGGGGGTATTTTGTTTCAGGGCTTGCAGGCCTGAAATGCCGTACTTACCGCTATGAAATTTTATTCAACTATCGCAGGAGCGTGAAGGAACCGGAGATAATATCCGATGTTCCGTCCCACCATTCCGTTTCTGCCCAAAAGATATATACGCCAGGCGCTGCATTTTTGCCTTTCCAAAAGCCATCCCACCCGTCCTCCGGCTTACCTGGCTGGATGTTCTGCTTTTCCAGCACGATCTCGCCCCAGCGGGTGGCGATCCGGAATTGCCTGATCTGTTTGATGCCGGCACCTGCACTCAGGAAAAAATGGTTGTTGGGCCAGGGAGCATCGGGGTTGAACACATTAGGTACATATACAGGAGGCGTTTTGTCTACGGCAATTTGGATCATATCCTGCACTACACAGCCACTGGAGTCCGTCACACTCAGGGTAAATGCGCTGTCAGAAAAATAAACCTGGCAGGTAGGAAAACAGGACAGGTCCTGACAGGGCAGGGGAGGCTCCCATTCGAGAAGTGCCGGTTGAAAATTAAGTACGGGCTGCAGGCACAGGCTGTCGCCTGCACTTATTTGCCGGTCTTCTCCGAGGTTAACCTCCAGGTCTCTGAATACCAGATCAACCCGGACGATGGAGTCGCAACCAAATGCAGAACTGCTTGTAAGCACCTCCAGGCCGGTTGGCTTTGATTTGTCATATCGTTGTCCGTTTACGATCACCACACTGTCCGGACATAGGGTGTC
>SBHD01000347.1 GCA_006226345.1 Bacteroidota bacterium | reverse complement strand
TTACGGCTGGAAGGATCGCTGGTGCGGATCGGATACAGTTTTGACTACAATATTTCGAGTTTTGGTGGCACGTACGGAACGAGCCATGAGATGACGGTCAGTTATGCCTGGAGTAAAAAATAGGGTGGGGCGGCTGTACTGTTTTTACGGCGCCGGCACCTATTGCTGTGACAGGAGAAAATTACAGCCCGATACCCCCATATTGCACACCAGTGCATACTTTTGGCAACAAGCACTGGTACCCTGAAAAGAATGTTTGGCGGTAACCTGGTTTTTCAGGCTCCGTTCGATGAATAAAAAAGTAACCAATGGCAAAAAAAGAAGTGCCTGATCTGACCACCCCCGAGTGGGACAAAATATTTAAACCGCTTTTATTTGACCTGAGCCGGCAGAAATGTGTATTGCTCCTCGGACCGGAAGTAGCCCGCGCAGATGGACATTCGTTGCGGGAAGTATTACGGGAACAGCTGATTAAGCATCATCAGGATGATATTGCTTATTTCCATGACCGCGATAATTTGTTTCTGTTCCATAACCGGGCATCCAAGTCGGAAGTGCAACGTACGATCAGTCTGTTTTATGAGGAGACCAAGCCGGAACCGGGAACGTATGAAAAACTGGCCGCACTCCCTTTTTTGATGACAGTATCCATTACGCCGGATCACTTTTTGTTCGATGCCTACCCAAAGGACGCCCGGGCTGATTTTGCATTTTTTAATCACATCGGGCAAAATGATGAGGACGTGGTGGATTCCTGGGAACGTGACCGTCCGCTGGTATACAACCTGTGTGGTTCCTACCGGGAGGATGCTTCACTGGTGTTGGATTATGATGATCTGTTCCAGCTGCTCAAAAACACTATGGGTACGCCCGGATTACCCAAAAAAGTGCGCCGGGCCCTCGGTGAAGCCCGTTCTTTCTTCTTCCTGGGTTTTGATTTTGATAAATGGTATACGCAGTTGCTGCTACGGCTGCTTACGGAAGACAATACGCCGATGCATATCGCACTCAGCACCCAGTATGGCGATAAGGCCAATCAGGCCTTTTTGCTCAAGCAGTTCAATATAAAATTTGTGGTGGAGGGCGACGCTTTCCTGGACGAGTTGTGCCGGCGCTGGGAAGAACATCTGAACAAAGATGGCGGTGGCGCTGAAAAACTGGATAAACACCTGGTTTTGCGTCTGCTGCAGGAAGGAAAAACCGGCCGGGCCCTGGAGGTGCTGTTGAAGATCCTTACTTCTCCGGAAGACAAGGAAATGGCTACTATGGTCAGCAACTGGTACCATAAATGGGAAAGTGATACCAAAGCCGGTACGGAAGACAGCCGTAACCTGGATACACTCTATAACCGAGTGGTCAAGAATATTAATGACCTCGCTACAAATCTGCCCGACTAATGACGACTAACAACAGTCTCCGTTATCCGGGCGTCCGCCCGTTTGAAACGCATGAACAACATTTGTTCTTTGGCCGAAGCCGTGACATAGAGGAACTGTATGACCTGATCCTGCTGGAACGGCTGGTCGTATTATTTGCCAAAAGCGGATACGGGAAAAGTTCGCTGATCAAGGCAGGCCTGATTCCCCGGTTTATTGATTCCAGTGCACCTGAAAACCGGCAATACCTGCCGGTACAGGTCCGGTTCGGTACTTATGTGGCGGGCAAATCGGCTTCTCCGTTGGAAGCCGTCGTCAATGCCCTGGACGCCGTGCCGGTTAATAAGGACGCCGGTTTCCTGGAAGGTCTGACTACGGAAACCCGGCTCTGGCACCGGTTTAAAATGCGCGGAACAGGGGACGGGACAGCCCGCTTTCTACTCGTTTTTGACCAGTTTGAGGAATTGTTCTCCTATCCGGAAGAGCAGCAGGCGCAGTTTCGCGCCGAAATCGCAGAGCTGGTATATGAAGAAATACCCCAGGACGTACGCCTGGCGGCCCGTTCCTGTACACGGGAGCAACGGGCTTTCCTGGCACAGCCGATGGATGCCAAAGTCTTATTTGCGATCCGGGCCGACCGGCTTAGCCTGCTCGATAGTATGAAAGACCGGCTTCCGGCAATTCTGCACAAGCGGTATGAATTGCGCGCCCTGGATGCCAAACAGGCCAGGGAAGCGATCGTAATGCCTGCCGCGCTGCCGCCCGAACTGTTAGGGGAGGGCGCTTGTCAGCCGTTCCGGTACAGCGCGGATGCCCTGGAAAAAATGCTGCGGGAACTTTCCGGCACAGATGCTGCAAATAAAGGCAGGATCGAAGCCTTTCAACTACAGATCGTATGTGCTTCAATCGAAAAGCGTGTAAATGACCAGGGGCTGCAAACCATATCAGCCGCTGACCTGCCGGACTTCAGCACGGTATACGAGGACTATTACAACAACCGGATCAGCGAGTTGCCTCCGGAAGAACAGGAACAGGCACGCCGGGTACTGGAAGATGGCCTGATGCTGGTGGATGCCCAGTCCGGTGATGCGCGCCGACTCAGCCGGGATGCAGAAGAACTGGCTCTTAGTATGGGAATCTCTACAGACTTGCTGAAAAATCTGGAGCGTACCTACCTGGTGCGTAGAACCCTCAACTCGCTGGGGGGATATAGTTATGAGATCAGCCATGATACCTTGCTGGCCCCGATGTTGCGGTCGCGCCGCCAGCGGGAAGCTGCCCTGGAACAGCTGCGCATGGAACAGGAACGGCTGGACGCCGAGCGTCGTGCACGGGAGGCGGAAGAAAAGGCCCGGGAGGAAGCAGCCCGCCGGGCCGAAGCCGAACGGTTGCAACTGGCTGCCGAAAAAGCTAAAAAGCGGGCCAGCCGGTTTGCTGTAGGGGTCGGTTTGCTGGCTGTGCTGGCCGCTATCGCCTTTTTCTGGGCAAACAGGCAGTCCAGGATCGCCCGTGAGCAGCGTGATCTGGCACAGATCGCCGAGCGGGCAGCAGATTCCAGTGCACAAGTAGCGGTCCAGAAACAACTTCTGGCTGATTCCAGTGCCCTTGTTGCCCACAGACAGGAAATGCGGGCAGATTCACAAAAGACCATAGCGGAAACCAATGCTGAAACAGCCCGCCTGGCCCTGATAAGGATGCTGCGCGCCAATGAGAACCTGGTCGACCAGGCCTTGCTGGAGAGTACAGAAGATATCCGCGCGCTAAAGTACGAGACAGCACTGGTTAAGCTCTCCAATGCCGCTTTGCTTGGAAGAAAGCAACCACAGGTTGCCCATGCCTTGCTGGAGATGGCCTATGTATATGCAGAAACAGGGCAGTTGCCTGATGCCCGTAAAGCCGCCGGACAGGTAGCAACACTTTTAGGGAAGCATACGAATCTGGACGAAAGCAGTGACCGGAACCAGATCCGCAACAGCCTGCGGCAGTTGGCATCTTCTCGGTTCACTGAACTGGAAGCGCGGTATTACCCTGTTATGCTGCCGGTGAAAGGCCGGGGCGATCAGTCAGGATTTGAACTGGCTAAAAGCGAAACTACCGTATGGCAGTATAACTTATACCTCCGGGCTAACGGGAAAGATATGCTGGATGCCGGTGCGATGGAAGGGCGTCCCGGCTGGGGCTGGGAAGGAAACAATCCCGTCGTTTTTGTGAGTTGGTATGATGCTGTTCTTTATGCCAACTGGTTGAGTACTCAACGCGGTCTGACCCCGGTGTACGACATCGATCAGGTACAGCAGGACACGAATAATATCAACGACAGTGATATCGACCCGCTCAAATGGACGGTAACGAAACGCGCCGGCTCCAATGGATACCGTTTGCCTACCGATTCCGAATGGATGTATGCTGCCCGGGGTGGCGCCAATCCTTCGGCGTTTGCTTGTGCAGGCAGTGATGAGGCGGATGAAGTCGCCTGGTACAGAAGCAATTCGGGTAACCGGACCCACGCAGTTGCTGCCGGGAAAAAAGCCAATAGCCTGGGCTTGTATGATATGAGTGGAAATGTGTTTGAGTGGTGCTGGGACTGGGTGCCGGAATCCTTCGGCCGCTACCGGGTGGTGCACGGAGGCTCCTGGAAGAGCATGGCGAGCACGGTCAAAATAGAAACGGTCGGCACGCGATATCCCAGCAGTCGGGGCGACCAGTATGGCTTCCGCCTGGCCAGGTGATCCTGACCGGGTAGCGGTTTGGGGCGACATAGTATTCAGGTTCTGTTTAGTCGTCGTCCTCGTGCTCTTCCCGTTCGGGCAGCCCGAGATCGGTGGTAGTCGCTCCATTTTGGGCGCCTCTGATCTCGGAATGGCGGATCTTGCCGCCCAGATAGCCGGTGTATGCCATCGAGGCAAAACCGACACCAGCAACAAGAGTGGTGATCAGTACCATTGTCTGCAGCCAGGCTGGTTTACTCCGGAACCGGAACAGTGCGAACAGAGACAACAGACCGGCTGC
>SBHD01000343.1 GCA_006226345.1 Bacteroidota bacterium | reverse complement strand
GGCTACGTGACCGATCCGGAACCGCAAGCCATCGCCGCTGCCATATCGGACTTTTTCGGAAACCGGCGTAGTGCAGAAATGGAGGCCGGCGTACACTCGGAGAAATCGCGGTTTTCCTGGGACAACCTGACGCGTGTATTGCTGCAGGAGCAATAGGTCATAGCAAAATTACGAACGTGTTTGGCTGAATTCGCTGGACCCAGGGTTCCGGTATGCCTCAAATGCACACTTGTCGGTCTTCGGGTCTCAGACCCAATCCAACCTGTCCCGGGTAAGCGCATGCTCCTGATCGCCGGTATTGCGGGTGCTGGCCGGCTCAAACAGTAAAATAGAAACCTCCTCCTCTGCTACAGGCCGGTGCTCTACACCGCGGGGTACGATCAGGAACTCACCTTCGCGCAGCTCGACATTCCGGTCGCGGAACTCCATGGTAAAACGGCCCTTCAGCACCAGGAACAACTCGTCTTCATGCTCATGTCGGTGCCAGACAAATTCGCCTTTCAGCTTGGCCAGTTTGACCTGCTGCCCGTTGAGTTCTCCGACAATGCGCGGAGTCCAGTGGTCAGAAAATAACCCGAGTTTTTCTTCCAGATTGACTTTTTCCATGGGTTGAGTATCCGTTGTGTGGCTGAAAATTATTACAGCGCCCGGAGTCCGAAGGTTGTAAGTCGTGGGACAGATGATAATAGGATTGATGATTAATAGATTACATGAGTACATGATTGAAGAGGTGATTTTTGATGGTAGAGGGCCTATTTTTTCATCTGGTGTTTGCTCAGGCAAAACACCAAAATCAAACCCGCCCCAAACTTCTTCAATCATGTACTCATGTAATCAATTATTCGTCAATCTAATCGATCAATCCTCGTCCAGGGCCGCTTCCACCCGACGGAGGCAATCCATGAAGTGGCTGCGGCTCATCATATCGTTGTACGAATTGGCGGCGGCCGTCAGCTCATTCTGCAGCTGCATCAGGTTGAACAAGGCCAGGGAAGGCACGTCCGTTTTGTGCAGACTACCCGGTTTTTCCGGCCGGTACAGATCCGCCATCTGATCGATATAGGCCTTTTGCAAATTCCGGCGGTGTACACTGACCGCATTGCCTTCGCGCAGTTCAGACCAGATCCCGGCATACAGGTCGCTGAACAGACCGGCCACCGTATAGGTATTCGCATCGATGGTGGCATTCTCGATCATCCGCTGCAACCGGCTTTCGGAACAAAGGCTGCCCAGGGTGCTTTCCTGCAGCCTGCTGATCGCATTTACGCCGTTATCCGGCCGGATCCGCCGCAGGACCGAGGCTTCCATCAGCCATTCCGGGGTTTGGAACAGCTGCGCATTCAGGAAAGCCACCGCTTCGCGCTGCCGGTCGGCAGGCGCCACTTCATATACCACACCTTCCTGGTCGCCGGTTTTGGGCGTTTCGAACACCCCGCCGACCCACTTGGAGACATGGCCGATATAGCGTCGGTACTGGCCGAAGACGTTGTTGTACATTTCTTCCGCATAGTCAAAATCTTCGGCTTCCTCTTTTGTCCAGTCAATCAGGTTGGGCATGATCCGCTGCAGGTTTTTAATGCCATATTCCGAGGCGAGCATGGAGTTATCGCCCAGATCTTCGCTTTGCGCACGCGGATCATAAGAGCTGCGCTCAGTCAGGAAGTGCAGGCGCGCATTTTTCTCCGCTTTGTCCTTATACCAGTTATTGAGGACCTTCTTATCTGCCTCGGCATCTTCGGTATTATAGATGGGCTTGTACCCCCATTCGATCGCCCAACGGTCGTAATCCCCGACCCGGGGCATCAGATCGGTAACACCGTCGCCGGGTTGTGCCACATAGTTGAAGCGGGCATAGTCCATGATAGAAGATGTATGACCATTGGCAGCGAGAAAGGCCTTGTCGCGCAGTTTTTCTACCGGAGTGGCATTGCTGGCACCAAAATTATGCCGAAGGCCGATGGTATGTCCGACCTCATGTGCAGCAACGAACCGAATGAGCTGCCCCATCAGTTCATCGTCAAATTCGTTTTTGCGGGCCCGGGCATCCACGGCAGCGGTTTGGGTCGTGTACCAGGACTTGAGCAACCGCATCACGTTGTGGTACCAGCCGATGTGGCTTTCCAGGATCTCGCCGGTGCGCGGGTCATGTACATTAGGGCCGTAAGCATTCTGAATATCGGAGGCAAAATAACGGATCACGGAAAAGCGCGCGTCTTCCAGGCTCATGGTAGTGTCGCCTTCCGGCCATTCCTTAGCCTGAATGGCGTTTTTCCAGCCTGCCTGCTCGAAAGCCGGCTGCCAGTCCTGCACACCCTGGATCAGGTACGGGCGCCATTTAGGCGGTGTGGCGGGGTCGATGTAGTATACGATGGGCTTGGCCGGTTCGATCGCGATACCTTTCTGTTGTTTGATCATGTCGGCCCGGTTTTTCGGCTCCAGGCGCCAGCGCACGGCCAGGGTTTCATCTTTAGCCCGCTGCTGGTCGTCGTCGTAGACGGTGTAGCCGGTGGCGAAAAAGCCGACACGGGGATCAAAGAAACGCTTTCGGAACGGTTTGCCCGGCAACAGGATCAGCGAGGTATTCATTTCAAAGGTCACGACCCCGGCATCCATTCCTCCCGGCAGATTTACCGAACTCGAAGGCGAGCCATTCCGGCCTTCACCAAATTTAGGCGGGTTGACCTTGAAGGTCTGCACCGTGCGCACCTCCAGGTTGATCGGATATGTCCGCATACTCTGTACGAAGGTGCGGTCCTTTACTGCATCGCGCAGGTTATAGCGCTGCTTGGCAAAGGAACTCAGGGCAAAAACGTCGTTACTGCCGAGGAACAGATCGGAAACGTCGATTACGACGGAGGTATCCTTCCGGATAGACTTTACATCAAACGCTGCAGCGATTGGATCGACGTTGGAATTGCGGACGGCCTTGTAGATCGGTTGCAGGGTATCGCTACTAATATTGCGATATGCTATTGCCCGCATGAATACATTGTCAGAAGGGCCCATTTCAAAGCGGACAACCTGCTGATTAGCCTGCTCGCCACCGTATCCGGCGCCCGTCGGCGTTTTGGCCATCCGGGTGATCGCCATAATATCGCGGCCGAAGATAGAATCCGGTATTTCGAGGTAGTATTTATCCTCTACGCGATGCACGGTTACCATACCGGACATGGAAACAGCTTTATCGGTAATAACTGTGCGGTAGGGTTTCGGACCTTTTTGCGGTTTTTTCTTGTCGGTGGAGTCCTTTTCCATCCGGGCAGTTTTTTCAGCCGGTGGTACGGTATCCTGTTTGGTGGGTGTGGGGGTCTCCTGAGCCAGCAGTACCTGTGCAGTCAGCAGGATCAGGGTCAGCATTAAAAAACGGATCGAACTGATGTTTTTCATATAAAACAGAGCAATAACTAAGATGTGAAAGGGATAGATAATAACAATTGTATTGGGGAAATGAACAGCCTGGCTGGCTGCGCAAGGGTCGAAGGTAATAACTTTGCGGAAACGGTCTAAGGCTCCGAATGCCTGTTAAACTCCTGTCCGATCCAATTTTCAGCCGGGATACGCGTTAAGAGCCTGACCGGCGCGGTGGTTTCACAGGAGTAAGCAACGTTGCAGGGATGAGACAAAAACCACCCCGGCAGGCTAATCGCTTAATATCCAACATTTTTTTTGCCATTTGTCCCATGGATTTCCATCCGGCTGACGGGTTCTTGACAGTACAGTGTACTGCAACGTTCAAAATCCCTACTTTTGCCGAAATTTTCCCAAACGCATGAAGAAAATCTTCCTTTACGTATTTACGCTGATTGCCTTTCTGCAGCACCTGCAGGCACAGGACCAACATTTCACCCAGTTTTATGCATCCCCACTCTTGCTCAATCCCGGTCTGACCGGAGCCTTTGAAGGCCGGTACCGGGTTGGAACGATCTACCGGGATCAATGGCGGAAAGTGCTGGACAACCCGATCCAGACCTTTGCCGTGGCAGCCGACCTGCGCTTTGACGCGCCCGCAAAAAAAGTACACGACGATGCGATCGGCCTGGGTTTGATGTTTTTTACCGACAAGGTCAATGTTGTGGATTTCAACACGACCCAGATCGCACTATCGCTGGCATACCACAAGGCACTTAGTGCTGACAACCGGCAGTTCCTTTCGCTAGGGGTGCAGGGTGGCCTAACCCAGCGTAACGTCAATTATGAATCGCTGGAATTCCAGGATGAGTTTGATGGCTCTACCGGCTATACCCTTCCTACCGGTGAAACACTTCCTGAAAACAACTTTGCTTATCCGGATGTAAACATCGGATTGAATTACATGGCGCGTTTTGGACGTACCGGAGCATTTTTTGCCGGCGTGGCCCTCCACCATGTCCTGGAACCGGAAGTATCGTTCTACGGCAAA
>SBHD01000011.1 GCA_006226345.1 Bacteroidota bacterium | reverse complement strand
GATGATAAAACAGCACCGTCGATCACCTGCCCGGATCCGGTAACGGTCTCGTGCCTGAGCGAAGTTCCGGATGTGGATACCGATGCGGTAACGACGAGCGACAATTGCGGAGGAGCGGTAACAGTGACGCACGTAGGGGACAGCCCGAGTGGCAGTTGCCCGATCGTGATCACACGCACCTACCAGGCAGCAGACGCCTGTGGCAACTCGACGACATGCGCGCAACTGATCACGGTAGACGACAAGATCGCTCCGACGATTACTTGTCCCGCCAACACGACTGTTTCCTGTAGTGATGAAGTACCTGCTGTAGATGTGAGCAGTGTTTCTGCAAGCGATAATTGTGGCGGTTCAGTTGATATCGAGCACCTGGGTGACATGATCAGCAATGAGGTATGTGAAAACCGCTACCTCCTCAAGCGGATGTACGAGGCAACAGATGTTTGCGGTAACACCGCTGTTTGCACGCAGACCATTAGTGTAAATGACAAGACTCCACCGTCAATTACCTGTCCGCCGGCATTGACACTGTCCTGCTCCAACGAGGTTCCTGACCCGGATATTAATGCCGTCGTTACCAGTGATAACTGCGGTGGTCAGGTGGAAGTAACCTATGTCGGGCAGTCTGTCAACGATTACGTATGTGCTAACCAGTTCAAGATGGTTCGCATGTACCGGGCTTTTGATGACTGTGGTAACAGTAGCTTCTGCTTCCAGAATATCACGGTGGATGACCAAACGCCTCCGACAGGCGAATGCCCGGAGACCATTATGGTTTCCTGTGCCGGAGACATCCCCTGTGATGATACGGATCCCAAGATCAATATGACGCTGCAGATCATTAAAGATGCCTATACGGATAATTGTGGTGGCGAGATAACGGTGACCTTCGATTCCGGCGGCGATCTGACGCCCTGCACGTACTCGGATGAGGATGGTTATTTGCAGTCGCGTACCTTGTATTTCACCGTCACCGACGAGTGTGGTAACTCGACTTCCTGCTCTGTATCCTATGCTGTTCCCTGCGTCTGTACGTATACACAGGGCTTCTGGGGGAACCCGAATGGTAAAGCCGATGGCCTGACAACCGCCCAGATCCTGGATACGCTGCTGCAATACGGCCCTGTATTTGTAGGCGATAGCACCGATTGCGGATTTGCCGTGGCAACTCCGGCCTGTGTACTCGGTATCCTGCCAGGAGGTGGCCCGTCGACCCCGTTGTCGCCCGGTTATCAGCTAAATTGCAACAAGCAGATCAAAAACACCCTGGTAGGACAGTTGGTGGCCCTGGAGCTCAATATTCGCTATAACGCCCATTTCCGCGATCTGCACCTGGATTCGCTGGTGTTGTCCGGCGATTGTGTTGTTTCTCCGGCGCTGCTGGACAAACTCAAACTGGGTGATACCTCTACGGTACAGGATCTGATTGCCCTTGCCAACCGTTACCTGGCCAGTATTTGCAATGGAGAAGATTTCCCCAAGGGTTTTGGCGGATCCCTGACCAGTGCGCTGACTACCCTGAACGAGTTCTGGGATGAGTGCCGTACGGAACTGCCATGCGCAACGGATGAAGTTGAGCTGAGTGCCGAACCGGAAAGCCGGACAGCAACGAAAGATGCCGGTTTGGGAGAGGTTCAGTTAGTGCCGAACCCGGCAGTGGATAGAATGCAGGTTCGCCTGGAGGCCGCTGTGGCAGGATCCCGTATGTTGCGCATTTTTGATACTGGCGGACAACTGGTTGAATCGCAGCGCCTGGATCTGGAGCAAGGCTTCAATGCGATCACGCTTGATCTGACCAGCTATGGTCCGGGTATATACTGGATCAGCCTGACCGATCAGCAAAGCGTTATTACCAAGCGGTTTGTCGTGTACCGCGATTAATGCGGTATCCGACCGGGTTGGTTTAAATAGGGAGGGGCCACTGAACATTCAGTGGCCCCTCGTTTTTTATCGCGTTGCGAGCGAGCGAGATCTTTTTATTTAAACGGATCGGCAAAGCGGCTGTCAGTGATCAGCGTTTCATCCGAAAGTGTTTGCAGGAAGGCCACGAGCGCTTGTTTTTGATTGGCAGTGAGGTTGAGCCGGAGCGGTTGCCCGACAGGATTGCGCAGGCGGTTGTCCAACGCCGGGCCAGGTTGGATCCCGCTGTTGTAGTGTTCGACCACTTCTTCCAGTGTGGCAAAACGCCCATCATGCATGTAAGGGCCAGTCAGGCCGATGTTCTTGAGTGTTGGTGCTTTGAATACGGTGGTTTCGCCGAGGTCAAGGCCATTGCTCAGGCTGTTGGCATTGAGGGCAAATGTTGGAGGTTGATGGCAGCCCGCACAACCTGCGCCACCGGCATTTGGCGGACTGAGGAACAGGGCTTTACCCTGGTTTTCCTGGGGTGTAAAATTGGGGAAAGGTGCCCCGTCACCTGCACCGGGTGCTGCCGGATTGAACACCTGAGCGAACCCCCGGTCGAATTTGCTGTCGGTCGACACCATGCTACGTACAAACTGGGCAATGGCACGCTGCATGCGATCTTCGGTGATATCCGTAGTTCCAAAGGCTTGTTCGAACAGGATCGGGTAATATTCCAGTGCCTTCATTTTGCGGAGCAATGAATCGATGCCACCAACACTGTCGTCAAAGCCCATTTCGGTGTGATCCTTGATCGGCATTGTGGATTGGTCTTCCAGATCGATCGCCCGTTTATCCCAGAACATCCGGTCGCCGGTATAAAAATTGGTATTGCCCAGTCGCATGGAATGTGCACCGGTCAGTCCACCGTCAAAGCCCTCGCTGAACGTTTGGTCATCCGTAAATCCTTTTTCCTGAATATGGCAGGAGGCACAGGCCACACTGTTGTTGCGGCTCAGGTTCTTGTCATAAAACAACACCCGGCCCAATACAGCGCCGGCGTCCGTCACGCGGTTGATACTGGGCGCATTGTCATTGGCCAGTATATTGTTAGAATAGTGTACCGGATACCCGGGATTTGCGTAATTGGGCAGTTGGTTGATGTTCAGGTTTAGGTATTTTCCGATGATCGTATTGGCGTCTGGGGGGATTACGGTAGGTTCGGGGTCTTTGGAGCAGCTCGTCATTGCCAAAAAGGCAAAGCCCAGGGCAATAGCAGGTGCAAGGTTGTTTTTCATGCTTGGCAGGCTTTAATGTGAACAGGGAAATAGCGTACTGTCCGGGTTTGACTGTCCGGATAGTAAAAGGTTTGATGCCGGTAATGAAAAAACCTTGCGGGGGGAGGGAGAAAAAAGCAGTTTATTTTTCCCGGGATTGCTTCTCCACCACCTTTTTCACCTGTCCTACCTCCGCCAGATTCAGCAGTTCCAGGCGACCCTCTTCTTTTTGCAAATGTCCCACCAACTGGCAGCAATGCTCAAAGAACACCTCGGCGTCATCCGGGTGAAGGGCTTTTTTGGGTTTGTATGCCAGCAGATAAAAGTTATTTCCCTCCAGGAATACAGGCGGGCGGGAGACCAGAAAATGCTGGACTTCCGGGTGAAAGGTTTTACGGACGAGGGACTCAAACTCACCCGTCAGCCAGAATTTTCCGGAGAACTCGGGGTTCTCCGGAAAATTAATATCGCTTTTGTCAAACATTCCCAGGGCTTTCTGCCACCAGGTTTCGGGCCGGAGTTTGAAGTTGGGCAGATACCAGTCTTTATTATCGGCAAAAAAGACCGTCTGTGTAATTCTTCTGGTCGATTTTCCTGTTGAAATGACATAGGTATAGTCAAAAAGGTACACATCGGTATTGCTCACCCGGCCGCGCAACACGTTGCGGATCCTGCCACGGCGGCCGATCCACCGCCGTTCCCGGTGTAACAGGTCGAAATCCTTGAGTTGTTTCAACAGGCCGAACCGGTCATCCGCGGAAAACGAAAGCCCCAGGCGTTGGGCTAGGGCCTCCAGGGCACGTTGGCGGGCCAGTTGACGCGCTTTTACAGCAGAGAAAACACCGATTGCTACAGCAGTGGCGATCAGGGCAATAAACAGGGTGATCGGAATATCCATGGTTACAATGTGTACAGCCGGAGCAACGATCCGGCTTCTGGGTGTCCAAGGTACCAAAAACTACCGGTTCTCCACAGCCTCTTAACCTCCGGCCCGCAGGTTTTCCAGGTATGTCCGTACAGCAGAAAAGCTCACCGTTTCCCGGCAAAAATATTCCTGTGCGGCAGCGGCCTCGGTTTCGGTGGCGCCCAGCTGGTGCAGAATGTTGGTCAGGTGCATCTTCATGTGTCCCTGTTGAATGCCCGTGGTGACCAGGGAGCGTACGGCTGCAAAATTCTGGGCCAGCCCCACGGTGGCCACGATCATCATCAGTTCCCGGGCCGAGGGGTTGCCCAGCATTTCCAGCGCTTGTTTAGCCAACGGATGCAGCGCGGTCAGGCCACCGACGGTGCCAATCGGCAGGGGAATGGTCAGTTCAAAACGAAAAATCCCGTTTTCCACCCAGGCCCGGCTCAGGCTGCGGTACTGGCCGTCGCGACAGGCGTAGGTATGCCCGCAGGCTTCCACAGCGCGGAAATCGTTGCCGGTAGCGAGGATCACGGCGTCGATACCGTTAAAAATACCCTTGTTGTGCGTGGTGGCCCGGTACGGATCGATCTCGGCGATGCGTACGGCCGTGCAGATCCGGTCGACGGCGGCATGCCCGGGGAGTCCGGCGTTTCTGGCCAGGTCCTCCAGTTCGGCTTCCGAACATTCCACCCAGGCCCGTACCAGGCAATCGGGCGTGTAATTGGACAGGATCGCCATGACTACTTCCACATCCCGTTCCTGGTCGGTAAGGGCGGGTGTCGACTCAATAAAATACTCGAGTTGATCGCCAAAACGCTCCAATACGGAATTGATAAAATTGGCCCCCATACTGTCGCAGGTCTCAAACGATGTGCGCAGCTGGTAATAGTCCGGCTCCAGTGCCGTCATGTCGTGCAGTTCGATATCCAGCACGCCGCCGCCGCGCTGCCGCATATTGGCAGTGAGGTCGTCGATGGCACCCAGCAGGTGTGCTTTTAATTCAGGAAAGAGTGTTTTCAGTCGTTCCGGCGCGCCGGCCCAGCGGAAATGTACCTGGCCGAGTTTTACCGTACCCAGTACTTCAGCGTGAAAGCCACCCCGGTCGAGCCAGAATTTGGCAGCGCTGGACGCTGCCGCCACCACACTGCTCTCCTCAATGACCATCGGCACGGCATATACCTTACCGTTGATCATGAAATTGGGCGCCACACTAAACGGCAGGGTATAGTTGCTGATCGCATTTTCCGTAAAGCCGTCAATGATCTTTTGTTGCTGTTCGTCGGGGCGGTGCCAGGCAGTCAGTGCCTGGCCGGCTGCTTCCGGGTTGTCGAAAAAGTGCGTGGCCAGCCATTCAATCTTCTGGCGCTTGCTCATTTTGGAAAAGCCCGATACTGTTTTCTCCATGGCACTATTGAGTTGGTCGCTTTGTCGGCGCTAAATTCGGGAATATCTGTATGCTACTCTAACTTCCTTGGAAAAAGCTCCATCTGGCAGGTTTACAGTACAACGTCAGGCTATTCCCGGATCCGTAAAAAAGCATACGCCAGTTCGAGCCCGCGGACCTGTGCGGCGACATACCGGCGCAGGGTTTCATAATCCTCCCGGGCGTGTTTTAAAAAACCGGAAGCCTGCCCGTAAACAGCCTGAAAACCGGATTTCCGGATCAGATAGTAGCCGTCCATAAAGTCGCGCACTCCGCCGGAAATGATCAGGTTCTTTACCTTCATTTTATCTCCAAGTGCTTCCTGTATCCGGTTGGTGATGGTCACCATATCGGCAGCGGTATGGCCGACATGGGCAAAGCGTTCAAAGATCTGTTGCTTTTCCGGATCGCTACGCAGGAGTTCCAGTTTGGCAAAGTTGGTGCCACCAGCTGCAGCAAATTCGAGCCCGGCAAGGGGGAGTTGCAGCAGGGCGCGCAGGCTGGCCGGTCCCATGCCCTGGCCAACTTCCTTGACGAGTACAGGGAAGTCCGCCACTTCCAGCAGTTCGGTAAGGGTTTCCAGCGGTGGCCGCCGGAACTTGTCGCCCTCTGGTTGCATGGCCTCCTGAAGCGGGTTGAGGTGCACGATCAGCCCGTCGGCGCGCAGTTTAAGTACGAGTGCCGACAGAGTGTCCGTTTCTCCGCGTTCCAGCAGCGCATCCACCTGGGCCACACCCAGGTTGGCGTATAGCGGCAGGCGTTGACCAATGATATCGCGTACGTCAAAGTCTGCCAGGTGTTCGTCGCTGTACAGCAGCTGCCGGCAGGAGCCGAGGCCCATGCCCATGCCAAATTCAGCGCAGGCGCGGGCGAGATTTTGGTTGATGGTGCCGGCCAGTTCGGTGCCGCCGGTCATCGATGAAACCCAGATCGGAGTGCGCATGGTCTTGCCCAGAAAATGCAGGGGCGGAATGCCGTCGGGCTCGGGGTGTGCCGACAGGGCCGGCTCGTAGTCGAACCTAGGATCCATGTCGAACGCTTCTACCTGGCTGCGGAAGGCCAGTTCGATGTGGTCCTTTTTCCGGGATACAGCGGTTGGGTCCTGATCGGGTGTGGGCTCGGGTTTCATGCCTTGCTAGATGTTTTATAGTTGGTAAAGGTAACGCTTTCGGTGTGGAGCATAACAACAATGGGGGGAGATGGTTTTCCGGCTGATCCGGTCGAAAGTCCCGGAAGGCCTGATTAAGGCTGGTTGAGGGCTTTAAAAAAACATAACTATTTGAAAAGGAATCCTTTTGCCTTGGAAAATCGAATTTTCACTACTTTTGCGCCTCTTTTGGCCAGACCCCGGCCGTTCAACCTTTACAAACACGTCAAAATAAGATGAGTTCTTTAGTTTATCTACTTCCATTGTTTGGTGTTGCAGGACTTCTGTATATGGTTGTTTTGCAAAACTGGGTTACGAAACAGGATGCCGGCGACGAGAAAATGCGCTCTATTGCGGACCATATCGCTGACGGCGCAATGTCTTTCCTGAAAGCCGAATACCGCGTACTGGCGGTATTTGTGGTAATTGCCGGTGCCCTGCTGGGCTGGTTGGGTACGATGGTGACGACCAGTCACCCGCTGATCGTAATGGCCTTTGTCATTGGTGCTACCTTTTCGGTACTGGCCGGTCTGTTCGGAATGCGTATTGCCACCAAGGCAAACGTGCGTACGACTCAGGCGGCCCGCACCAGTTTGGCTAAGGCCCTGAAAGTGTCGTTCAACGGCGGCTCGGTTATGGGCCTCGGTGTAGCCGGTCTGGCCGTACTGGGCCTGAGTGCATTGTTTGCATTCTATTTCAATTATTTTATGGGTGGTGTGTACGGCGATGATGGCTACCGTGCGATGAGCCGTGTGCTGGAAGTACTGGCCGGTTTCTCACTGGGCGCCGAGTCGATCGCCCTGTTTGCCCGTGTAGGCGGCGGTATCTATACCAAGGCTGCCGACGTAGGCGCTGACCTGGTAGGTAAGGTTGAAGCCGGTATCCCCGAGGACGACCCGCGTAACCCCGCAACAATCGCCGACAACGTTGGTGACAACGTGGGCGACGTGGCCGGAATGGGCGCCGACCTGTTCGGTTCCTATGTAGCCACGATGCTGGCTGCCATGGTGCTGGGCAACTCGGTGATCCGCGACAGCGGTGGCATCAATGATGCTTTTGGAGGCATCGGTCCGATCCTCCTGCCGATCCTGATCGCCGGTCTGGGTGTGCTCTTCTCTATTATCGGTATGAACCTGGTACGGGTAAGCGAAAAGAAGGAAGCGAACACCGATACGGTACAAAGCGCCCTCAACCTGGGTAACTGGCTCAGCATTATCCTGACCGGTATTGCCTGCTACCCGGCAATCCAGTGGATGCTGCCGGAAACGATGACGATGAACTTCTTCGGCCAGGGCGCCAAGATCGTCAGCAATATGCATGTCTTCTATGCCGTGATCCTGGGCCTTGTAGTAGGCGCTGCGATCTCGGCAATCACGGAATACTACACCGGACTGGATAAAAAGCCGGTGCTGAATATCGTTCGCCAGTCGGCTACCGGCCACGCCACCAACGTGATCGCGGGCCTGGCTACGGGTATGATGTCGACCTGGATGCCGATCGTGCTGTTCGCCGGTGCGATCTGGGGTGCGTACTCACTGGCCGGTTTCTACGGCGTGGCAATCGCGGCTTCCGCCATGATGGCTACTACGGCTATGCAGCTGGCTATCGACGCCTTCGGCCCCATCGCTGACAACGCCGGTGGTATCGCCGAAATGAGCGAATTGCCGAAAGAAGTACGCGAAAAAACCGATATCCTCGACTCTGTGGGTAACACCACGGCCGCTATCGGTAAAGGTTTTGCGATCGCTTCTGCTGCACTGACTGCATTGGGCCTGTTCGCTGCTTATGTGGACTTTACCGGAATTCAGGGTATCAATATCTTCAAGGCCGACGTGCTGGCCGCCCTCTTCCTGGGCGGTATGATCCCCGTGGTGTTCTCCGCTTTTGCCATGCAGAGTGTGGGTAAGGCCGCCATGGATATGGTAAACGAAGTACGCCGGCAGTTCCGGGAGATCCCGGGTCTGCTGGAAGGCACCGGGAAAGCGGAATATGGCAAATGCGTGGAAATCTCCACCAAGGCTGCGCTGCGCGAAATGATGCCACCGGGCCTCATCACCATCATCACCCCGATCATTGTGGGCTTCCTGATGGGCGCCGAAGCACTGGGTGGATACATGGCCGGCGTAACGGTTAGCGGCGTGCTTTGGGCTATTTTCCAGTCCAACGCCGGTGGCGCATGGGACAATGCCAAGAAATCGTTCGAAAAAGGTGTGGATATCGAAGGCAAGACCTTTTTCAAAGGTTCCGATCCGCACAAAGCCGCTGTTACCGGTGATACGGTAGGTGATCCGTTCAAGGATACTTCCGGTCCGTCGATGAATATCCTGATCAAACTGACCTGCCTGGTTGGTCTGGCCATCGCCCCGATCCTGGGCGGCCACATGATCGGTGAGCATTCCTCCGCGCCGGAGCAAAACAAGCAGGAGATCCAGCTGTCGCAGCAGGAACTTCCGCAGCAACCCGCTGCACCGATCGGTGAGGAAGGGTAAATATTGGCTGTTTGCCATTTTGACGCCCTGCCGGACAGTTCTGTCCGGCAGGGCGTTTTGCTTTTAACGCTTGTCCGGAAAGGAAAGTCCACACAAGCGACTACCGGAGATACTATGCATATATGCCTGGGTACTGGAAATATTCTGCACCAGTAGTGAAAAACGATACCGGCGGGGCGGGAAACGGTTTTGCAGTAGGCGTTTACAGTGTCAACCGCAACGTAGCCCGAAAGGACAAATTATCGCGCCAGTCATCCGCCTGCAAGCCGCCCCAACGGTAAAAAACAGCGCCACCCACTCCGAGATAGGCGATATTGACATAGTTGATCCGCAGCAGGTTATCCAGTTGGATGCCGGACTCCAGGAGGGGCGTGGAAGCCGTGCGGAAGCCGGTGTCCTGGTGTAGTTCGGGCTGTTGGAGGTCGCCCCAGGCGGCATTTTGCAGGAGCGTCAGTGCCGGCGCCGAGTATTTGTGTTGATATAATACGGGCCCGAACTCCTGGGCAAAGTAGAGATTGACAAAGCGGTTGGACAGGAAAAGTGTGTCCGGCAGGGCCTGAAAGGTGTTGGGAAGTACAAAAATGTTCCAGTTGCCTCCGGTCTGGTTCAGGGTAAACAGTTTAGCCAAAGGTGCATCGGGAGAGGCCCACCCGGCTTCCACCCGCCAGCGGGTGCGTCCCAGTTTGCCCAGGAAAAAAGAATGGTACAGGGAGGCGGTCCAACGTTCGTACTGAAAGGCACTGCCCCAAACGTCGGGCCAGCCCCGGGTATAGGCGACTTCCAATACAGGGAGGCGTTGTGTATTGCCCACATCGGTGCCCAGGAACATGCCGTTCCGCTCACCATTGGCATAGCGCAGAAAAAGCGTTGTTTCAGTAAATTGGAACCGGTCGGTAAAGTTAGTATCCATCGTGCCGAACCGATAAGCATATTCCGGACGGACGTCCTGTTTCCGAAAAGTGCCTTCCAGGGTGAAAAAACGCCCGAGTGCAGTCCGCAGGCTGCCGGCAAATTCCTCCAGGCGATCCATGCGGGTCGCGTACAGGCTGCGGTTGACAAGAGCTGGCGGTGGTAATTCGTATAAGGTGCCGGGTTCCAGCAGGTCGCGGCGCCAGCCCAGACTCAACCGGGTTTGTCCTCCGGGCGTCAACCGCCAGAGCACCTGTCCACCGTATTTCCAGGCTTTATCCCGGAATCCATACCCGGTGTATGCGCTTACATCCAGCCGTCGCTGGGGCAGCAAAGGCCGGGCCTGCGCGGTGCTGAGGCCGATACCCAACCGGGTACCTTCATAATCGTTGAACCGGAGGAGATGGCGCAGGTCCAGGCTGAGGATTGATTGGCCAACTGGCATCCGGCCGGTGGCCAGGATATCCATCACGGTGGACAACCGGTCAAAACGTTTGGTTTGGCCTACACTGTCCAGCCAGGCATAGGTCATGTGTTCTTTTACGCTCAGGGGTGCCAACTGGCGCCAGGCCTCCCATGCGCTGTCGCTCCGAATCTGGGCGTCCGGGTTCATTAATACCGGTATTTCGGCATTAAAGTCCCGCGATTTCAAAGGCGGATCGATCCGGGCATCTGTGATATAACTGCGTCCGGCAGCGCGGATGCCGACAAATGGAGATGGGTACTGTTTGAATTCGAGTTCAAAGTTGAGCTGGGCCGGGAACCACTGGTAACCGGGATCCGGGTCATTCGTCAGCACGCGTTCGTATGCCTGCTCGATCTTCAGGCTGATATTACCGGATTGCGCCGGCTGGGCCCGCACATTTTGAATAGCCCAGCCATGGGAATGCAGGTGCAGTACCCCCTCCAGTCCGTCAAAAATCTTCCCTTTTCGGGGGTGAAAGGACAGCACCCAGACCGTATCCGGGCCGCTGTACAGGGTGTCTTCGATGTTAAAAAAATAGAGGTCGGGGCTGCCCGGGCTGACGGGGTTGACAAAATTTTTATCCAGGATGGTGAGGTAATCGCCATAGAAGGTAAAGGGCTGGACCATATTGGCCAGGGCTACTATGCCGGCATTACGGAAGCCGCTTACGCGGTTGAGCCGAACCTGCTCCTGCACCTGGTTGGGGAAGCGAAACGCGCGTTCCGTTACACTTTCCATAAGGAAAGCATGATGGTTTTCCATTGCCTGCTCAAGGCGTTCGAAGTTCTGGATGGATTCCTGCACTGTGGCCCTGGAAGTATCCTTGCCAGCTTGATATGCGTCAAATATGCCCCGGTCGGGCAGAGCATCGAACAACACCTTGTTGTATGTGGTGCAGGTGTATGACCGTCGCAGTTCGGGGTTGTTGCGTTTGCGATTAGCAATTGCCTTCCGGATCAGGATGTCCGCCGGATTCTCTCCGGCACGTACCACCGCTTCCGGCAGGGCATAGTTGGCAGCCCGCAACCGGATGACTACAGCACCTGGGGGCATTTTTTGCAGGATTTCGACCGGGATGTTTTGCGGTTCGAAACCTACATATCGGAAGCTCAGGAACCGGATGTCCCGGGTGTCATCGATCCGGAATCGGCCTTCAATATCAGAAAGTACACCTTTCCCGGGTGTTCCGTTAAAGAGGATCGTCACAAAGGCCAGCGGCTGGCCGGTGCTGTCCGTTACCATTCCGGTAAGGCCGGATTGCGCATAACCGCAAATTGTAGACAGGGCAAAGACGAGTATTAATAAAGGGCGCATAGGTTGGTATTAACTGGTTGGGCATAGTGTGGTTTCCGGAATCTTTTGTTGCCATCTACCCTTTTTGGGTTGCCTCAACGGTTATTTTCGCCTGAAAATTTGATTGATGGCCGACCAAACAAGCATCCCCCGTTGTATGTCATACCCGCCCGGCTTGATTTTCGCTGCTAATTTCCGGCAATAATTTTCATCCCGAATTCATGTTTTTAATCCGACTACACCTAATTTTCCCGCACTTCAAATTAATCTGACATGTTGAAACATCTCCTCTGTATTATGCTGGTGGCGCTGACTGCCACTCTTTATGCGCAAAACACCCCCTGGACTGAAATTGCCGAATCACAAATTCCAACGGATAAAACAACCCAACGTTATATAATCCCGACGCACTACCGGACGGTTCGGCTCGACCTGGACCAGCTGCAACCAGTGCTGGCACAGGCACCGGCGCGGTTTTCCGCCGGCGCAGCCGAACAACAGGTTGAACTCACCCTTCCAATGCCGGATAGCGGCTGGGGGCGGTTCCGGCTAACCGAATCACCGGTTATGGCGCCGGCGCTGCAAGCCCGGTTCCCGGAAATTCGTTGCTATACCGGCGTGGGTATTGACGATCCGACGGCTACGCTCAAATGTGATCTGACTCCGCACGGCTTCCACGCTATGATCCGCTCCGAACGTTCCGGGACAATTTTTATTGATCCCTACCGGAATAACGACCGCTCAGATTACATTGTATACCGGAAAGCAGACTATACATCCAAAACACCCTTCCACTGCGAAGTGGACGGGGTAGTGTATCAGGCCGATCCGGACAAACTACCGGAACCGGCCGATCTGCAGGGCGATTGCACGTTTCGCCGCTACCGGATGGCACTGGCCTGTACCGGTGAGTACGCAGATTTTCATGGCGGTACAGTGCCACTCGTTCTGGCAGCTATGAACACGACCATGAACCGGGTCAACGGCATTTATGAGCAGGACTTTTCCGTCACCATGGAACTGATCGCCAACAATGACCTCCTGGTTTTTCTCGATGCCGCTACAGACGGGTATTCCAACGGGAGTGGCGGGGCCATGCTCGGGCAGAATCAAACTAAATGCAATACGGTTATCGGCTCGGCCAATTATGACATCGGACATGTGTTCAGTACTGGTGGCGGCGGTGTTGCCAGCCTGGGTGTAGTGTGCGGAAACTCGGTCAAAGCCCGCGGTGTGACAGGCTTGTCGGCACCGGTTGGCGACCCTTTCGACGTAGACTATGTATCCCATGAGATCGGACACCAGTTTGGTGGCAACCATTGTTTTAACAATACATGCGGCGGGAATTTCAATCCCAGCACGGCATTTGAGCCGGGCAGTGGAAGTACGATCATGGCCTATGCAGGTGTCTGCTCACCAAATGTACAGAACCACAGCGACCCCTATTTCCACGCAATTAGCCTTCAGGAGATCGGTAATTATATCACCAACAGCCAGGGCAGTGTGTGCCCGGTAGAAGTGAATACCGGTAATGATGCGCCATTTGTCGCCGGTGGCGGCAATCATATCATACCCAAGTCCACGCCGTTTGCACTCACGGCCGCAGCGGCCGACGCCAACGGAGATTCCCTGACGTATTGCTGGGAACAAATGGATGCGCAGCAGGCACCGGCACCACCCCAGTCGACCAGTACGGGCGGTCCTTTGTTCCGGTCTTTTAACCCCGATCCTTCTCCCTCCCGCTATTTCCCGCGGCTGGCGGATCTGGTGAACAATAACAACCCCACCTGGGAAGAATTGCCCGGTGTGGCACGCACCCTCAACTTTCGCGTGACGGTCCGGGACAACAATCCGGCCGGTGGTTGTACAGATGAGGATAATGTAGTGCTTACTGTGAATGGTGATGCCGGACCGTTCCTGGTTACGGAGCCCAACACTACTGTTACATGGTACGTTGGCGATGCGCAAATGGTGACCTGGGATGTGGCCAATACCGATGCGGCGCCGGTAAATTGCGCTGAGGTGCGCATCCTGCTTTCTACCGATGGCGGGTTTACGTATCCCGTTGTGCTGGCCAATAGTGTGCCCAATACTGGTTCTGCTACCGTAGATGTGCCGGATGCTATTTCGGAAACCTGCCGGGTCATGGTACAGGCGGTAGGCAATGTCTTTTTCGATATATCCAACCAGAACTTCCGTATTGAAGAACCGCCGGTACCGACCTTTTTACTTAGCCTGGGCGCCAATGATGAAGAGCAGCGTTGCACCGGTGACAGCCTGACGTTTTCCGTTTCCATTTCCGGCATTGCCGGCTTTTCCGATCCGGTTGACCTGACCCTCGATGGTGCGCCTGCCGGGGCCTCAGTATCTATCGATCCTAATCCGCTGATGCCCGGAAACAGCGCTACCGTTACCCTGACCGGTCTGATCACTGCCGGTATTTATCCGCTTACGCTTACCGCTTCCAGTGGTATGATTGAGCGTGTAAAAACGGTCACGCTGGTAGTGCTGGATGGCAGCCCGGCTGCACCGCAACTGATCGGTCCGGCCGATGGAGCCGGCAACCTGTCGCTGGCTCCGACACTGACCTGGGGCACTGATCCCAACGCCCTGCAATACCAGATCCAGGTAGCGGATAATCCTTCTTTTGGTGCTGGCACACTGATCTGGGATTTGCAGGTACAGGATACCGCGGCAACGGTAGGTGGACTGGATACGGCTTCGGTGTACTACTGGCGTGTTCGGGTGGAAAATGCCTGCGGGCAAAGTGTATTCTCTCCCACTTATGCTTTTCAAACCGGCAGAGTTGTGTGTGGTTTTGAATTTGAAAGCACCAATGTGCCGGTCAATATTAACCCCAATACGGTGTCAACGGTATTGTCGACCCTGACTATTCCGGATGACCGTATCATTGCTGATGTTAATATAAGCATGGTGGTTGATCACACCTGGGTAGGCGACCTGCTCGCCAAACTGATCGGGCCGGACGGTTCCTCAGCCCAGCTGTTTGACCAGCCGGGCCTGCCGGCAACTGGAAGTGGTTGTAACGGAGATGACCTGGACCTTACACTGGATGACGAAGCCGCCCTGACGGCTATGCAACTGGAAAATACCTGTGGTAATCAGCCGGCGATCAGTGGTACATACCAACCGCTTGAATCGCTCGACCGCTTTGACAACAAATCTGCCCAGGGTGTCTGGGTGCTGGAAGTGTCAGACAACTTCCCGGAAGACGGCGGCTCGGTCACTGCCTGGAACCTGTTCGTTTGTTTCTATGATTCCATACCGCCTGCGCAGCTGCTAGTCAATGCGCCGCTGACGGTAATGAGTGGCGCTTCTGCTGCGCTGTCCACTACAGAATTGGTGTTGAGTATTCTCAGCACTAATCCGGATGATGGCGTGTTTGTCCTGCTGAGCCTGCCACAACATGGAGAACTCCAACTCAATGACGTTCCCCTTGGTATTGGCGGCAGCTTTACCCAGGCGGATGTGCTCAGTGGCCTGGTCACCTATGTGCACAACGGCGATGGGGCAACTGCCGACAGCTTCCTGTTCGACGCGGTCGATCAGAGCTCGGGCGGATGGGTACATGACGCGACCTTCCAGATTACTATTCTGGTTAATGATCTGGATGTCTCGGCTGCCTTGACGCAGGCACTGGTTTGTTATAACGACTCGACCGCTCAGCTGACGGTAACAGTGACTGGTGGTACAGCGCCGTTCTCCTATAGCCTCAATGGCGGCGACCCCCAATTTTCGGAAGTATTCACCGGTTTGCCGGCTGGCGACTATACCGTAGTCGTCACGGACCAGATCGGATTTACTGCTGAAACCAATGTGGTTACGATCGACAATCCGGCGCCTGTGGTCGTCACGGCCACGGTGACAGATGATGATATTGCAGTTGCGGTGACTGGTGGCCAAATGCCCCTGGAATACAGTCTGGACGGACAAATCTACCAGGCTGAAGCCCTGTTTGAGAATCTGGCAAATGGTACATATACCGTCACGGCCCGGGATGCGGCAGGCTGTACGGGCGTCGACACGGTCACGATAGATGTGCCGCCGTTAAGCGTCCAGTTGACCATTGAACAGAACGTGGCGTGTAATGGAGGCCTGGACGGAACGATCACAGTTACCGTCGCAGGCGGTGTTCAGCCCTATATGTATAGCCTTGACGGGGTGGATTTTCAGCCGGAAAACAGTTTTGCCGGATTAGGCGCGGGTACTTATAGCGTTGTGGTTCAGGATGACTCGGGGAATACCGATACGACCAATACCGTAACGCTTACCGAGCCTGACTTGCTGGAAGTAAGTGCTGTGGTAAACCTCAATACGATCACCGCATCCGGTGCAGGTGGTACCGGGGCATTGTTATACAGCCTGGACGGTCAGAATTTCCAATCGGAAAACCTGTTTGCCGGATTGGCAAACGGAACCTATACTGTAACTGTTCAGGATGAGAACGGCTGTACGGCCACGACTACCGCGACAGTGGATGTGCCGGCACTGGAGATCCTGACGCTGGATGTCAATGGCGCTATTCTTTGCGCTGGTCAGACGGTCTCAATCCTGGTCTCGGCCGGAGGTGGTATTCCACCATATACGTACAGTATAGACGGCAGTCCGTTCCAGCCGGACAGTCTGTTTGAAAATGTAGGCGCCGGCGATCATATCGTCAGTGTAATGGATGCTGCCGGCAGTTTGGTGCAGAGTCAGACCTTTACCTTTTCCGAGCCGGATCCTTTGGTAGCGACAGCCGTTGTCCTGGGTAACAATGTTACCATTAATACATCTGGTGGTACCGATCCGTATTTATATGCCCTCAATGGTGGCGACCTGCAGAGTGAAAACGCATTCGAGGACCTGCCGGTAGGGCCATATGAGGTGCTGGTAGTAGATGATAATGGGTGTACCACCTCCCTTATGTTCACGATCGATTATGTCCCTATGGTGCTGACCCTGGAGGCACAGGAGCCTTTATGTGCCGGTGACCCAACGGGAAGTGTGACCTATGTCGTACTAGGTGGCATGCCGCCCTATACCTGCACCATAAACGGCAATCCTTGTTCGACCGGCAGCCTCTCCGCCGGCACCTATACGGTGGTGATCACGGATGCTGTTGGCGAAACGGTGGAGGCTGAGATTACCCTGGTTGACCCACCGGCTCTGGCTGCTACTGCAATGGTTAGTCAGGACACGATTACAGTGGATGCTTCCGGTGGAACCGGCATGTTGCAATATAGTCTGGATGGAGTCGCATACCAGCAATCGCCGGTCTTCCCGGGTGTTGCCAACGGAACCTACACGGTATACGTGCAGGATGAAAATGGTTGTGTGCTGGAAATTCCGGACGTGGTGGTCAATTATGTCGGGGTGGTTACACCGGCCCTGGAGTGGGGCCTCGTGGTATCGCCGAACCCCAGTAGTGGATTGTTCCGGCTGACCTTGTTGCAGCCTCCTGCCGGTGTTTTGCAGGCAACCGTATTCAACAGTGCCGGGCAACTGCTGCTGCAACAACGGGTGACGCCTGCAGGAGCTGAAGCCTCCGCTACCCTGGACCTGACGCCTTATCCGCCAGGAGTTTACTGGTTGCGGCTGATCCACGGGACTAAGACGGGTATGGTGCGTCTGGTGGTACAGTAGCACTGTACTTTTAAAAATTTGCGTTATACAAGTCCTGAGATAGAAGATGCTATTTCAGGACTTGTATACAAACCAGTACTACCATGAAAACGACCATCGAAATAGACGGGAGGAAATACGAGGCAGACTTGTCCCGGCCCATTGATATTTCTCTGATCCTGCACAACGGACTGGACAATCCCAACTGTTTCTGGGCGCCACCGGTAGACTATAGCCCGGTGGTGGCCGGCGACTTCGTGGGCAGTACTGCCAAAGGCGGGCCCGTGAATTTTTTCAATGTACGGTTCAACCCGCACGGTAACGGTACGCACACAGAATGCGTCGGGCATATTGCCCGGGAGCGATATGTGCTGCACGAGTGCCTGCAGGAGTATCATTTTCCGGCAAAGTTGGTCAGTATCTATCCGCAGCGGACGGACGACGGCGACAGGGTGATCTTCCGGGATCAGCTGGAGGAGGTATTGAAAATAAATGAAGTGGCTGCCTTTATCCTGCGTACCCTGCCCAACGACCCGTCCAAGCAGACCCGTACGTATTCCGGCACCAATCCGCCCTATATGGACCCCGAAGCGGTGCAATATCTGGTCGACTGCCAGGTGCAGCATTTGTTGCTCGACCTGCCGTCTGTTGACCGGGAGGAGGATGGTGGCCGGTTGTTGGCACACCGCGCCTTCTGGCAATACCCTGAAGCAGTGCGCACCAAATGCACGATTACGGAAATGATCTATGCCCCGGATTCCGTGAAAGACGGCTATTATCTGCTGAACTTACAGACGGCATCCTTCGATCTGGATGCAAGTCCGTCCAAACCGGTGCTGTATTCCCTGCAAGAAATTGCCTGAAGCCTGGTGTGCAGACTTCAGGCAGGCGTGCCAGGTGCTACTGGCCCTGAGGCGGATGTGGCGGATGCGGATGTTGTTTGTGATGGGCTTCCACCATTTTTTGGTAATGTGTAAACTGGTCGGCTGTCAGGATTCCCCGTACGGCCTTTTCCTGTGATTCCCGCAGGGCATCCATTTTGCCTTTTTCGGCTTTACGCATCGCTTCATGCAGGTTTTGCCGCTGTTCGAAAAAACGGAGTTCCACATCAGTCCATTGTGTTTTTTGCTCGGGCGTGAGTTGGAGCTCCTCCGCCATCTTGTCCATATGCTCCTGGAAGCGTTCTTTGGTGGGTGGTGGCGGCGGTGCCGGATCGGTTTGCGCCCGGGATGTAGTTGCCAGGCTAAAGGTTAGCAAAACAGTTGCCAGCAGAGCTGTTACTTTTGAGTGTTTCATAGATTAACCGTTTTTAAGTTCTCTGACAAGATTATTGAAACGTTTTGACCAGTCAGTTTTGGTACTGTTCAAGGCGCAAACGACGCGAATACCTTACGGTCTTTAAGGAGTTTGTAACGCAGAACAAGGGCAAAAGGGGCGGTCAGAAACGGTTATAATAATCTTGTCAGAGAACTTAGATGAAAAGGAATAACTGTTTGATGCCGGCACGTTAAAAACCTTGCACTTCCGGTATTTTTTGTTTTTCCAAAAAAACGCCTTGCTACCGCAAGGACTTCTGCTCAACGGCATCTAAATCAACATGCAAACCATGGTGCATCCGGAAACAGCACTGATCAATGGCCTCCGTAGTGGTGAAACTGCTGCGTATGAGGAGTTGGTCCGTGTGTTCCAGGAAAAAGTGCTCAATACCAGTCTGGGCTTTCTGCCGCGGATGGAGGATGCGGAAGACATCACCCAGGAGGTCTTTCTGGAAGTCTTCCGTTCGGTTGGCGCTTTTAAGGAGGGCGCACGCCTCTCCACCTGGATCTACCGGATCACGGTGAATAAATGCCTGGAAGCCCTGCGCCGGCGCAAGCGGCACAAACGGTATGCTTTTTTTCAGGCACTGGTGGGACTGGAGGACGACCGGGCGCAGGCTTTGCCCGACCAGCTGAATCACCCAGGGATCCAACTGGAACAACAGGAGCGGGCCCGGGTATTGTACCAGGCAATGGATCGCCTGCCGGAAAAGCAACGAGCAGCCTTCATCCTGCATAAAGTAGAAGGCCTGAGCCACCGGGAGATCGGTGCGGCGCTGGACATTAATATACCGGCTGTGGAGTCGCTCGTCCACCGGGCCCGGAAAAACCTGCAAAAAACACTGACCACATACTATAAAAACGATCAGATATGAAGGATCAGGAACGTATCGAATCGGAAGTACGGCAAACACTGGATGTGCTTGACCATATGCGCCGGGTAGAAGGGAACCCGTACCTGTTCACCCGTCTGCAGGCGCAGATGGCGAATGGAGACCGTACTGCTACCCGCCAATCGGCGCCAGGCTGGCAGCTGGCATTGACGATGTTGATCATTGTGCTGAACGGCGCCTTTTTGTTTCAATACTGGCAGGGCAACCGGCAATCCGGCTCGCTGCCACAGGCGCTGTCGGCAGAATGGGGGTTGGATCAAAACGCTTCGGCGTATTTCATTACCCAAATAGAGCAATAAACTATGGCACTGAAAAATATGCGTACGACTACCTGGGTGATCCTTGCCCTGATCGTGGTCAACCTGGCCACCCTGGCCACCGTTTGGCTGGGCCCGCGCCGGGCGGGGCCACCGCCACCTTTGGTGGAAATGTGGAAACAGGAGCTGGGCCTCAATGATCAGCAAACAGCCCATTTTCGCGAACAAACCCGCCTGCACCGGCAGGCTGTTCAGCCGCTATTCCGGCAGATGGCTGAGCACAAAAAACACATGATCCAGGTCCTGAGTGTGCCGGAACCCGATACAGTCCGCGCCCGACAACTGGCGGATTCAACTGCGTTTGTCCAACACCAACTGGATCTTCGACTGCAGGAATACTACCTGGCCTTGCGGTTAGCCTGCTCCCCGGCGCAGGTAGCGGAGTTAAACCGGATTTTTTTACAAACCCTGCATCCAGGCCCTGCCGGGCCGCACCATGGTCCGCCGCCCGACCGGTAGGCCTGAGCATTATTTGTCCCCCATAGCCTTTACTTGGTTCATGGCCATGAGTTCCTTCAGGGTCTTTTGCATGCCGTCTACAGAGCCGTCGAGGAAAATAATGTTGCCCTGACCGTGTTCGGTAAAGTTTTTCACGGCCTCAGTCCACATAGAGAACAGGATAAAGGAGGCATCCAGCTGGGCATCGCGCATTTCCTTGGCGGCATGCCCGACCCCTTTGGCAACTTCCTCGCGGAACAGTGCAACGGCCTGTCCCCTCATCCGGGCGGCTTCGCGCTCGGCTTCAGCAGCGATCTTGATCGAATTGCCTTCCGCTTCGGCGGCCTTGGTTTTGGTGATCAGCAGGGCCTGGCCTTCGTTCTCCGCTGCCGCTTTCAGGTTATTGGATGCCACCACTTTGGACATGGAGCGCATCACTTCATCATCGAAGGTGATATCATTGATCTGGAGGTCGAGCAGGTGAAAACCCCAATCTTCCAGCATATGGTCAACATTGATCTTTACCGCTTCCGTGATCTCCCGCCGTAAGCCCAGGATCTCCGCCTGCTTTTTGGTGGCTACATAGGCCCGGATACTGCCTTCCACCGTGCGGGAAAGCGTGGCCATGAAATCGCGGTCGCTGACGAACTTGAAAGCGACCTTTTGGATGGTCTCTTCCCGGTTATCCAGTACCGAAATCAACAGCAGGGAGGTGAAATGCACGTTGGCCTGGTCGATCGTAACGGCCTGAAAGTTGAGTTCAACTGCGCGGTTTTGAATGGAAATGCGCTTGAATATCTGTTCAAAAAGCGGAATGCGGAAGTTCAGGCCCGGTCGCAGCGTCCGGCTGTATTTGCCAAATATGGTGGTTACGGCAACGTTTCCCTGCCGTACGGTAACGATACTCAGGGTCACTGCGATCAATAACAAAAGGGGAAGAACAAATTCCATAGTGTACAATTGGTTGGTTTACAGTTTGAAATCTGGAAATGGTTGGCGGAATGCATTTGATCATACTGCCGGATTCCGGAATGGCCTGCTAATTTTGCCGGTAAAGTCGGAAATTTAAACCATGAAATCACATAAAATTTGGTTGTGCGCCGGGCTTTTCGCCCT
>SBHD01000195.1 GCA_006226345.1 Bacteroidota bacterium | reverse complement strand
CATGAGGCGACGGAGGGCGGTGATATTTTCGCTGGGTGTATTTTTCATCGTGTATGGTGCATTAATTTCTGCCGTAAAAATCCAATAAATACCGCAGGTTTTGCAGTTTTGCCGGCATTACTTCGAAATCGAAAATGCATTGCCGGTTTGTGGATATACCACTCCGGCACCATTCTTCCCAACCATTACAATATGAAAAGAACATTTCTGACCACCACCCTGCTCCTGCTCGGCTTCATGCTCCTGGCACAGGAAGAAGCGGCAAAACTTGAACAGGCGCTCTTTAACCTGCCCGACGTTTCCTTCAAACGCCTGCCCGACACAGATGCCGGCCATCTGCAGTACGATCTGCTGGTGCGCCAGCCGACCGACCACAAGGATCCGGCACACGGACACTTCTATCAACGGGTGCGCCTCACCCACCACGGCTTTGACCGCCCGGCTGTCATGAACACGCAAGGCTATTTCCTGCACCTGGGCAAAAACGAGATCGAGGCGATCCTCGATGCCAATTACCTCAATATCGAACACCGGTATTTCGGGCCTTCCACACCCGACTCCGTCGAATGGCAATACCTGACCCTCGAACAGGTCACTGCCGATCTGCACCATATCAACGAGCTGTTCCGGCAGGTATATTCCGGTCCATGGATCAGCACCGGGATCAGCAAAGGCGGCCAGACCACTATTTTTTACCGCTACTTTTACCCCAATGATGTGGCTGTATCCATTCCCTATGTGGCCCCCTTCACCAATGGCCTGGAAGACACCCGGATCTACACCTTCCTGGACACCGTAGGGCCGGCGGACTGCCGGAAAAAAATACAGGATTTTCAGCTCTACATGCTGAAAAACCGGGAAGAAGCCCTGGCCAAGATCAAGTGGTTCTCCAAAGGGGCCAATCTGAAATACGAGTACCTCGGCTCTCTGGAGAAAGCCTTTGAATATACCGTGCTCGAATACTCGTTCTCCTTCTGGCAGTGGGGTGGCAAATGCGACGAGATCCCTGATGGCAGCGATTTCGACGTGGCACTCGAGCACTTTCTGAAAATATCTGATATCGGCTTTTTCTCCGACCGCGACATCAACCACTACGCCACCCACTACTACCAGGCCGGAACGGAAATGGGTTACTACGGGTACAATATCGAGCCGTTTAAAAAATACCTGACCCAGTTCAAATCCAATCCTTCAGCCGTATTCGCACCGAAGGGGTCAAACCCACCCCCATTCGACAACAGCCTGATTGAAAAAACCGGTAAATGGCTGGAAGCAAGCGGCAACAACATGCTGTATATCTACGGCGCCGCCGATACCTGGTCGGCCAACCGGATCACGCCGTCTAAAAACGTCAACTCCATGAGCTACATCCTGGGCGGTAAAGACCACGGACAAGCGCGTATCCGGAATATGTCCGAGACCATGCAGCAGGATTTTGCGGCAAAGATCAAGGCCTGGACAGGGTTGGACGCAAATATGGAAGTATTGAAGAAGTAAACGGAAAGCCGGTCAGGGTCACGATGTGGCATGAAAGCCGAACCTGAACTACTTTTCGCTTCCCTGTTTGGGTACGCTAACCATAAGCCGAACCTGTCAGGTGGAAAAACAAAAACAGCGGCGCCGGGCGCTGCTGTTTTTGTTTTTCCACCTGACAGGTTTTTGAAGGGCAACCTTTATACCTGCCAGTTGATAGCAACCCCCATCTCCATCCACGGAAACCGAACCGGTTGCAGGGTCCACGGCAGGTGCTGCAGGAGCGTGTCAAACGGCTTTCGGGCCGGCTCCAGCAACCAGTGTTTATTTTCCTGTTGCAGCATTCCGGTACGGGTGAGAAAAGCTGCGCGGAGATGTTCTGCACCCATATTACCCATCGCTTCCCAGTTTTGCAGCACCACCTGCAACAGGTTGTCGGTCAGTTTTTGCTCCAGGGGCGACAGCTCTATGGCTGGATGAGGTGCGGCCTCTGCCGGCAATCCACATAAGATCGTCTGCAACACAACCACATCTTCCGGTACGGATGACTGGCCTGTTGCCAGAAACTCTAACAGGGATACCGCACGCCGGGCAGCAGCAGCATCGCGAAACCGATCGCCGTCGAGGAGTTGCAACGTGGCAAAATAGCGCGGTAAAAAAGGCGCCAACAGGACAAGGCCGGCGTTTTTTACGGTAAGGGTGTTGGTATCAGACATAAACCGGGAAGAGTTGGAGAAATTCGGATAATCACACAAAGGTCGCGGATACCGGCGAAATGCAGGCTGTTTTTTGCCAACCAAAAACGTTGCGCATTGTTTGGTAGGCAAAAAAACGCTTTACACTTCATATCTCCACATGAGCGAATACATTGTTGAGATCAATAACCTGCAAAAAGCTTTCGGTGATTTTAAAGCCCTGGATGGCCTGGACCTGCAAGTCCGGCGGGGAGAGATATTTGGATTCCTGGGCTGCAACGGCGCCGGCAAATCCACCACGATCCGTTGTATGCTGGGGCTGATCAAGCCTGATGCCGGGGAAATACGCTTCGACGGGAAACCGGTGCAGCCTGGCTCCGGGGCTTTTTTGCGGCAGATTGGCTGTATCATTGAAAAACCGGACTTCTATACCAGTCTTTCTGCCCTGCAAAATCTTGAGATCAGCGGCCGCATGTACGGCATCAAACCCAAACGCCAGGACATGCAGGATCTGATCGAACTGGTTGGTCTGCAAGGCTGGGAAAAACAGGCCGTCAAGACCTTCTCCCAAGGTATGAAACAACGACTGGGAATTGCTCAGGCCCTGCTGCACCAGCCCGAACTGATCATCCTCGACGAACCGACCAACGGCCTCGACCCCAAGGGTATGATCGACCTGCGCAACCTCCTGCAGCAGCTCAAAACGGAGTTTAACCAAACGATCATCATTTCCTCGCATATCCTGTCGGAGATCGAACTCATTGCGGATAGCTTCTGTATCATCGACAAGGGCAAAACCGTGGTACAGGGTACTACCCGCGACTGGTTTTCCGAAAAGGATATGTTGCTCACGATCGAAACGGATCAGGTGCCCGAACTGAGGCTTTTTCTGCAGTCGGCAGGCCTGGTGGTCACGGCAACCGACGATCACGAACTGACCATCCGTACCGGGCGGAGCGCCATACCCGAAGTACACCGCCGGATCGTGGAAAGCGGTTTTCCGGTGTACGGCCTTTACCCACGCAAGAAACTGGAAGATCTCTTTTTAAACCTGACCCAAAACGCACCTGCCGATGCTGGAGTTAATTAAGATCGAATCCTTTAAGATCGCCACCAAGCCCCGGTCCTATATCGGGTTTGCGGCCATATTTGCCATAGTAGTCCTGATCCAACTGGCGCTATACGCCGACGGGCAGGCGTACCTGGACTTCCTGATCCAGTCACTCAACCAGTCTTTCCAGATCGAGGGTATGGATTTTAATGGCAACCTGGTTGGTTTCATCATCCTGCAGACCCTGATCATACAAATGCCGTTGCTGGTTGCGTTGGTATCCGGTGATGCCATTTCGGGCGAGATCGCCGGCGGAACGATCCGGTCGCTGCTGACCAAGCCGGTATCGAGGAGCCGTATCGTCTGGGCCAAGTTCATTGCAGCGGAAGGGTATACGTTTCTGCTGATCCTGTGGCTGGGTATTCTGGCCTGGGTGGGCTCGCTGCTGATCTTCGGCGCCGGCGATCTGGTAGTACTCAAAAGTGATGCCCTGGTGATCGTACGCGACGCCGATACAGCCTGGCGCTTTCTTTCCGCATTTGCCCTGGCGTTTCTGAGCCTGTCGGTAGTTGTAGCCTTATCCTTTCTGTTGTCGGCTTTTGCCGAAAACTCGATCGCTCCGATCATCATCACGATGAGCATTATTTTGCTGTTTACGATTATCGGCACTTTTGATATACCCATATTCAACACGATCAAACCCTTTCTTTTTACCACGCACATGATCATCTGGCGCAACCTGTTTGACCGGCCGCTTCCGGTTGAGCAGATCGTGCAGTCGGTGAGTATTCTGATGCTGCACATTGCCGCATTCCTGACGATAACCCTGGTCTATTTCAACAAAAAAGATATCACACAATAATGAAAAATATCCTGTTCCTCCTGTTGCTCCTGCCCGTTGCCGGCCTGCAGGCACAAACCACCAACCAGATCCTGCAAAAAGCCCATCAGCGCTTTTCGACCGTAAAATCCTTTAAAAGCGATGTGCAGGTCCGGTTCAACCTGCCTTCGATCAGCATTGAAAACATGAAGGGAGTGGCGTATTACAAGGCACCGTCCAAATTCCGGATCAAACTGACCGGTATTGCTTTTTTGCCCAAAGACAACCCGTTTGACCTGTACAAACTGATCCGGGACTCCACGCAATACACCTCGGTGCTGAACGGCCGGGAAAAAGCCGGGGGTGAAATGTGCCGGATCATCAGCGTGATCCCGAACAACGATCCCGATATCATGCTGGCCAAGGTCTGGATCGGGGACCGCTCCGGCTGCCCGGTCAAAATGGAGATCACCTCCCGTACCAACGGCGTGGTTACGGTGGAGAACACCTACGGGCTTTACACCCAAAACGCGCTTCCGGACAAGATGTGTTTCAGCATCGATATGAATAAGTTCAAAGTGCCCAAAGCACTGGCTGCCGATATTAATAATACGCCCAAGCCATCCGGCAGCACCGCAGACCGGTCCAAAGGCTCGATCGAATTTGTTTTCGGAAAATATACCCTGAATACGCCGATTGACGACAGCGTTTTTAAGGAGCCGGAGAACATGGGTAAGTAATTTGCTATTTGAATATAGATGGGAGGGGTAAAAGGGTTTGCCTCCTGAATGACCAACCAGGGCAGCCTGCGTACTACCCTATCGTGGTTTTGGATAAGGTCGTACAACTACAAAGGAGTGCCCTCGGGGGGGAGCTTCTGTAAAGTCAAATTTGACATTTGAAAAGAAAAATTTGAAAAGTTGTACAACTGCCCGGAAGTACCGATACCTCCCTTATGCCAGCGCCTCCCACAATACCTCTACCGGGTGCAGGGCCTTGCGGCCGGTACCGTCGTGGATCTGATGGCGGCAGGAGGTGCCCGGCGCTGCCACAATGGCGTCTGCTGCAGCCTGCCGAACAGCAGGAAAGAGGACTAACTCGCCGACCTTCATACTGACATCGTAGTGCTCCTTTTCGTACCCGAATGAGCCGGCCATGCCACAGCAACCGGAAGGGATCACCTCTACGGTGTAGTTTTCCGGCAGACCGAGTACCCAGGCAGAGGCTTCCACACCAGCCAGGGACTTTTGATGGCAGTGGCCATGCAACAGGATATGTGCAGGCCCTTTGGTAAAAGCATCAGCGGAGATTTTTCCGTTCCGGATCTCGCGCTCCAGGAACTCTTCCACCAGCAGGGCCTGTTCGCCCAATTGCCTGGCAGCAGCCCGGTCCGGTTCCGGTACCAGCCTGGGATATTCGTCCCGGAAACTCAGAATTGCCGAGGGCTCGATACCGATCAAGGGTGTTGCTTCCGAAACCAGGTCTTTAAAGATCGCTACGTTCCGGATGGCCAGTTCCTGCGCTCTGGGCAGCAGGCCTTTGGAAATAGCTGCACGGCCGCTTTCCGGATGTTCCGGCATCTCGACGCGGTACCCGAGCCGGGTGAGCAATTCTACCGTTTTGATCCCAATGGCGGTGTCGTTATAGTTGGTAAACTCATCGCAAAACAGGTATACCCGACCTTTCTCAGGGGCCGCCGGCTGCAGCTGACCGGATTGTTGTTCAAACCAGCGCCGCAGCGTAGTCCGGTACAACAAGGGCAGGCTGCGTTTCGGCGCAACGCCCAACAAGGATTTCAGAAGGCCGCCGGTAAGACCGTTACGCAGAAAAAAATTGGTCAGGGCCGGGAAGCCAGCGCCCCGGCGGTTCCAGTCGGCAATATGGGCAAACATCTTTGCCCGGAAGGGAATGCCCTTGCTCTGGTAATACTGGTGCAAAAATTCGGCTTTCAGGCCGGCCATATCCACATTGGAAGGACATTCGGAAGTGCAGCCTTTGCAGGACAGACACAGGTCCATCACCTCATACAGTTCCTCATGACTGAACGGATTCTTGCGCGGGCTGCGGGTCAGGAATTCCCGCAGGGCATTGGCGCGGGCGCGGGTGGAATCTTTTTCTGCCCGGGTAGCCCGGTAACTGGGGCACATGGTGCCGCCGGCAAAATCGAGTCGCCGGCAATCGCCCGAGCCGTTGCACTTTTCAGCGGCTGCCAGTATTCCCTCGGGAAATTCCAGGACCGTGTCAAATGAACGGGGCACCTGATCAGGCGTATAGCGCAGGCCTGTGTTCATGGACGGAGCATTCACAATTTTCCCGGGATTAAAGGTGCCTTGCGGATCCCAGGCCTGTTTGATTGCCTGCAGGATCCCATAATTTTTTTCACCGATCATCAGCGGGATAAACTCGCCGCGTACGCGCCCGTCGCCGTGCTCCCCGCTCAGGGATCCCCCGTATTTTTTCACCAGGCGGGCCGAGGCTTCACAGATCTGGTGAAGCATCTGCTGGTCGGACGCTTTTTTCAGGTTGAGGATAGGGCGCAGGTGAAGTTCCCCGGCGCCGGCGTGGGCATAATACACCGACCGCTGGCCAAAGCCGGCCATCATTTGCTCGAACTCGCCAATGTAAGCGGGCAGGTCCGCTACCTCCACCGCAGTGTCCTCAATACAGGCCACACCTTTTGCCTCTCCCGGCATGTTGGAGAGCACGCCCAGGCCGGCGCTGCGGAGGGCCCACACCCTGTTGGTTTTAGGAGCATGTACCACAGGGTAGGCATAACCAAATCCACGCTGTTGCAGGTCGGTGATCAGGGCTTCGGCTTTTTGATCTGCCTCTTCCGGACTGTTGCCGCGAAATTCGATCATGAGCACGGCTGCGGGATCGCCCTCGATAAAAAAGCGGTTTTTGGACTGCTCCCGGTTTGCTTTGGTGCAGTCCAGAATAAGTTTATCCATCAGCTCGCAGGCTGTCGGCTGGTGTTGCATAGCCGCCACTACAGCCTCCAGGCTTTCCGACAGGCTGCTGAAATGTGCGCAAAGCACAACATCGTGCGGGGCCGGCAACGGGTCGACGTGCAGCTTAATTTCCGTGGTAAAAGCCAGCGTGCCTTCAGAACCGCAAAGCAGGGTGCAGAAATTAAAATCCGGTCCACCGGGGGTAAACACACCACTTTCCAACAATAGATCGACGGCGTATCCGGTGTTGCGGCGGTGGATGCCGGGCTTGGGAAATTCGCGACGGATCTCAGCCTGGGTTTCGGCCCCGGCAAGCGTTTCCGCTATCTGGCGGTAAAGCCGGGCTTCCAGGCTGTTGCCTTCTTGCTTTTTTTCAAATTCGGTTTTGGAAATGGCCGAGAACTGTGCCTCCGAGCCGTCACTCAGCACCACATCGAGCGCCAGCACATGGTCGCGGGTGGAGCCGTACACGATGGAGGTAGTGCCACAGGAATTGTTACCGACCATCCCACCCAGCATACAGCGGTTGGCCGTCGAGGTGTTCGGCCCGAAGAACAGGCCGTGTGGCTTCAACAGTAAGTTTAGTTCGTCGCGGATCACACCCGGCTGCAGGCGTACCCAGCCTTCCTGCGCATTGATCTCCAGTACCTGGTTCATATACCGGGAGATATCGACCACGATACCACTGCCCACGCACTGCCCGGCCAGGGAAGTGCCTGCCGAGCGAGGGATCAGGGACAGACCGTTTTTACCAGCAAAGCGTACCAGCGCCTGGATGTCCTGTTTGTGTTTTGGATAGGCCACGGCCAGGGGCAGTTCGCGATAGATTGAGGCGTCGGTCGCGTACAGGCGGCGGTGGAGTTCGTCGGTGTGGAGTTCGCCGTCCAGTTGCTGGGCGAGATCGGATAAGTGCGCTTGCATAATTTAAAAGGCAAAAGATTACAGGTAAAACTAATTAGGAAACCTTACATCTGCCGGGGTGGCGGCAATACGCTTGCAAAACTCCTCCACGCTTAGAATCTTTTAGTTTCACATTTTGAACGTTATACTTCTCTTGATTTGAGCAGGTTAATGCTCACAGTAGCCAGGTCGGAATCGGGGAACCGGTGGAAATGGTGTGCATCCGGGAACAATCCGGCCTCGGCCGCGATCCGCTGAAAGATATCCACCTCCAGGATATACTGATCCGAAAAACCATGGGTCGCATCATAGGCTGTGGCAGCCGTGCGCCCCAAATTGGCAGCCGTACGTGCCGGCGGCAGGGTGTGGAGTTCGATGACCAGCAGGCCGAATTTCCGTACATAGGGCGCCCAGCGGTTGAAGTGCATCAGCAGGCTGTTTTCCACATCGGTATTGCTGAGCCGCCGGCCGCGATAGGCATAGGCGCCGGTGGAGTCACTGGTACCGTGTTGGGATTGCATATCCGGCTCTTCCCACATCCGGTTGTGATCCAGGAAGGTACGCACATTGAGCAGGTCGTGCAGTTCGATCCCGTAATCTTCGCGCAGGTCCTTTGCCAGCAGATCGGGCCGCCCGATATCACCAAAGATCACCTTGGCCCAGATATCGGCCTTGGTCAGGTTGGCACGGGTGACGCGCAGGGCAGCCTCATTGAAGTCAGCACCGACCAGGAACAACGGATGCTCGTCGAGCATTTCGCCGCGCAGGGTACGCTGGTCGATCACCTCGAAGATATGCTGCAGAAAGGCGCCGTTGCCGCAGCCCATATCCACGATGCCCTTGGGCTGGAGGTCAAGGGGCTTATTGAACAGGTCGATGATGATCTCATCGATCTTTTTGAAATAGGTGGTATGCGCACCGCCACTACCCCAAACGTTCATCTCCCGGTCTACATGCATTTCCGGGGCTCCCCTGGGCACATCCCAGAGTACGTTTGGATTGCCGAAAATGAGTTCGTCGAGGTTACGAAAGGTCGGGATATACGACACGGTAACCCCGTATGCGCTGGCCCGGCGGGCAAAGAACAAGCCTTTGTCCGTAAACCGGTAGGTTGTGCTTTTCTTTTCAAACCAGCCGAGGAAGCTGAAGAAATCCAGGATCCTGTCAAAACTCTCGGCATCCTCATGAAATTCTTCGGGCTTGAAGGAGGCTTCCATAAAATACTTGTGGAACATGCCGCCCATGCCCAGCGCCACGATCGTCGGACCGATGATGATGCCCTCGATATGTTTAAGCACCTGCTCCTGGATACGGCGGACATTGGCATCCCCGGAGAATTCAATGCCGTAGTTTTCCCGGTATTTCCGGAAGATCTTCTCCAGCACCATGAACGGCGCCCGCTCAAACTTTCGCTTGTGGAACCGGCCGGAGAACCGGATCAGGTCCACCACATCCCGGTAAAGTGCACAAAGTCCGAATGCAACAGCACTGTTGGCATTGGTGCGGTAGCGCACTTCGTTTTTGCCATTATCAACATCCGCTTCCAGCCAGCCCTGTGCACTGAGGATCCGGAGCGCCACATTCAAATAGCCTTCATTGGCTTTGAACGCATCTGCAACTTCGCTTAACGAAACCTCGCCTTTATCCAGGAGATAGTCCAAAACACCTTTTTCCAGCAGAGCATATGCTGTCGGGGCAGTGGCAATACCATCGAGGTGGCGAAAAATCGTAGAGCGGAGTTCGGTTTTCTCTTGTTTGGTCAGGAACATGGCAGGTAAACAGGTTGGTGTGCGGCAAAAGTCGGAAGGTTCTGCGGATTGTGGACATACTTTCAGCAGAAACCTGTCATTCCGGTGACGAGACAGGCGGCAAGCGTGAAATTTCAGACAGGCCCTGGTCCTTATTCAAATCTGGATATCCGGCAGGGTTTTGCCTTTTGCAAGTCCAGCTGCCCTATTGCCGGAACAAATAAAAAATCCCGAATTTTTCAAAACTGAAAAACCCGGGATGGTTATGTTTATAAGAACTGTCTAACTAAGAATCTGTTTGAGCTAGGCTTCTAAGTCGCCTCTACCACGGATTGCCAACCATTACGTCCAGATCAGTAAATCCGTTGGTCACCTTCACCCAAAAACCTTTGTCCGACGCTCTGGAAGCATCCAGTTTATACATATTCCCACCGATATACGGGAGAGGTGTATTCAAGGGTACGAGCGGATAAGGATTAAACGGCAGGTACAGGCCCGTACGAGCCTTCACCGTCCAGGTCTGGCCAGCCGGCGCATTTGTCTTTAAAGAGACGGGGATCTGATTGCCATCACCGCAGGAACTGCAGAAACTCGGGACAGTTACGGTACAATTCCCTCGCGTACTGGATGACGTAGCTGTTATAGAACCGGTACAGCTGGCATCCGTTACAACGACTTTATACGTGCCATTCGGATAGATGCCAAAATAAATGGCAGAACCCGTTCCGGGTACCGGGGAGCCCAGGTTAGCGCCTCCGATGGTCTTCAGCTGATAGTTGTGTTTGGCATCTGAGCTGTTGAGCCCGATTACCGGACCCGGGTCCTCCTGGCAGTAATCCGGAGAGAATGTGATCGACTTGCCTTCCAGGCCGTTGATCGCCTGCCCGTCTGCACCGACGCCAACAGCAAACCAGGCATTTTTTACCTGCAACACTTCATTGGAGCATATCCCGTAACGAGCCTCTGCAGCTGCAATGGCACCGTCCCTGGCATCGGCATAATCGCTGTTTACACCAAGTTCATTGGTCAGGTTGTCGTATGTGATCGTCCGGGCTTTGACCAAGCCAATTCCACTTACGGAATAGTTGTCTCCGTTGTCATTTGTACCGTTCTTACCAACCGTCAGCAGGTAAAACCAGTGGTTCTGTACACCCGAGTTTGTATGAACGCCCCCTGCATCGCCACAACCATTACAAGTAGGAGCCCAGTAGGTGCCGTCATAGGTATCCGGATCATTTTTATCATTCGGGTTTATGAAGCTCCGGTTGTTGCCGTTGTAGTAATCCTCGCGATGCAGCCAGTCGACATTCATATTATTCTCAGCCCAACGTTCGCAGGTTTCTCCCAAAATATCGGCAAAAGATTCGTTTAGTGCACCTGGTTCTCCCTGATAGACAAGGTTAGCCTCAAAATCGATCACCCCGTGGGTGAATTCGTGTGCCACTACATCCAGGGTGTTGTAATAATTGGCATCCAATGCATCGGCTCCAATAATAATGACCCCGGCTCCGGCATAATAAGCATTAGCCGTGTTGGCCCGGTGGCGGAGTTGGATGCCGGCGCCGGCATTATCATAGCTATTCCGGCTGTGAATCGTCTGGAAATAGTCCATGGTTTTACGCGCATGATAATGTGTAGTTGCCGGCCCTGTCTGGCCTGCAGCATTCCACACATTGTCGGCATCCGTGTAATCCGCAAGACCCGCTTCCTGTACAGTCCTGATGGTACCATGTCCCGGACAATCATCCAGCAGGATATAGTTATTATCACCGGGGACATAATCAGTTTGAATGGTCTGACTACCATTCCAGGTCGTCGCTGCAGTGCCCGGATCGCAATTAATCACCAAGGGTATTGATTTAATTACCTGCCCTGTGCCGGCATGGATGTAGATGGTTTGGTCCAGTACGCTGCTGACCTCATGGATGTCGAATTTCCAGGCCAAAACATAATTACCACTTGCAGGACGCACATCGCCACTTTCATGCACGAATAACAGTTCGCCCTGTGGGAAGTACGTGGCATTCGGATCATTTGTCCTCTCTTTTAGCATTTCCTCCTCCTTAGGGTCTTCCCATTTATACCGTGCAGCACCTACGATCTGTTTGGCAATTGTGAGTGCCTGTTCCTCCGAAATACCCGCAGTAGTACTCAGCGGGTTTACATCCACCATATGACCGTTAAAGGAATATACCTGATCCCCTTTTGTGTGTACGATAAGCCAGGTCATGTCCACCGGAATACCCTGATATGTTTGTACGTACCTGTAGTGGGTATTTCCGAGATCATCCTGGTTACTTTTAAGCGAACGCAGATCAAGGTCTGAACTGGCCTTGAAGGTAGTCCGGAACCACGAAGTAAAGTTTTGCCGGCGAACCGGCTGATCGTCCTGAAACGTTACACGTGCCGGGAAACGGGTATTGCTGTTTATCCGGACATAACGGGCTTTCGGCACCTGCCTGGCGGCTTCGGCGCCCTCATAGACTTTAGCCCCATTTTGGGCATGAAGTACACCAGGAACGAAGGAAAGCAGGGTGGCAAGCAGCATGCTGCCCAGGGAATGGGTAAGATATCTTTTCATGATATGGCCAATAAAATGAACAATACAGTACCACATCGATAAACGACCGGCTACTGTTACGGGATAGACACAATAAGATTGGACATGAAAAGCAGGGCGAACTCTATGACTTCCAGATTGTACTGGAATTAACCGGATTAAAACGATCGCCTAAAATAGGAAACTCAGCGCAATTTTATTTCACCTATTGCTCTTATTTAAAATGAATACACATAATAACCACTGACCTGAAAAACTATGATTGATAGTATCCGAATCAATCAAAATATTTTGCGCCACCACCCTGAGCCCGGGCCAACAGCCCGATCAGGTTGTGCTTATCGCCCAACTGCTCCAGCATAAGCAGGATGAGCCGGGTGTTTAGCTGATGGCTTTGTTCCAGACTCAGGCCGGCATGGGCCTCCAGGAGCATATTATAGGCATCGTCAAACGGATAGTCCGGTTGCTTATCTGACACTGTTGTCCGTATACCATTATTGGCCAGCCCCCGGCTGCGATCAAGCGCATCCTGCACCGCCTTTGGGTCGGATGTTCGTCCCCGGGCTGCCAGGTGACCGTCCGGACGAAACAGATACCAGTTGCCGGGCAGTGCCCCGTACCGTTCTGCGAACAGGCCATCCCGGTCTGTACAGGCTTCTTCCAGGTCGGCACCGGCGGGCCGGATATCCAACAGAACAGGCGCCCCGGCAAGTTTGTCAAAACCCGAAGGCCAGCCGGCAGGACCATCAAAGCAGGCCAGTACGAACCGGTCTCCCAGCAGGTCGCTAAGCCAGATCGTTTTACCGGAGCGGTCAAGCGGTACGTCTTTCGCCGGATAGCCCGGCTGAACGGAACCGGCCCAGTCGCCCAGGTCAGAAGTGGTAAGGGTACTATTCAGGTATTTAAAGGCATTGGACAACCGGCCGCTATTGATCATCTTTTTCACCACCTCGTCAATTTCGGCCAACTCCAGGGCCGCATTTCTGAACATCCGGCTGATCTCGGATTTTGGCGTAATAAAGTCAGTAGCCTGGGTAGAATGCCGGATATTTTCATCCGCAGCCGGGCTCCGCTCTTCCTGGTAGCTGTGCAGCAACGAGGCCGGCGCTTCCCCTTTCAGCACGAGGGCCAGTTTCCAGACGAGGTTATCCACATCCTGAATGCCGCCATTAGCGCCGCGGGCTCCGTAGGGCGACACCAGGTGGGCACTGTCTCCGGCGAACAACACCCGCTGCACGACAAAATTCGGGATACGCATACAGCGAAACTGGTAAATGCTCGTCCATTCCAGTTCGAACTCCACACCGGGTCCCAACATCCGGCGGATCCGGTCCCGGATCCGGTCCGGGTCCAGTTCTTTTTCACGGTCGATATCCCAGCCTAATTGCAGGTCGATACGCCAGACGTTGTCCGGCTGTTTGTGCAGCAAGGCCGAGTTGCCGGGATTAAATGGCGGGTCGAACCAGAACCAGCGTTCGGATGGAAATTCATTTTCCATGACGATATCCGCTATAAGAAAGTTTTCCTCAAACCGCTCTCCGGCAAAAGGGATACTCAGGGCCTCCCGGGTCCGGCTGTGCACACCATCGCAGGCGAGCAGGTACTCCGCTTCCAGGGCATAGGTACCTTCAGGGGTTTGTATGTTCAGGTATACACCCGCAGCATCCTGGGAAACATCGGTCAGTTCATGCTGCCAGCGCAGGTCGATCAGGGGATTTGCCTGTATAGCATCGATCAGGTACTCTTCAAAATAATACTGCTGGAGATTGATAAAAGCAGGGATCTTATGTCCCGGTTCCGGCAACAGGTTGAACGTATACACCTGCCGTTCCTGGTAGAAGACCTTTCCGGTATTCCAGGTAACGCCCTTTTCCAGCATACGTTTGGCTGCTGCCGGACAGACCCGGTCAATGATCTCCAGGGTTCGCTTAGAAAAACAGATTGCCCGACTGCCGATGCTAACCGTATGGTTTTTACACAACACCACACAAGGAATCTGCTGGCTGGCCAGGTCCAGGGCGGCCACAAGGCCGGTAGGGCCGGCACCTACGACCACGACCCGGTGCCGGACCGGCCTGGGGGCGTCCTGATCGGCAGACCGGGCGTACGGGAATTCAGGATTTTGATACGTCGAAGGCGTTATGTGTTGCATAGGCAGAAGAAACAAGATCAGGAAATATCAGGTGCAATAAATAACCAGCAGGAACCGTACCACCCTTTTCCCATTAGAGATTTATAGGTTACATTTTTCATTTCTCCAGGGCTTCCCACATTTCCATATCCCGCTGATCTGTCCAAATCCGGGGATGTTCGATACCGCTGGCTTCGTCATAGGCCCGGGCTACATTGAAGGGCATGCAGTGCTCGAATATCACCCAGTGGCCAAATTCCGGGGTCATCCGGGCTTTCAGTTGGTCATAGCACTGTTTGAGGGATGCGCCGCGTGTTACGCTCATCAAGGCTTCCTGATACAGCATCTGGGTGTACCGGAAGGTACCAAATATCGCTTCCTGGCAGGTTTCTGCGCTTGTCAGGGCATTCCCACGTCCGGGAACCAGGGCCTGTGGCTTCAGGGCACTCAGGACCTGTAGCGTGGGACCCCAGTTTTTTAGCTGGGCATCGCCGCAATAAGGAGTGGCGCCGTATTCCACGAGGTCACCGGCGAACAGAACCCGGTCTTCCGGAAGCCATACGATGGTATCGCCTCGTGTATGCCCCTCGCCCACATGCAGGATCTCGACCTTTCGGTTGCCCAGGTCGAGCGTCAGGCGGCGTTCGAAGGTCATGGTAGGCCAGGTCAGGCCGGGGATCGTATCCGCCCCCCGAAACAGGCGGGGGAAACGCTGGAGTTCGGAAGCCCAATCCTGCTGCCCGCGCTCTTCGATCATTTCCAGGGTCTTTTGGGAGGCGATGATCGCACGGGCGCCATAGGCACTGGCCCCGAGCACCCGCACGGCGTGGTAATGTGTCAGCACCAGGTAATGGATCGGTTTATCGGTTACTTTCCGGATCTGTTCGATCACTGCCCGGGCCATCAGTGGTGTGGCCTGTGCCTCGATCACCAGCACGCCTTCCGAACCGATGACCACGCCGCTGTTGGGGTCGCCCTCAGCCGTGTAGCCATATACTCCCGGCGCCAGTTCAACAAAGGAAATATTCTTTTCAGTCAGATCAGCCTGGGAGGCAAATTGTTTAGCCATGGTTCTTTAATACTTTTACGGGAGAAAGTGTGGTATGTGTCCGCGCACGCCGGCACGAATATCGCCAACACCGGTACTTATACCAAATTGAACAGCAACCGGAAACAGTCCGGCGCTGAAAATGTCCCGATTTTATGTTTGAGACCAACCTTGCCTATGACTTGACCTGGGAACAATGGGCCCTCGCGTGGCTGGCGGCTTTTGTGGTCGGGTTGGCCAAATCCGGGATAAAAGGCATTGCCATTCTGATCGTAGCCATCCTGGCGCTGTTATTCGGCGGAAAAGCATCGACCGGGATCCTGATGCCGCTTTTACTGGTCGGCGACGTATTTGCCGTATCCTATTACAACCGGCATGCCCAGTGGATCTACTTACGACGACTGTTGCCCTGGATGATGGCGGGCGTGCTGCTGGGAGTCTGGCTGGGAAAAGACCTTCCCGAAGCGGTCTTCAAGCGGGGCATGGCAGTGATCATCCTTCTGAGTGTGGTGATGATGTACTGGTGGGACCGCCGGAAATCCGAGGCCGTGCCCGATCAATGGTGGTTTGCCGGGCTGATGGGCCTTTCTGCCGGCTTCACGACCATGATCGGTAACCTGGCCGGGGCATTTTCCAATATTTTCTTTCTGACCATGCGCCTGCCGAAAAATCATTTCATCGGCACAGCGGCCTGGCTTTTCCTGATCATTAACACCTTCAAGCTCCCCTTTCATATTTTTGTCTGGGAAACGATCTCCCCCGACACCCTTCAGCTCAACCTCCGGTTGCTGCCCGCCGAGATTATAGGCTTATGGGCCGGAATCCGGTTCTTGAAGGGGGTGCGGGACGATCAATATCGCAGTCTCATCCTCCTGCTGACAGCCGGTAGCGCCCTGTTTATTTTAATTGGATAGGATACTTTTGAGTTAACCTGCCTCTAAAACACACTGCATATGCCTGATAAAGCAGCTTATTGGAAAGCACACCTTCGCCTGCTCGCCGGCCTGCTGGTCCTTTGGTTTGCCGTCGGGATCGGTCTGCCGGTATTGCTGGTCGACACACTCAATGCGTTCCGGATAGCCGGTTTCCCGTTGGGGTTCTGGATGGCCTTCCAGGGCGCCTTCCTCCTGTTTCCGTTACTGGCACTGCTCTATGCACGCCGCATGCGATACCTGGAGCGCAAATACCTCCAGCCCGGCGACCGGCAAGGAACGGACACGCCTTGAGTTCCTCCCGGGAAGCCTGATTTTTTCTTGACCTATACCTGGAATACATGGATACCACTACCCTTATTTTTTTGTTTGTCGGGACGTCCTTTTTACTCTACACCGTAATCGCCTGGAAAAGCAGGGTCAGTTCAACCAAAGATTTTTACGTGGCGGGGGGAGGCGTTTCGCCCTTAGCTAATGGTTTGGCCACTGCTGCAGACTTTATGTCGGTGGCAGCCATGTTGTCGGTGCCCGGTATCATCGCTACACAGGGGTATGATGCCGCGGTCTATCTCATCGGCCCTCCGGGTGGATTTGTGCTGCTGGGCATGCTGATCGCGCCATATCTGCGCCGGTTTGGCCGGTTTACCATGATCGACTTTATCGGCGACCGCTATTATTCCAATACAGCGCGAACGGTAGCGATCGTCTGTGCGCTGTTCGTATCGCTGACCTATCTGGCCGGACAGATGCGGGGCGTTGGTGTGGTGTTTTCCCGGTTTTTAGAGGTGGAGATCAATACCGGAGTAGTAATAGGTGCTTTGATCGTACTCATTTACGCAGTACTGGGTGGCATGAAAGGTATCACCTATACACAAGTCGCACAGTTTTGCGTACTGGCTTTTGCCTTTCTGACGCCTATCATCTTCATGTCGATCCTGCTTACCCACAACCCGGTACCCTTTCTGGGCTGGGGTGGCAAAACTGCCGATGGCAGTATGTATATGCTGGACAAACTGGATGGCCTGAGCCAGGAGTTTGGCTTTAAAGCCTTTACCACCCAAGGTAAACCGACTATCGAACTGGTATGCATCGGACTGACATTGATGTTTGGCACTGCCAGTATGCCACATATTGTAGTGCGTTTTTTCACCGTTCCACGCATGCAGGATGTACGCACATCGGTTTTTTATACCCTCTTATTTATCGGTATCGTCTTTCTCTGCATGCCACCGGCGGCGGCGTTTTCGCGGGCGTATATCCTGGAAGCGGTCAACCACCTGGCCTATACTGATGTACCCGGCTGGTTTACCACCTGGGAAAAGATCGGTCTGCTTCAATTTACCGACCTGAATGGTGACGGGATCATTCAGCACGTATCCGGCCCGCAAAATGAGCTTCGGATCGACAACGATATCATCTTCCTGGCCATCCCGGAAATTGCCCGGTTATCCAACTGGGTAGTTGCCCTGGTCGCTGCCGGAACCCTGGCAGCCGCTTTATCCACCGCAGCCGGACTGTTGCTGGTTATTTCAACGGCAGTTTCGCATGATCTGCTCAAAAAACAGATATGGCCGGACCTGACCGAAACCCGGGAACTGCAGATCGCCCGTATCTGCGCAGCCGGGGCTGTCGCCATTGGTATCTATTTCGGAATGCATCCACCTAGTTTTATCATTGAAACAATTGCCCTGGCGTTCAGCATTGCCGCCTCGGTATTTTTCCCGGTAATCGTGCTGGGCATTTTCCGGAAACGCACCAACCGCGAAGGCGCCATAGCCGGGATGCTTGCCGGGCTGGTGTTCTCGGTATCCTATATTGTCTACTACCAGTTTCTGGGAGGGAAGGCAAACGGATACTGGCTAGATATAACGCCGCAGGGTATTGGAGCAGTTGGGATGCTCCTCAATTTTGCCGTTACTATTGGAATCGGAGCATTGTTCCCGCCGCCACCGGCACACGTCCGGGAAATGGTGGAAGAGATCCGCTATCCCATGTAGGTCGAAATTGCATTTCGACTTTGTCTGGCGGAAATTGTATTTCCGCATCCAAAAGCGGACATTACAGCTTTAATATTGCAGCACCCTCCACCAATAAAAAGGGCAACCCCGACGCTGGCTATTCCAGGCCAGGGTTTACCCTGAATAGTTATCGGAAAAACTACTCGTGAAAAGTTCACAGAACAGGCTGATTTAATACTTCATAACACAGCATTAAATCCATCAGCTGATGAAAGCCGGTTCTACTTGTTGTTCTACAAATTGGTTTAAGGCCAGGCGAAGGAAGGCTGTTTAAGGCAGTTGTACCAACGTCTTTGTGTCACGGTGTGCTGGGTTAGCGTCCGATATTAAACTTCACGGGCATTATGCTGTCATGGTTGCGTTGTAGGTCGAAAATATTTTTCGACTTTGTACAGCGGAAATTGAATTTCCGCAGCGTATAAAAAACCCGCCTCTGCCATTCACAGGCAGAAGCGGGTTTTTATGTGTGTATTGGTTTATTTAGAGCGGAAATACAATTTCCGCTGTACAAAGTCGAAATTTAATTTCGACCTACGGGTGGTGCTGTGCATCCACTACTGCTATGGCAACCATGTCGACGATCTCGCGTACCGAGGCCCCCATTTGCAACACATGGACCGGTTTTTTCAAGCCCATAATGATCGGACCAATGATCTCAATTCCGGCCACCGCCCGAACAAGGTTGTAGGCAATATTGGAAGAGGAGAGGTTCGGGAAGATCAGGGTATTGGCTGCCTTATCCGCCAGAGCGCTGAAGGGATATAGTTGCTTCAGTAGTTCAGGGTTGAAGGCCAGGTGTGCCTGCATCTCACCGTCGATGATCATGTCGGGGTGTTTCTCCCGGAGGATAGCCGTGGCGCGACGCATTTTGTTTGCGGCAACCCCTTCCGACACCGACCCGAAATTGGAATAGGTCAGCATGGCAATCCGGGGCTTAATGTTAAATTTGGCTACCTGCCGGGCGGTCAGTTCAGCGATCTCTACGATCTCTTCCGCTGTCGGATCCATATTGATTGTGGTGTCAGCCAGGAAGAGTGGCCCGAAGCGGCTCATCAGGATATACATACCCGATACGCGTTTAACGCCCTTATCCGGCCCGATGACCCGTAGCGCCGGCCGGATCGTATCCGGATAGTTGCGCGACAGACCACTGATCATACTATCCGCTTCCCCTGCTTCTACCATGATCGCTCCAAAATAGTTGCGGTGCTTTATGATCCGCCGGGCTTCATCAAACAGGAAGCCTTTACGTTGCCGTTTTTCATACAGCAGATGAGAGTACCGGACCAGGCGTTGGACCTCTTCCGGGCTTGCCGGCCGTTTGGGATCGATAATCGGCACACCATCCAATTCAATGGAATGTTCTTCCATGAGGTCCCGGATTCGGTCCACATTACCCAACAGGATAGGTTTGGCGATCCCTTCATCTATCACTACTTGAACAGCCTTCAGTACGGACACATTTTCAGCATCGGCAAAGACCACACGCTTGGGTTTTTGCTTGGCTTTGGTCAGGATCACCCGGGTCAGGTTGTTGTCTAACCCCAGTCGTTTGGACAATTGCAGTTCATAGGCATCCCAGTCGGTGATGGGCTGCTCAGCCAGTCCGGACTCCATAGCCGCGCGGGCAACTGCCGGTGCTACCGTAGTGAGCAACCGCGGATCTACCGGTTTGGGGATGATGTAATCGCGACCATAAACCAGGTTGACATTATCGTAGGCCAGATTCACAATATCCGGAACCGGTTTTTTTGCCAGATCGGCAAGCGCCCGCACCGCTGCGAGTTTCATTTCTTCATTGATCGCCGTTGCCCGCACGTCCAGCGCCCCCCGGAAGATATACGGGAAGCCAAGCACATTATTCACCTGGTTGGGATAGTCCGAACGGCCGGTGGCCATGATGATATCCTCCCGGGCAGCTGTCGCTTCGTCATAACTGATCTCCGGATTGGGGTTGGCCATGGCAAATACAATGCAATCACGTGCCATCTGCTTCACCATTTCGCCGTTGAGGACATTACCTTTTGACAGGCCAACAAACACATCCGCACCGATCAGCGCTTCTGCCAGCGTAGTTTCAGGGTCATGTCGTTCGTTCACAAATTCGCTTTTCTTGCCGTCCAGGTTATCACGGGTAGGATGCAAGAGGCCCTTGCTATCGAACATAAAGACGTTTTCGCTACTGGCGCCGAGGGCACAGTACAACCGGGTACAGGATATAGCGGAAGCGCCGGCTCCATTGATCACGATTTTGACCTTACTGATGTCCTTACCGACCAGTTCGAGCGCATTTAACAGGGCAGCGGCACTGATGATGGCCGTACCATGCTGATCATCGTGCATAATCGGGATGCTCAGTTCTTGTTTCAGGCGCTCTTCGATCTCAAAGCATTCAGGTGCAGAGATATCTTCCAGGTTGACCCCGCCAAACGTTGGCTCCAGGATTTTTACCGTTCGAACAAACTCGTCTACATCCTTGGTATTGAGCTCCAGGTCAAAGCAGTCTATGTCAGCGTATATTTTAAACAGCAACCCCTTGCCCTCCATTACCGGCTTGCCGGCAGCCGCGCCGATATCACCAAGGCCAAGCACGGCAGTGCCGTTACTGATCACAGCAACCAGGTTGCCCTTGGCTGTATACTTGTATACGGCTTCCGGGTTTTCGGCTATGACCAGGCAGGGCTCGGCTACACCAGGAGAGTAGGCTAGGGAGAGGTCGCGCTGGTTGGCAGTTTCTTTGGTCGGGATTACCTCAATTTTACCCGGCCGGCCTTTGGCGTGGTAATGAAGTGCTTCTTCTTTAAATGTCTTTTCACTCATATTGGAGAAACTATGGATAAGTAGTCAAACGCATTCAACGGGCCAAGGTCAGGTCAACGGGCGTTTCCGGCAAACATGCCGATCATCCGCCGGTATGAATTAACCATATTGAACAAAGCGCGGTGAAAATACAGTGTCTTGGGCGATTATAAAGAGCATGTTGAATTTTAACCTTCTGCTGGAGGGAGCAGGGAACCGGGCGACGGTTACAATGACGGTGCATGCCATATCTGATTAATGCCGGCCTGACCCGGTGGACCAAGTCATTTGAAAGGGCGTCCACCAGGAACGGGCAGCCGGCTGGTGCCGGCTGCCCGTTCCTGGTGGCGAAGTAAAACTTCGCCTGGACAGATGTCGAAATTAAATTTCGACCTACTTCGTCTGGATCATCTT
>SBHD01000397.1 GCA_006226345.1 Bacteroidota bacterium | reverse complement strand
GCTACGGATCGGCTGCGCAGCAGTTCCGGATCCAGGAATAAGGACTGGAGTTATTTCGAATCTTGTCAGAGAGATTGGAGCATGAAAACTTGAACGTGCTCTTAAATGCTCCGGCATGGGACTTTACCCTGTGCCGGAGCATTTTTTATTTCAAGATCGTCCACTTAAACAATAGTCCAAGAAACTAAAACAATAGTGCGAGTCTTGATTTCGGACGACCGGTAGATTTGCAGGTGCATCAATGCGAGTACATTTCATACCTGATTAACAAAACTATTCAACATGGTTGCTAGAAATCTTACACTGCTGTCAAGCCTCTTTTTTATTTCCCTGGCATTTAGCCAATGCGTCGACAAGCCCCAAGGCGCAGCTGATCCACAAAATACGACGGTACCCATTCCAAACCTGGAAGGCAAATGGGTTAATACCGAAGGTCGGATAATTTACTGGAATAAGCAGATCAGTAATATTCCTGAAGATTATGAAACTGCCCAAATAGAAATTAAAGGTCAGAAAGGTGCGGTCTTTGAAGTGTACCAATCTTTAATTCCTAAAAGTCAGGGCCATCCCGGACGCCATGGTTCCGATTCACTGCCCAAAACGGCACTTCCATTGCTGGGTGTGATTGATTGGGACGGGAAGTCAGTATTGATGACCGATGTTGGCGATAACACCATATACAAGTGTACGATTACTGGAGCAAATACCATGCAGTGTATGGTTTGGGAAAGCGGCGATCACGCATTAGCTGGCCGTATTTTACTTGAGCGCAAGTGAAGGAACAGGTCGGTTATTGGGCTAAAACAGAATGCAATCGGCCTGCTCGCCATTGTCGCCAAATTAACGGCAAGCAACAAACACTTGAAAAATTCAAACAATGAAATATCTATACAAACAAAATAATGTAATCGCCTGCCTGACCGGCTTCCTGTTCTGTTGGGCTGCTTGTCTTTGGGCCCAGCCCGGATTGATAGATTCCACTTATGGTACTAATGGGGTTGTCCTGGCCGATATTGATACGGGCAGTTCAGACTATGCGAAGTCAGTCTTAGTTCAGTCGGACGGCAAAGTGGTGGTAGCAGGATATTCTGAAAAGAGTGGCAATAAAAACCTAGCCTTGATCAGGCTCCTGGTAAATGGCAGTCTGGACCCCGACTTTGGCACCGCCGGGATCGTTCTTTCGGATCTCGGAAGCGACGATAGATTTTATGCAGCTGCTCTGGACGAGCACCAGAACATCATCGTGGGCGGATACAGCAATGGCGGTGATTTCGCGACAGTCCGCTACCTTCCGGATGGATCGCCGGACGAATCCTTTGGCTCAAACGGAATTGTCTTTACCGATTTTCAAAACGATTTCGATTATGCCAAGGCGCTGGTCCTGCAGCCCGACGGCAAGATCGTGGTCGCGGGCAGCAGTGCGGATCCGGATCACCCGGGAGGCGCTGACTTTGCTTTGATCCGGTATAATAGCAACGGATCTCCGGATACTACTTTCGGGGACCAGGGTAAGGTACTCACCGCAATCGGGCCTGGCTGGGATGAAGTATGGGGCATTGTGATCCAGGCGGACGGCAAGCTGCTGGTCGGTGGAGAGACCGAAGGTGACCCTTATTTGCAGCCCTGTATGGCCCGCTATAATCCGGATGGCACCCTGGATACCTCCTTTGGATCGGGCGGTTTTGTAGTGGAAAGTTTCAATAGTGGACACAGCAATGCCCGGTGGATAGGCCTTGCCCCCGATGGGAAGATCATTACTGTCGGGCGCGCCGATCCATCCTACCGGATTGCCAGGTACCATCGGGATGGTAGCCCCGACCCCTCTTTTAACGGCACGGGGGAATTGATTCTCGATCAATCAGTTATGAGCACGGGTCTCGTCTCGGGTGTAGTTACTGCCGACGGCAGGATCGCGGTAGGGGGCAGCGGCAGGTTGCCTTCAAATTCAAGTAATTTTTTGGTGGGCAGAATAAACCCGGACGGCACTGTAGACACCACTTTTGGGGAAAATGGGTTTCTAACGCGGGGGGTTACTTTTGGGGGAAGTGATGTTACTGCAATGGCCTCCACTCCGGATGGCAATCTGATTGCAGTTGGTAGCGGAAGCGATGGGGGCAGTCCCGATTTTACTATAGTGAAATATCTCAACGACCTGCAGGTAGGGACTCTGAATTTTGAAAGCCCTGCCAAGGAGGTACTGGTGTACCCCAATCCCATTGTCGACATGGCAATGTTACGGTACGATCTTGAAGCGGAACAGCGGATCACTATTCGCCTGCTTGATCTTGCCGGCAAGCCTATAGATGTTTTTGTGCAGGACCAGTGGCAGGCCCCCGGCAGCTATCAGCAGCCGATAACTTTACCGGATGCATTGCCGTCAGGATTGTACTTGCTTCAAATAAGCTCGCCGAACGGGCAGATGACTATCAAGGTTCTGAAGTAGAACAACTATCGTAGCACTACACCTATAGAAATAATATCATAGATCCATTCTAGCAATGAAATATCCATACGCTCAAATAAACGTAATCTTCTGCCTGACCTGCTTTCTGCTCATTTTAGCCGGCAGCCTTTTTGCCCAGGCCGGAATGATCGATTCCACCTTTGGAAATAATGGCGTTTTCCTGTCCGATTTCAACTCGGGCGGATCAGATCGAATTTGTTCGGTCATGGTTCAGCTCGATGGCAAGGTGGTTGCTGTGGGAAACTCGAGAAGTTTAAATATGTACAGTGTAGTCTTGATAAGGCTGTTGGAGGACGGGAATTATGACCCAGACTTTGGCACAGACGGAGTCGTTCTTTCGGACTTCGGTGACGTCGATTCAGAATTCTATGCAGCAGCGCTGGACCAGGACCAAAATATTGTCGCGACCGGGTATGGCAATGATGGCGATTTCATGACAGCCCGCTACCTTCCGGATGGTTCCCCGGACCAATCCTTTGGTACTAATGGGATCGTGTATACCGATTTTTTCAATGATGAGGACTATGCTAATGCCATTGCCCTGCAAGCCGACGGCAAGATTGTGACCGGGGGAACCGGCTATGATCCAAATGACCCGGACGATTATAAGTTTGCGCTTGCCCGGTTTAACAGCGACGGATCCCTGGATACCACTTTCGGCAATCAGGGAAAGGTGTTCACTAAAATCGGGCCGGGCGACGATGAAATTACCAGCCTGGTCGTCCAGGCCGATGGAAAGGTGCTGGCCGGTGGATACACTTCGGTTCATCCTGAATACACCCCCTGCCTCGTCCGGTATCATCCAGACGGCACCTTAGATACAGGCTTTGGATCAGGCGGAATAGTGGTGGACACCCTCAGTAACAAACCCGGGTTGCTCCGGTGGGTGGGCTTAATGCCTGATGGAAGGATTGTCGTTGTTATTCGTGCGCTGGGGGGGAATCAAAATCACAGAGTATCCAGGTACCTTGCGAATGGCACACCGGACAGTACTTTTAACGGTACCGGAAAGCTGATACTTGATCAGGCGATTGATTGCAGAAGCCTCAGGTCCGGATTGGTGACGCCGGACGGCAAGTTAGTGATAGGGGGGAACACCACATTGTCATATAAGTTTTTGGTGGGAAGAATTAACCCGGATGGCAGCATCGACACCACGTTTGGGAATAATGGGTTTGTAAAGCACCAAGTTACTGGCGCTGAAAGCGACATCTATTCATTGGCCACTACCCCGGATGGAAGTCTGATTGCGGCTGGTTATGGTAACCATGGCGTCAATACACTTTACGACTTTGTACTGGTGAAATATCTCAACGACCTGCAGGTAGGTACTCTGAATTTTGAAAGCCCCGTGCAGGAGGTACTGGTGTACCCAAACCCCATTGTCGATCAGGCGGTGCTGGGTTATGAGATCGAAGAAGGGCAGCCGATCACAATCCGCCTGCTAGATGCTACCGGCAGGCCGATTCAGACTTTTGTTCAGGATCAGTGGCAGGCGCCCGGCAGCTATCAACAGCCGATCGCGATTCCCAACGCATTGCCTTCGGGATTTTACCTGGTTCAGATTGGCTCGCCACAGGGTCAGGTTTGTATAAGGGTGGTGAAGTAATTAGCAATACTATATCTGATCAAACTAAAGAAATCAAACAATGAAATACCCATACACGCAAAAAAATGTACGTACCTGCCTGGCCGGCCTCCTGCTCTTTCTGACCATCGGGCTTTGGGCCCAGGCCGGAATGATCGATTCTACCTTTGGAAATAATGGAGTTTTCCTGGCCGATTTTAATTCGGGCGGTACAGATGTTTTAACTTCTGTTTTGGTTCAGCCGGATAACAAAGTGGTGGCAGTGGGAAACTCCCGTAAGGGAAGCAATTACAATGTGGTCCTGATTGGGCTGTTGGAAGACGGGAGTTATGACCCTGACTTTGGCACAGACGGAGTCGTTCTTTCGGACTTCGGTGACGTC
>SBHD01000148.1 GCA_006226345.1 Bacteroidota bacterium | reverse complement strand
CCTTTACCAATATGGGTTCGACATCATATTTAAGTTTGTGCCCTACCAGTAGCAATTTGTATCCGGGGTCCTGAAGAAAATCATCCGTCATATCATTACCCTCTGCATCCAGGAATTCAAAGTCGCTGATCTTGGTTGCTTCGATCTCTGGATCAGACTTGATCTGTTCAGCCACTTCGTATTTTTCAGGACTGTATTGGGAGGAAATACCCGCGAGATAATCACTATAGGATACCTCTATCAATTCACCTGATGATTTGTCCTTTAGTTTGAATGCGAGGACCTGGACGTTGGCCATGGCCTCGTCTTCCTTCTCTTTTGTTTCTGCTACATTTACCCCTTCACGGAAAGGCCTGAAGTCAATATGGGGCAAATCCCAGACATAATTACTTAAACAATAGAAGGGAGGTTCCAGACGGTACGCTCTACGTTCGAAAGCCGGGATGGTCCGTCTTTTTCTTCAGAACAAGACATTACCCTTCAACGCTTTCCTGAAAAGATCATTCACAGGTTTCCCTGCTTTGAAATAGTCAACAATGTGATCCACCGCATCGGCGCCAAGTGCCAGTTCCGGGTCTACTTCCGTCATATAGTAGAATTGCTTGTTAAATAGTAGCGGCTCGGCCACAGCAGCCTGTTTGAACTCCGCCGGCAGGATCTTGTTTTTTTCGCCTTTGATCTCGCCAAACCTGTCCATAAAAGCCGGCGTTTCGATCAACTTTTGAAGGGCTTTAGGATGCTTTGCAATGGCCCGCCGGACTGCCGCCAGGGGCTCCTTTTCCAGAAAATAGGCGCCGCCGCCAAGGCTCAGGCTGCCAAAGCTGATCTGGAAGTAGTAGCCTGGCTCGTGCAGGGTCTTGCGACCTTGCGAAGTGATGACAGCCGACATGTGTGTTTTATACGGTGTTTTATCCGAAGAGAAACGGGTATCGCGGTATATGCGGAAAACGCAGTCTTTTACTTCAGGCTGGTAGTCGGGTTCGAAAGTCTTGATCCGTGCGATCAGGGCTTCGACGAAGGTTTCGAAGGGCTTTTTGACGGTGGTCTCAAAGCGTTTTTTGTTTTTGGTGAACCAGTCGCGGTTGTTATTCTGGGAGAGTTCATAAAGAAACTGGAGAAAGTCTGTATTCAACATGGTGGTATAGGTTTCCTTGTACTTGCAATGCATGTATTAAGGAACCAAGTTATCGCAAATCCTCAAAATGAACAGTACACACTGTCTTTGAAGCGCCATGCCCTGCCTGGAGGCACGAATTGTGGAAGGTTTTTAAGTTGCGTGAAAAAGTATCTTCTTCCTGTCCTTAAAGCGGAGACTGGTCACCCACAGGCCGTTGTATAACCCTGTAAATCCCCATTGCCAGGAAGAAGGTGACAAACCAGGCATACGTATACAGGTTCGTAAATATGCCGGGCATTTCCTTTGCTTCCAGGAGCCCCATTTGGGCCAGGAACCCGGGAAGGACAGGGGCCAGGCTCAAACCAAGTGCGATCCAGGCCGGCCGGTTCCATAAGCCGTATCTGCCTTTGGGTTTGTACAGGTCGGGTATTTGCAGCCGGGTACCCCGAATGATGTAATAATCACAGATCATTATTCCTGCAAGGGCGCCCAATAATGCGCTGTAACCAATAAGCCAGGTAAAAATAAAGCCCTGCGGATCGGCTAATAACTTCCAGGGGAAGATCAGGATCCCGATAAGTCCGGTGATATAGCCGCCTGTGCGGAAACTGATCTTGCGTGGAAAGATGTTGGCAATATCATTTGCTGAAGCCACCACATTGGCGGCGATATTGGTAGACAAGGTGGCAATAGCCAATCCGATCATGGATAACAGAATGACGACAGGCGAGGAGAAACGCTCCAGCAATTGTACCGGATCCCAGATGGCTTCTCCAAACAGCAGCAAAGTAGCGCTGGTAACGGCAATGCCAATAAAAGAAAACAGCGCCATGGTGGCGGGTAATCCAAGTGCTTGTCCCAGTACCTGGGCGCGTTGGTTTTTGGCGTACCGGCTGAAGTCCGGAATGTTGAGTGACAGGGTCGCCCAGAAACCGACCATGGCAGTAAGGTTGGGCCAAAATATCTCCCGGAAGAGCCCGGGCTCCTCACCAGTTATACGGTTAGACGCCTCAAGTATGGCTTCCAGGGAGCCTACTTCCCGAATGGCCCAGAGCAGGAGGGCTCCCCCCATCAGGAGCAGAAAAGGCGCCGCCCAGCTTTCCAGACGGCGAATAGTATTGATCCCCCTGTAGACGATCCACATATTCAGGATCCAGAATATCAGAAAACATACTGCCTGAGTGGCATTCAGGCCCAGGGAGCCGAGTTCAGGACTGTGCGCCATGTCGGGAAAGAAAACCACCAGCATGGCATAAATAGCCTCCCCGCCGATCCAGGTTTGAATACCAAACCAGCCACACCCGACCAAGCCGCGCAGCAGTGCCGCCACAACAGCGCCACGTGTGCCAAAACAAGCGCGCAAAAGCACTGGTAGTGGCAGCCCGTATTTCGTGCCGGCATGTGCGTTGAGGGCCATCGGGATCAATACGATCAAATTCCCCAACAGTACGGTCAGCATTGCCTGCCACCAGGTCATCCCTTCCCGGATCATGCTACCGCCCAACATATAGGTTGGGATGCATACAGCCATGCTGATCCAGAGCGAGGCGAAATGCCAGGTATCCCAATTTCGCTTTTGGGCAGGGACTGGTGCAAGATCCGGACTATAAAGCGGCGAAGAAATCACTTCCGGATCCTGTGCAGCTGAATCAAAACTGGTCATGCGTAAGATTGGATTTAATGCTGTATTAATTCTTTTTTAATGCCGAAAACCGCGTTGGGGAAGTACTGGTCTTCCCAACACGTTCCCGGTACTTATCAGTTGGCAGCTACAACCTGCCTGGGCAGTATGATCCGAAAGCGGGTGTACGCCCCCGGTTCACTTTCCACCTCCATTTTGCCATTGTGTTCCTGTACAACAATATTGTAGCTGATGGAAAGGCCGAGTCCGGTATTACCATTCCCTGTAGGTTTGGTAGTAAAGAAGGGCGTAAAGATCTTTTGTACCAATTCGGCAGGTATTCCGGGGCCATTATCCTGGATGATTATTTCAATACTCCGGGGATGGGTTATAGTTGTCAATAGAATTTCCGGTTCGAACTCAGGATACTTTTGGTGTTTAATGTTCAGGGCATAAAAAGCATTGCTGAGGATATTGATAATGACCCGGGCAATATTATGTGGATACGCCTCTACCTCGGGTAGCTCGGGGTCCAGTTCCCTTTGGATATGCACGACCAGATCGGGCTGACTCGCTTTATAGCTTTGGTAGGCGAGGTTGAGATTTTTGTCGAGGAGATCGTTAATGTCTGTAAGCCTGAGCGCATCTGAAGTGCCCCGTGAATGGTCCATCATAGCCAGTACAATACGGTTGATCTCCGCACCACTGGATTCGATATCCTCCGAGTTTTGCTGCAGACTCTTAAGTCTGTTCTTTATGAGGGGTAACTTTCGGGGGTACCACTGCGATTGTTCCTGCTCCATTTCGCTGATGAGATCTCCAACCAGCCGGTTGTTGATCCTGGCGAAATTACTGATGAAGTTCAGGGGGTTTTTAATTTCATGTGCAATGCCGGCGGTGAGCATCCCAAGGGATGCCATCCGCTCTTGTACTGCTATCTGCTCCTGTAATTTCTGTTTTTCCAACAACCGGTTTTGCTTTTGACGATGATACAGGAAAAAGAAGAGTAGTCCCATGCCCGAAAGAATAAAACCGGAGATTCCGACGGCACTCAACAGTTTCTGGCGGTGCAGATTTGCCTTGTTTTCGTAATGCTCGATGCTGTCATTGTATTCTTTTGCCAATGTATTTACCAGGCGGATATGTTCGCCGGCCACCAGTGTGTCCTTTGCAGACTGATACAGTTCGAGATAGCGCAGGGCCTCGACATGGTTGTTTTTTCCTTTATGAATGGTATACAGGTGTGCTGATGCAACCTTGCAATGCTCCAGATTTGCATATACCGATGCATGCTGCAGGGCCTCTTCAAAATACTGGATAGCCTGATTCGTGTCGCCGAGCTCTAATTGGTTTTTCCCCAGGTAGGTGAAACTTTTCATGACCAGCAGACTGTCACCGGTTTCTGTAATGAACCGGTGGGCATCCCGTAAATGCTGGCTGGCCTGATCAAATGCACCTGCTTCATGCAGGGCAATGCCCAAATGCAGGTTTAGCCGGGCCTTTTGGTCCAGATAGTCCATCTTGTCCGGTTGGGCTTCCAATGACACAAGTTGCCGTTGCAGGCTATCTGTCAGAAAGGATTGCGCGCATAGTTGGCTAAACCCAAATAACAGGATAATATATATGCTCCATTTCATGATGTTGTTCCAGGATTCTGTACTAATCTAATTTTGGAACAAAGTTACCCGGAGCATAGCCCAAAGGCCTTGGACTATTGTTCAAACGTATAGTATTATTGTCTTAAAGCCTGCTTTTTTTCAAACACACGCTTATTCCCGGGCGGATTTAGGATTTTGCCCGAACTCTTCGCGGTAGGTGCGTGAAAAATAGGATGGATCGTTAAAACCTACGGCAAAAGCCACTTCCGAGATGGTCATATCGGAAGTGCGCAACATTTTTTGCGCTTCTGATAACCGTACGGCACGGATAAAATGAGAGGTAGACCGACCGGTAAGTGATTTTAATTTGAGGTGGAGGTTGGAGCGGCTCATGGCAACATCCCGGCAAAGTTCCTGTATCCCGTAATATTCATCATCGATATTATCCAGGATCGCTTGCCGGACCTTCTCCACAAACTGGTCTTCATGATTGAAACGCTCGTCCTGTTCAGGCAGGGTAGCGCCGGGCTGGCTGTACCGGCTCTGTAACTCCTGCCTTATCCGGAGGAGGTTGCGGAGTTGCAGGAACAATTCCTGTTTATTGAAGGGCTTGTTCAAATAAGCATCTGCGCCACGTTCCAGCCCTGTCAGCCGGGCTTCGTCTTCCGCTTTTGCTGTCAGGAGGATAATCGGGATATGACTGGTGCGTTCATCCGCTTTAATGGTCTGGCAAAGCTCAAATCCGTCTTTCTCGGGCATCATCACATCGCTGATGATAATATCGGGTACGCTTTCCAGCGCCATATCAATACCTTCCTGTCCGTTGGTTGCTGTCATTAACCGGTACTGATCTTCCAGGCAGGTCCGCAGGTATGCCGTAACATCCGGATTGTCTTCCACGATCAATAACACCGGAAGAGCGTCTCCGGCTGCCTCCTGTGCTGTGATGGCAAGGGGGGGCGCGGATTCCGGCGACGAAGAATGATCGATTGCGGATCCGGTTATATCGCCGGTTTCAACTACTGAAGCCTGGTTGCTTCTGGGGAGTTGGAGCCGGAATGTCGAGCCCTGCCCGGGGGTACTTTGCACAGTGATTTCCCAGTCCAGGAGATCTGTCAGCTGTTTGGCGAGCGCAAGGCCAATACCTGTTCCTTCCGTACCAACGGCTGGTTTGTCAGAAGGCAATACCTGAAAATACCGCTCGAAAATACTCGAAATATCCTCCGGTGAAATGCCTACACCTGAATCCTGCACGCTAATAGCCAGGCTGTCCGGCCCGGATTGGACATGCAGCACAATACTTCCGCCTTCCGGTGTAAACTTTATCGCATTGGAGAGCAGGTTGGATACGATCCGAAGCAGTTTTTCCGGGTCAAAATCAAGTACCAGTTTTTCTGTATCGGATTCGAACTGAAACTGTATGTCCTTCCGTTCTGCGAAATAGTAAAAGGAATCCGCGATATATTTCAGGTAAGCTATGATGTCCGACTGGACCGGCTTAGGTTCAATTTTGCCGGCTTCCAGTTTCCGGAGGTCCAGGATCTGGTTGACCAGGTCGAGCAAAATATTGCTGTTCCGGCGGATGGTGATGCCTTCGTTTTTCGGCCATTGTCCTTCATTCTCCAGGATTTGCTCGGCCATGCCGGAGATAACCGTCAAGGGTGTCCGGAATTCGTGCGATATGTTGGTGAAGAACCGGGATTTCAGTTGGTCCAGGGCCTGAAGTTGCTCGTTTTCCACGGCCAGTTCCCTGGCTTTTTCAGCCTGCTTAAGCACTGCCGACTCTTTCAGCGTCTTTTGAATGGTAGCCTCCAGGTCCTCAAATTCAATAGGCTTTGGAATGAAGTCATAGGCGCCAAAATTCATGGCTTTACGGATATTGGGCATATCGCCGTAAGCAGAGACCATCACGACTTTCAGGCCGGGCCGAATATCTTTCACTTTCCCCAGGAATGTCAGCCCGTCCATTTGAGGCATGTTGATATCGCTGAGCACCATGTCAATGGTGTTGTTTTGCTCCAGGGCGTCAAGGGCCTCCTTGCCATTCAGGGCAAAAACAAAGTCATATATGCCATCCTCTATTTGATCCCGGAACATATTGCGGATCAAACGTTCAAACATGGGCTGGTCGTCGACAACAAGAATTGTAGCACTCATAGGTCAGGAATCGATGGAAGCGGGCTCTTGGGGCCAACTGGAACCTGAATAATAAACTCCGTGAAATGCCCGGGTTCACTTTCAACCTCCAGGGATCCATTATGTTCATTGACAACGATATCAAATGTAATGGACAGCCCCAACCCGGTATTCCCTTCACCGGTAGGTTTGGTCGTAAAAAAGGGCGTAAAGATATCCTTTTTTAACTTGGCATCAATTCCCGGTCCGTTGTCGCGGATCCGGATCTCTGCCATTTGGCCCAGGGCTTTTGTCTGAATGTCAATTTCAGGAGTAAAGGGTTCTCCAACCTGTTGTTTTTTCTCAAAAAGTGCGTAACAAGCGTTGTTCAGGATATTCAGCAGCGCCCGCGAAAGATTAAGCGGAGATCCATACATACTGCGGATATTGGGATCATAGGATTCCTTCGCGTTCACGAGAAATCCCGGATGGGTTGCTTTAAACCCTTTAATGGCGAGATGCGCAGTCTCTTCAACCAGATGGTTCAGGTCCAGTTCCTGCATTTTTTCAGAGGTACCCCTGGCATGGTCCATCATGTTGCGCACGATCCGGTCGGCCGTACTGCCACTACTTTTTATATCCAGTGCATTTTGTTTCAGATCTTCCAGGTACCGAATCATCCGTTTATATGGATCTGACCCGGTAATACTGCTGGCCTGGTCCAATTCTGTACGAACCTTCTCTGCAAGCCTGGATGAATCGACGGCAAAGTTGTTGATGAAATTTAAGGGGTTTTTGATCTCATGCGCAATTCCAGCGGTCAGCTGCCCCAAAGAGGCGAGCTTCTCCTGTGCCACCAACTGATTGCGGGTGCGCATGATCTCTTGTGTGCGCGCCGCCAGTTCTTTTTCCAACTGCTTTCGTTTAAGGTATAGTCGATAGACCCATGTTGCAATAAGACCGGCCATTAAAGCAATACAAAGCAGGATAAACCAGGTTTTTTTATAAATAAACTCGGCAGCCTGGATGGGGATTACGAGCAGATTCGTTGTGCTGTTTCCCCTGTAATCAACCCCCCGGATCAGGATCCGGTATTCCCCTGCGGGTAAACCCTGCAGATTCAGGTTATTATTTGTTCCAATGTAGACCCAATCGGTTGAACCCTTGTAGTCCGGCCCCTCCAATTTGTAGGCGAAGCTGTTTTCTTCAAACCGGATCAGGTTAGTAAGCGCAAATTGCAGGCTGACAGAGCGATTGGCAGCAGGTAATTTAATGGTCCCAATGGAATCGGACCAATGCGTTCTGTTGGTCAGACTGTCGGTCGCGGAGTTATAATACGAATACCCTGTCAGAAAAATATGAACGGACGCAGTATCCAGTATTTGAGACTTTATGGCTTCGGGCTCTATGATATTTATTCCGGAGATAGAACCGAACAATAACTCTCCGGTACTGCTTTTGTAATACGAGTAACGATTAAACTCATTGGTGGAAAGCCCGTCCTCTTTATACAGGCGGCTCAATACTTTCCCTTCCGTAGAGACCAGGTTGAGCCCTTCGAAAGTGGAGATCCAATACACGCCGGCATTGTCGGACAGGATACCTACTACAATGTCATTAGAAAGCCCGGTTTTTTGATCGATCACAGATACATTACCGGATTGCGGATCGAATATTTGCACCCCGCCACCATAAGTACCGATCCAGAAGCGCCCTTTATCATCCTCTTCCAAACACATAACCCGGTTATCTGAAAATCCGTCTTCTATTCCGAACAACCTGTGGGCCTTGTCTTTCAGGTCAATCCGGTGCAACCCATCCAGCGCAGCAATCCACACTAGTCCGTTATTGGAAACATAAAATTGATTGACGACTCCCTTTAGTTGTAACGGGTGATTGTTTATCTGTACCGGGGTAAGTTTCTGGCTTGGAATATGATATAAAAATACCTGATTGTCAGCAGCAAGTATAATGGTTGTGGTATCGACAAAGGCAAATTTCATAAAGTCCTTGCCAACAGGATAACTGGTGCAGGAGCCATTGAGCTGTAGTCGAACCAATTGATTATCGAATGGAACCCAGAAATTGCCGGCTGCATCCTTTTGTATATCGATCAGGTGTCTCGGACCGGTTGGCCGGGCCCTGGAAAGGAGGCAGTCAAAATCCAGAGGGGCTGTGGATGTGGCGGAAGTGCCCGGCCCGGTCCTGAACTGGACAAACCAGTCTGAGGGTTCCGGAAAAGTAAAATAACGGCCCGGTGCCATTTCTGCAATACTCCGGACGGGTATTTCATCCAACCGGATTGTAATAAAGCTGGAATATTTAAGGTCAACCACTGCCAGGCCGGCGTTCATGAATATATAAGCCTGTTTCAGGAAGTTCCTGCTTTGGATATCAGAAATGCCGCTGGTGGGAAAACGAGAGCCTTCTCTGGCTGAATTTAATACCTGTGTATAGTCATAGAACATTCCTTTTTTGTCCTGCAAAAAAGCTACGAAGTCGCTTCGGTTTTTATAAAAGAACAGGAGGTTCCCGGCCTGGTCATTTTTAAGAAAGACCCTGGAATTGCCACTTCTGCTCAAAAATGGTTTTACAATGTGCTCAATCTCCTTAACCGGATCATACCCGGTAACGGAGCTATCAACCGGATCAATAAGGAAGTATTGGTCCCAGGGTGCCAGGTATAGAAGGACCGTCTGTTGGGGGCCTTGTACCAGCACCCAATATTTTTCAACTCTGCCAGGAGGCGGTGGTTTCCCGTGAAACAGATCTGTCAGATCATAGGACCGTACTTCCCGGCTGTCCAGGTTGAGCTGGATCAAGCCAGACCAATGAAGTTCACCTGCAAGTAGGGATTGGTCTGCTGTTGTTGTTCCGGGGTCTAAGATCCACAAATCAGTTTCAGTGAGTAAGACTTGATCCGAAAAGGAATTGAAGGATTGTAATTCTGAACGTTGGTGGGGTATGGCCTTCACCAGGTCCATCTTTCCATTTTGGTATTGAAAAACCAGGTGGCTGGTTGGAGAATAAGCATGTATAAAAAGACCGTGCGCTACAGTATTTCCGATAAAGGATATAATCGCTCCAGCCGAGTCCAGGGTGAAAAAATCCGATTTTTGGGTTTGCGGATTAAAATTAAACAGGGTGCCGGAATCCTTAAAGTATCCAACCATCTCCCCGGAGTTGGTAACGCAGGAAAGAATGGCCTGCCCCTTTACTTTTTCCGGGAGGTTTGGCCATTCTACGAAAGCTGATTCATAACCGTCGAATCTGTAAAAGTTGATGGTTTGATGCTCTTCCTGTCCAGAACAAGGGTTTACCCATAGGCTTCCGTTCAAATCGAATACGCCATTTTTAGTGCAGGAGATCGGCATCCCTGCATCAATATCGAATATGCTTAAATTGGAGGGTACTACTTTAGGCAATCCTTCTTGTGCCCACAGCCCGCAAGTATGCCAGGTGCAAACCAGCAACGACAGATAAAATACGGAGGATCTGCACATCATTGTATCGACAAAAGTAAGTGTGTGGTTGGACCCCGACAAGAAATTCCCAAACACACTTGTAATCCTTGTTAGACATTGGATATTTAAAAGCCCACAGGATATGCATAGGGTCAGGTGGCTTTTTCCATCGATACCGGCAACTTCAGGACAAATTCGGTAAACGCACCCGGCTCACTCCTTACCTGTATTTGACCACCATGCTCAGAAACAATGATATCGTGACAAATGGACAAGCCAAGCCCGGTATTGCCCGCTCCGGTTGGTTTCGTTGTAAAGAAGGGGGTAAATATTTCCTGCACGATGTCCGGTTCGATACCTGGCCCGTTGTCACGGATACGTATTACTGCATGTTCCTTCTCTGTGGCGGTATGTACCCAAAGTTGGGGTTTGAATTGCTCGTCCTGATGTTGCTTTTCATGCAAAGCATAACAAGCATTGTTTAAAATATTCAACACAGCCCGGCCAAGGTTTTGCGGGGAGGCATACAACCTGGGCATCTTCGGATCATACGATTCATCCAGGTCAATAACAAAATCCGAGTGACCAGCCTTGAAGCCACTGATGGCGAGGTGTACATTTTCTTCGATCAGGTGGTTGAGGTCCAGCAGTTGCCTTTTGTCCGAAGTCCCTCTTGCATGGTCCATCATACTGCGTACGATCCGGTCGGCTGTGCTGCCGCTGCTGTTGATGTCCTGGGCATTTTGTTTCATCTCTTCCAGGTAATGGACGATCCGTTTATACCGGTCGGGCTCCATTTCTGCTTTTACCTTTTCCAGCTCGGCCAGAAACCGGTCGGCTAGTTTGGACGAATCCAATGCAAAGTTGTTGACGAAGTTCAGCGGGTTTTTGATCTCATGCGCAATACCTGCTGTAAGTTGACCCAGCGAGGCGAGTTTCTCCTGTGCGACCAATTGGTCCCTGGTGCGCATGATCTCACTCGTCCGGTGCTGTAACTCCTGTTTAAGCTGCTTGCGGCCTAATCGCTGTTGATACATCCATGCAAAAACCAGGGCCAGTATAGTGCCGATACTGAGTAGGATAAACCAGATCTGTTTGTAAAAAAAATCAGCCGCCTCTATTGGGATAATCAGGGGAGATGCGGTCCAGTTTCCCCGGTAGTCACATCCGCGAATTAAAATATTGTATTTACCCGGCGGGAGATTCTGCAGATTAAGTTGATTATTCGTGCCGATATAGATCCAGTCTGCAGTATTTTTAATGTCTGGCCCCTCCAGTTTATAGGCGAAATTGTTTTCTGCCTTTCGCAACAAACTGGATAAGGCGAATTGTAATCGAATGGAACGATGGGAGGCAGGGAGTTTGATTGTTTCAACGGTAAAGGGCCAATACAACCTATTGACCAGGCTATCCCGGTCCGTATCAAAATAAGTGAGGCGGGTTAAATAAACCTGGGGCGATCCAAGTTCCTCCAGTTGGGCTTTTATGCCCTCTGGCTGCAGAACGTTTATTCCTTTAATGGAACCGAACAACAGTTCGCCCGATTGGCCTTTTAAATAGGAGTATCGGTTAAATTCATTCGTTGAAAGTCCGTCTTCTGTATACAACCGGCAGAACACTTCACCATCCGCTGTTACCAGGGTTATTCCCGAATAAGTAGACAGCCAACGAACACCCAAATTATCGGTCAGGATGCCGACAACAATGTTATTGGACAAGCCTTTTTTCTTATCTAAATTATAAAGCGCCTCTGTTTGTGGATTGTATATATACAAACCGCCACCATAGCTGCCAATCCACAACCGGCTCTGCTCATCTTCTTCCAGGCACATCATCCGGTGGTTCTGAAACCCATCCGCCCGACCAATCAGCCGGTATGTTCCGGTTTTCAGGTTGACTTTGTGCAGCCCGTCCAGCGCAGCGATCCAAATGAGCCCATCTCTGGAGACGTAAACCTGGTTGACCACATCTTTAAATATTACCGGCCGGTTGTTTACCAAAACTGCACGCCGTTTTTGGCTTGGGATGTGGTATAAATACAACTGATTGTCACCTACAAGCGCAATGGTTGCGGTATCGAGAAAAGCGAACTTCACGAATTGTTTCCCAACGAAGTATCTCGTGCAATTTCCATTTGACTGGAACCGGATGAACTGTTGATCATACGGGGCCCAAACAGATCCGTTCTTATCCCGCACCATATTTGCCGGATACCGCAGGCTGATCGTTTCCGGTCCGGGTCCCAGGCAGTTTAATGTAAGATAATTCCCGGTTTGTTCCAGGTCACCGGAATTGGTATCGAAATTGCAAATTAATGGGGTGTTATGCACATTGGTGATGTAATCTCTGGGAGCGGCTTCAACAATTGCACGTGTGTTAAATTGCCTCAAATAGGTTTCGATAGAACGGGCCAGTTTCAGTTCAACCACGACTAGGCCGGTGCTCGTAAAAAAGAGTGTCCGTTTTCTGAAATCCCTGCTTTGTGCGTTCTGGATCAGGTAATGGGGTACCCATGTGGTATCCTGTGCTGCTTTAACAACGGGGGTATAATCATAATAAGACCCGTTCAGGTTTTGCAGCACGGCCCGGTACTCAAACCCATAATGGGCCAGGAATAATATATTCCCAACAGAGTCTTTGATCATCCGTACATCTGATAACAAGTTAGTACCGTCTGATAAAGCCTGTGGCAATTCTACCTGTGCAAAAGGGTCGATCGATCGGATCGTTTCATCCGCCAAGTCAATTACAAAGTACTGCTTCCATGCATTCAGGTGTACTATGATCGTTCCTTTCTGTCCCTGGCAAATTGCCTGGTCAAAACCTTGCTGGAGCGGGGGAGGAGGGGGCCCCTGAAACAATTCATTCAGCGTATATTCCCGAACCTTGCTGTTGGCAAGCTGGATCCGGATCAGTGCATCAAGTTGTTCTGTTTGGGTTGCCTGATCAGGGCTATTCAGGATCTTTATATTCGTGATCCAAAGATCGCTATCCGTCAACAGTGTGTACCCCTGCCATCCAGGTGGATAATAGGGGTTGTTAGGATCCTGGCGGGGGACCGCTGCCAACTGCTCCAGCCGGTCACCCCGAAGCCTGTAAACCAGGTGGTATAATGGAGAGATTGCCTGTAAAATGAGGCCGTGCTCCTTGGTCGCACCGATAAAATTGATCCTGGTCTCAGCAGAGTCTATCGTGTAATACTGCGATTTCCGGGTCTCCGGATTGAAAAAAAAACAGGTGCCGGTATTTCGGAAAAACCCAAATAGCGCACCTTCTTGATTGAAACCGGACAAGACCGCCTGCCCCCTTATCCCAGGGGGGATGCCTTCCCATTCGATAAAATCAGCATGTTCGCCATCGAACCGGTAAAAGTTGATCGTTTGGTGCTCTTCCTGGGAGAAACAGGGATTAATCCAAAGACGGCCGTTACGATCCATCAGACCACCTGAAGCACAGGGAATAGGGAGACCGTTGTTGATATCGAACAGGGAAATGCTGGAATGGTACAGTTTGGGTAACATACCATCAGCCTGGCCCTGAAGCCCTGTGGAACACAATGTAAGTTCCAAAACGAACAGAAAGAAAACGATGCGCCGCATGGTCGGCAACAAAATTACTGAACTAAGTCAACATGCGGACTTTCCTTAAAAGATTCCCGGGAGACCTGTTGTGTTTTTAACCGCAAAGACGCCAAGGCGCAGAGGTCAATTCATTGCGTCTTGGCGTCTTTACGGTTAAAAATTTGTCGCACAGGGTTTTAACTACCGGGTCGGACTACTTCCAGTCTGCCCGCCCGTTTTATCCAGTTGCATCACTGGCTGAATATCCTCCACCGACAGGTGCTTGCCGATGATCTTACGGTCGGGGTTCAGCAGATAGATCTCCGGCGTTGCCCGAACGAAGTAGCGCTTGTATATGCTGTTGCTGTCCTCATCGGTCAGGTTGACAAAGCCATCCATGCGGTTTTGTTCCATAAAGGCTTTCCATTCGTCTTCCGGTGTGCTCATGGATATGGCCACCACTTCCAGCCCCTGGTCTTTCAGTTCCTGGTATTTTTGTACGAGTTTGGGGGTCGTCTCAATACAATGGTCGCAGTCGGCGTGGTAGAAGAACAGCGCGATGTACGGCGATTGGAGGTCGAATAAATTGTGTTCGGTTCCGGCTATGTCTTTTGCGGTAAAGGTTTGACCGGCCATGCCCACCAGGCTTGCCCGCTGGTCTTCGGAGCGCAGGTTCCAGGCATACACCTGGAGTGAATCGGCCCAAAAGGCTCGTTCGTAGGTCAGGTAGTGATCCACCATGTGGATGTAAAGCGCGTCCGGGTCCATGTTGCCGGTAAATGGCGCCCGGTACTCCTCTGCAAGCCATGTGGCGAAAAAACGGTAATAGGCCGGGTGGTCCGCAACTTTGTCCATCAGGATGTCTACTGCTTCCAGTTTCAGATCCGTCTGGTCGGGTACGAACTTGTTGAAGTATTGCCACAGTTTGTCGTAGACTACCGGAGTGTGCAACAACCGGGCATCGCTGAAGTCCACATTGTCCCAATAATGGCTGAGCAACATGCGTTGCCGGTCGCTGTTACTGAGCAGGGATGCGGACAAAATGCGGTCCAGGATGGCAGGCTCTTGCCGGGCCTTTTCATATTTCACATACAAGCTGTTGGTGTATTTGGAGAATATCGTAGCGTAATACGATTCCCGCTCCAGAAAATACCGGGTGCGCAGTTGGTTGATAAACGCCTGGTCCAGGGCCTCCTGTCGGGCGCGCTGGATCTCCTGGATCTCGGCTTGAAACCGTTCGCCCAGGCGGCCGTCGTATTGCAGGCTGTTATATAACAACTCGTTCTCCAGGCTACCTTCCACAGCCATATTTTCGATCGGTTGATCCATCTGTGTGCACAAGGTGACCGTTTGGTCGTCACTCAGCAAAACAGGCAACTCGGTTTCCGACGGTAATAATACATTGTAGTAGCCGGGCTCCAACGCCGTCCGGTATTGGAATACAATTTCACCCTGCCCATTCTGATAGGTTGAGTCCAGCGTTGATTTTTTATTTTCATGTATAGCCTGCAGGTAGACACGGGAAGTAGTGGAAAGCCCGTCGACTTGCAAACGTATTTGCACGGTTGCTGCTGGAGTTGTTTGTCCGGTCAGTATAACATGGCAAAACAAAAGCGCCAGTACAGTCGTGATCCAATGCCGGTATTTCATGTGATTCAATTTTTGTTTGAAACGAATACTGCAAAGGTGCCGGCTCGTATGGGATTAGACTTGGACTATTGTTTCCGATTCATGGATTATTGTTCAATTGTTTGCTACGCCGGAACAGACGAAAACAATAGTCCTAGAATCTAAGACAATAGTCCATATCTGGCTCCCGGAATACATAAACCTTTGCACCAACAAAATATTGAGATTATGGATGCTACAGTCAGTCACAACTCCAAAACCCGAATAGCAACGATAGCGGCCGGGGTGATCGGCAACGTCATGGAATGGTATGACTTTGCGGTTTACGGCTTTTTCGCCCACACGCTGGGGGAGTTGTTTTTTCCCGCAGAGGATGATACCTCTTCCCTTATTGCCTCCTTTGGCGCTTTTGCAGCCGGTTTCCTCATGCGGCCGGTCGGAGGTGCCTTTTTTGGCTATATCGGCGACCGGATCGGTCGAAAGCGGGCGCTGAATCTCTCCGTGCTGATGATGGCGGTACCTACTTTTCTCATTGGTGCAATGCCCACCTACGACCAGATCGGTGTTGCCGCGGCCATTATTTTGGTGGTATTGCGCATGTTGCAGGGGCTTTCGGTTGGTGGTGAATACACCAGTTCGATCGTGTACCTGGCCGAAAGCGCCCCGGCCGGGAAACGAGGCCTGTTTGCCAGTACCTCGCTTTTGGGCGCGACCGGCGGGATACTGCTCGGGTCTTTACTGAGCACGCTTATTTCCAGCACCCTGAATGAAGAGCAGATGAATGCCTGGGGCTGGCGGATACCATTTTTGCTGGGTGTTCTGGTCGCCGGCGTCGGTTTTTTGATCCGCCGGCACATGCCGGAAACGATATCCGAAAAACAGAAAGTAGACAATCCGCTCCGGGAATTGCTGCGGAACTGGCGCCGTGTGCTGCAGGTAAGCGGCCTTAATTTGGTTACTGCTGTAGGCTTTTACGGCATTTTTGTTTTCATGGTAACCTGGTTGATCAAGTACGTCCACGAACCGCGAACGCTGGCCCTGGAGGTCAATACGACCGGACTACTGATTTTTCTCCTGGGGGTTCCGCTGTTTGCCTGGCTATCCGACCGGGTTGGCAGACGTCCGGTACTCATTGGGGCCGGTATCGCGATTGCCGTTCTGGCTTATCCGTTGACCTGGCTGATGGATCACCCGGATGAACAGATGATCCGGTTGGGTGAAATGGGGTTGGCCCTGGCGCTCTCCGCTTTCGCAGGCCCTGTACCGGCCGTGCTGACCGAGATGTTTCCCGGGAATATCCGGGTCAGCGCAGTCAGCGTGGGCTATAACCTGACCTATGCGGTTTTCGGCGGTACCACGCCAATGGTTGCGGTCTGGCTGATCAAAACGGAACAGGACGACCTGGCATTTGCCTGGTATCTCACAGCAGCGGCTATCATATCCCTTCTGTTTGTGTTTAGTATCCGGGATTTGGCTAAAGGTTCATTGCCGGATTAGAACACTTTCCTGAAATCAATGATGGTTAATCATGCACATTTTTCAAGTCCTGTTCTCGTCCATTCTTGTACTGGTCATAATAGCGGCCTTTGGCTTGCTGGCCAGGCGGCAAGGTGTTCTGAATAAAGAAATGGCTGCCGTTTTAGCCAAAATTGTATTTGATTTTGGTATTCCGGCCCTGATATTCGTCAACCTGGCGAATATAGATCTTGAGCCCCGGCGATTTGCCGGTACCGCCATTATGATAGTGGTAGAGTTGTGCATGATCGTGTTGGCATGGGCTATAGGCAAGCGATTAAACCTGACACGGTCTCAACTGGGTGCTGTCGTGCTCTGCTCGGCATTTGGCACCTCCGCGACCCTGGGATATTCCATCGTGTCTGTTGTTTTTCCAAATGACCCGGATGCCATGGTGGAGGCTGTACTCATTTGTGAATTGGGCGTTGGTGTTTTGATCATGGCCCTGGGCCCTGTTTTGGCCATGTACTTCAGCACAGGTGCATCGTCTTTTAAAGCAGTCCGCCAATCACTGATCGCCTTCCTCAAAACGCCCTTGTGTATTGCGCTGGTGGCTGGGTTGCTTTGGGGAGCACTGGGCTTGCCGGGCGATCAGCATCCTGTAATGAAGCCAATTTTTCATGCAGGACATATTCTGGCCGGCCTGGTGGTGCCGCTCGCAATCCTCATCATCAGCCTGAACCTTTACAAGCCTCAAATCCGTCAGTATCTCAAGCCATTTGGAATAGTAGTTCTGTTTAAACTGCTGCTGGCTCCTCTGTTGGCCGGCGGCCTTGCAATGGCTACTGATATCCCGGATGTCTGGCGTGATGATCTGGTCATTATGGCCGGTATGCCACCGGCAGTGTTGAATACGATCTTTCTCCAGCGGTATGGAGGAGATGCCGGCCTGGCCTCCACCTTAACTGCGGGGGCAAGCTTGCTGAGTCTGGGTACGCTGTTGGTTGTTGTTGCAGCGGTCGGTTAAGTGCAAGATCATTATTTCACTTAAAATATTCGGGGAAACTATAGATTCGCTGATAAGCCTGTCAAGTATTTTTCAGATTCTGCTGTCAAACCAAATCAATAAATGATGAAGTCCAAACCAACTGCCTTTTTGCTCGCATTGCTTTTTGTTGCATTAACCCTTCCTGCCCAGAACCGGGCGCCATCACTGTACCTCAACTACCAGGATGATGCACCGGGCGATATCATTATCAATACCCTGCGGGTAGCTTCCCCTTCACCCTTATACACCTATTACTGCGGATTGTTATGGAACGGCGGGCAGGATGCCGGCGGATACTGCGGCATGCAGGAACACCCTGCGGGCCGGAATTTCATCTTTTCGCTCTGGGACCCCATCACTTCGAGCGATACCATAACGGCCGATTACGCACATCCCGATACGGAACTCGCCAACTTCGGAGGCGAAGGAACCGGCTTGCGGTCGCTGAATTTTGGTATCGGCTGGGAGACGGACCAATGGTACTCCCTGGTCTCACGGGCCTGGAGTACAGATGATCAGTTCACCTATTTCGGCTACTGGGTCTTTGACCAGCAAAATACGGTCTGGCATCACCTGGTCACTATGAAATACCCGGTTCCGGACCTGAAGTTCAACACCCGCACCAGCTCGTTTATCGAAGACTGGCTCGGCAATGGCCAGGAAGCCAGGACCATCCATCACCAAAACGGCTGGAAACGCAAAACAGCTGATAACAGTTGGCTGCCTTTTGACGCCAGTTATTTCGACCGGGTTTACCCCGATGCCGGAACCGTGAATTATATCGAAAACTACGATGGTGGAGTGATCGACAGCGCATACTACTTCATGACCAGCGGGGGCACTACTATGCCCGTTACCAATGAAGATGATGTATTGCTCCACTTACCGGTAAATACAACCGAGCCAGGCTTTCCGGCCGGGGCTTTTGAAAACCTCCAATTGGAAGCGGAAAACGACAACCTGACGATCCGTTGGGATGTAGTGGATTCCCTTTCGCCACAGTATTCGTACCATCTTCGGATCTACGATAACGCCCAGTTGTCAGGACCTCCTCTCATTACTCTTGATCATATTAAGCCGCATTTCAGGGAAGCGACAGTGGATATCAGCAACCTGACCAACAACCAGGAGTACTTTGTACAGTTTTACACCAGGGATATTTTTGATCAGGAATCGGCTACAATTATAGAGCCGTTTGTAAAAGGTTCCCTTGTGAGCGTTGATCCAAAGCAAAGCGGTCGGGGCGTAACGCTGTTCCCCAATCCGGTGGCAGATACCCTGAACCTGTTGTTTGAGGAACAGGTCCAACAGGCTGAAGTACAGATCTTCGACATGGAAGGCCGGCTGATCAGCCAACGAATGATCAAGAACACCAGGGCTGTGGCCATTCCAATTGAAGCTCCCGGTGGTGTGTATTTGTTGAAAATGCGCGAGGGGTCCTCGGAAAAAACCTGGAGGTTTGTGAAGAGTTGACCGATTGAAATAAGGCTGTTTTTAGCTTAAAAAACGGAAAATGCTCCGGTACGGTTATACGCCGTGCCGGAGCATTTTTTATTAAACAATAATCCTACTATTTAAAACAATGCTCCAAGTCTAATGCTACAGAAGGACCCAACTTTGCATTAAAGAGATGCAGTGGAAGGTTCCTGCTTAAAAACCAGGGTGCCATTTGTAATCTCTAATATTCGATTAAAAAAACACGAGTCATGCAATACTTAAAAAAAATCAATTGCCAATAATTGTCATAGCAACTCGAATCAATAGTGGCTCTTTTGATAATTGCTTCGTCAGTTCCGGGGTCCTGGAATATGTATCCGGCAATACTAATAAGTTTACCGCTTATGACCCATCGGGTAAATCCAGTTCTTCCACGGCTATCGTGAAGTAAACTCAAAGTCATAGATGATCAGAAAAAGTTTTTTAACACGTGCTCCGCTTACAAAGCGGAGTCTATTAAAACCTTTAAATCATGAAGATGCTGATTAAAAATAATAACATTAACCGAATTGGCCCTTTCGCTATTCTATTTTTTGCTACTGCTTTGATAAGCAGCTCCGAATTAATGGCGCAGAGAGGTAATGACCCTAATTGGCCTATACACGAAAATGAACAGCAAGATCTGGCTAAAGATGGTTTATTGCATACAATAGCTTATAGTGCAGATTATCAGGACATGCTTGTTGCTTCCACCACAGGTTACACTTATCTGTATTTAAGTGTAAGAGGCGGTGATGGAGGCGCCCGGATTAATACAGCCTTAATAACCCCCTTTAAAACGAAAGGGGGCGGAGGGGCCACCTGCGAGGGGTATTTCGCATTGGGGACCCAGGACAATCAAATCTCTGAAGGAGACCTGCTTCGGTTCATCGTCGGTCATGGAGGAGATGTGAACAACTCTACTGGTATGGTAGGTGCAGATGGAGGTGCTGGCTCAGGAATTTTCCTTAAAAAGAAGGGCTCATCTGCATGGATAACTTTAATGGTTGCTGGTGGTGGTGGTGGTGCTTATTCGGATTGTTGCACAACAAATTCTGCAGGACGCTCAGCTTCCACGGGGACTAATGGACAAGATGGAGGTGGTATTGGAGGCGGTAAAGGAGGAAGTAATGGTGGAAATGGAGGTTGTTACATTCATGCCTATGGTGGTGGTGGAGTGAATGATGTATTCAAAGATGGCGAACCAATTGGGACAACAGATCACTATTCCGGGTCCTATTATGATTATTTATATGGCTGCGGCCATGGAGGAGATGCCATTGGTAATGGTCTCTCAGGCGGCGGCGGCGGCGGGTACTCCGGTGGTGGTGGTGGTGCTACAAGTGCCAGCGGTGGTGGTGGTGGAAGTTATATTAATCCAGATATGAGTGTTATCGCAAAAAAAATATCCGCAAATTCCCAAACTAATGATCCTAAGGATGGTCATGCTACTTACAAGTACATAGAAGAACTTAATGTGAAAGCCATAATGTTTGCGTATAACAACAATAAGTGTATTGATGACTATGCGAGCCACACCGATAACGGTACGAATATTCAGACGTATAGCTGTCATGGCAATTCGAATCAACAGTGGCTCATTAATACGGATGACCGTACGATCCACTCGATGGTGAGTACCGACAAATGCCTGGACCTCGACCATGGCCGAACGGATAATGGAACCAATATCCAACTTTGGGATTGCAATGGAACCAGTGCTCAAAAATGGCTGTATAATGGTATCCACAAAACGATCCACTCGGGTGTCAATTCGAACAAATGTTTTGACGCTACCAACGGCAGCGCCTACCCGAACTCAAATGTCAATGTCCAATTGTGGGATTGCAACTATTCGAGTAACAACATGAAGTGGACGATCGATGGCGCCACGACGGTGAGCGATCCGGCAACGGTCAAACATATCATACCGGTTTTTCATACGGGCTATGCCGTCCACTCCCATACCGGCGCCGAATCGGGTTCCAATATCCAGCTGTGGACCAAAGACAATACCAACACGGCCGAACAATGGTATTTCGACGGTCTGGCTATTAAGATGCGCGATCACCAAAACCTGTGTATTGACCTCAAGAGCAGTAGTACTTCAAATGGCAACAACATCCAGTTGTACAACTGCAACGGCACCAACGCCCAGAAATGGATCTACGACGGGATGACGCGCACGATTCGCTCCGTGGTAAACCCGGATAAGTGTATGCAAATCGAAAAGAATACGGATGGCGTATATGGCAAGCGATCGAATGTAGAGATTCACGATTGCGATGGATCGAACACGCAGCAGCAGTTCCTGATCCAGGAATAGCGAAGTATGTGGTTCCTTTTCTACATGCCCCGGCACGGGATTCAGCCCCGTGCCGGGGCTTCTTTATGCTTCAGGCCTCCTTTCTGAACAATAGTCCAAGAATTCAAAACAATGGTACAAGAACCCGTAGGCTATCCCCTGCACCTTTGCAGTAGAGAATAATTCAAGTCGAAATAGAAAAAATCGGAAAAGATGAAAA
>SBHD01000345.1 GCA_006226345.1 Bacteroidota bacterium | reverse complement strand
CCTGCAGGCAAACCGGATTAAAACAATTCTACACCGGCAAAATGGAAAGCGCCTTCGATGGCAGCGTTCTCATCGCTGTCCGAACCGTGTACAGCGTTTTCGCCTACACTGGTTGCGTACTTTTTCCGGATCGTACCTTCTGCCGCATCAGCAGGATTAGTAGCGCCGATCAGTTCGCGGAAAGCCACTACGGCATTGTCTTTTTCCAGGATGGCCGCTACGATCGGGCCGCTGCTCATAAAGTCGCACAGTTCACCGTAGAACGGCCGCTCGCGGTGTACCGCGTAAAACTCCCCGGCGCGCGCTTTGCTCATTTGGGTGTATTTCATTGCAACTATCCGAAAGCCTGCGGCATTGATCATTTGAAGGATGTTGCCAATGTTGCCCGCACGTACGGCATCGGGCTTGATCATTGTGAAGGTTCTGTTACCAGCCATGCTATTGAGTGGTTGAGTGGTTGAGTGGTTGAGTGTATTGAGTGATTCGTTGATTGTGTTTATCCTGTCAGACAGGCGTGGCGAATAAAATTCCGGGCTAATCGAAGCCGGAATGCGCACCCCCCACAATCAGGTTTTGTATTTTGGGCCGCAAAGGTAGAGCGAGATTTTATTTTAAAAAGCCTATGTGTCGGGCTTTTATAAAAAATAATATCCTGTCTGCCAGCAAAAGACAATGGTTCGGTGTACTTTTGCGGCCGTTTTTGGGTTATAGTACCTCTCGTTTACCCTTTGACGGAAACAGAACTGTTTATGGAATTTTCTTCTGAACTCCGGCAATTACTGCACATCCCACAGAACATTGCGGTGTTTTCCCACCGCAACCCGGATGGCGACGCTATTGGCAGCGCCCTGGCCATGCAACATTACCTGGAACAATATGGCCATACCGTACATGTGCTCTTCCCTTCGGAATATCCGGAAGAGTTCGGATTTCTTCCCGGCGCAGAGGATATCCTGATCTGGGACATCCATACGGAAGAATGCAAGCAGGTGCTGGCCAAAAAGAATGTGTTCATCTTCCTGGATTTCAACGCCTACAGTCGGATCGACAAACTGGGCGACTACGTCAAAAACATGCCTGGAAAACGCATCCTGATCGATCATCACCTGTACCCGGAGCCGATATCTGATTTTGAATTTTCCGATCCGGCCGCCAGCAGTACCTGTGAACTGGTGTACGGCTTTATCACCGGTTTGGGCGACGGCCAGAAGATCAACCCTACCGTTGGAAAATGTATCTATACCGGGATCGTGACCGATACCGGCTCGTTCCGCCACGCCACCAACAGCAATGTTTTCCGGATCACGGCAGACCTGGTGGAGCGCGGAGTCGACGACACCGGTATCCAGGACAAGATCTTTAACTCCCAGAAAGAAAAACACCTGCGGCTGCTGGGCCATTGCCTGGCCAACCGGATGGAATACCTGCCCGAATACCGGACGGCCTTTATCTGGCTGACGCGCAAAGACTATGAAGAATTCGATATTCAGCGGGGTGATACAGAAGGGATCGTCAACTACCTGCTTACCATGCGGGATGTGAAGCTGGCAGCCTTTATTCACAACCAACCGACTATCGTCAAACTCAGCCTGCGGTCGAAGGGAGACTTCGATGTCCAGGAAATCTGCCATTCCCATTTTAACGGAGGCGGCCATAAAAATGCGGCCGGCGCCTACTCGCATGACAGCCTGAAAGCCACCATCCAAAAATTCAAGGACCTGCTGCCCCAATACAAAGAAGCACTGCTTAAGTGACCGGCCTCAACCGGCCCGGCCTTATGCCTAAGCATCCACATTTAAATACACTCATATTATTCGAACATCAGCTATGCGTAAAGTTTTAATGCTTACCCTGATCGCATCGGCCTTACTGTATGCCGCATGCCAATCCAACGGACTGGAAACCGAACACGGTTACCGTTTCTTTAACCATACCAATCTGGGTGGGGTAAAACCGCAGCCCGGAGAGACCGTGGTTGTGCAAAGCTACCTGTATATCGGCGACTCGCTGATGTCCAGCTCACAGAAAAGTTTCGGTGGCCCCCGCGAATACCAGCTGTACCAAAAAGAAAGCCTGCCGGAGCGGGTTCCGGCCTTGTATGATGCCGTTCTGCTGATGGGCAAAGGCGACAGCGCCACTATTTTCGAGCCGATCGATACGTTCCTGCGGAAATTTGTACCGCCCAGCCTGAAAGATGCCAAGGAAGTACGCCATGAGCTCGTACTGGTGGATGTGATCACCATGGCTGATAAGGAAAAAGCCAAGGCAGAAGCAGAAGCCCGTTTTCAGTCGGTTCAGAATAAAACCCAGTCGGTGGTTCAGGAGTACACCTCCGGCAAACTGGCCGACCGCCTTACCACCACCGAGTCAGGCCTGAAGGTCCTGATCGAAGAACAGGGCAGCGGCGCACCTATAAAAGTAGGCGAGCAGGTTAAAGCCCATTACTATGGCTGTCTGAACAATGGACAAATGTTTGACAACTCCTATCAGCGCGGCGAACCCTATCCGTTCCCTGCCGGTGTTGGTCAGATGATCAGCGGATTCGACGAGGGTATTATGCGGCTGAACCACGGCGGCAAAGCGCACCTCTTCATTCCGGCCAACCTCGGATACGGCGACCAGCAGGCTGGCCAGATCCCGCCCGGTTCGGAGCTGATCTTTTATGTTGAAGTACAGTAACCCTGTTCTTCTTAGTACACAGGCCGCATGCAGTTCGTGTTTTGTGAACTGCATGCGGCTTTTCCCTGTTTAAAACCTGCACCCCGAACCTCTGTTTTTAAAATTTTAAACTTCGGATCAAAAATTCGGAAGTACTGCCATGACAACTGAACAACTCAAGGAGTTGAAGGACAAGCTGGCTGTTTTAAGGAGGTATCTTTGACGTGGACAACCGGCTCCGCGAAATTGAAGACCTCTCCAGTCAGACCCTCGACCCCGAATTCTGGAACGACCCCAAACGCGCTGAAGGCATTCAGCGTAAAATCGGCCTCAACCAAAAATGGGTAGACGAATACAACACCCTGGCCCGTGAAATTGACGACCTGGAAGGCCTGTTCGAATTCCAAAAAGAAGGTCTGTCCACCGAAGCAGAAGTGGACAGTCAGTACGAACACGCCGCCGGTATCCTTGCCGATGCGGAATTCCGCAGCACTATGAACAAAAAGGAGGACGAAATGTCTGCTGTCCTCAATATCAATGCCGGCGCCGGAGGCACGGAGGCCTGCGACTGGTCGGCCATGCTCCTGCGCATGTACAAAATGTGGGCAGAACGGGCCGGATTCAAGGTCAACGAACTGTTTGAACAGGACGGCGACGTGGCCGGCATCAAATCAGCCAGCATTGAAATCGTCGGCGATTATGCCTATGGCTGGTTAAAGGGAGAAAACGGTGTGCACCGCCTGGTGCGCATCAGTCCGTTCAATGCCCAGGGCAAACGGCAAACTTCCTTTGCGTCTGTATTCGTATATCCGTTGGTGGAAGACGACTCGATCGAGATCGACCTCCGCCCCGATGATATTGAAATGGATGTTTTCCGTGCATCCGGCGCCGGTGGTCAGCACGTCAACCGGACAGAGTCGGCCGTGCGCCTGCGGCACCTGCCCTCCGGCATTGTTGTCGAGTGCCAGGCAGAGCGCAGCCAGCACCAAAACCGCGATCGTGCCATGCAAATGCTGCGCAGCCGTTTGTACGAACAGGAACTGCGCAGGCGCCAGGAAGAGAAGGAAAAGGTGGAAGCCGGAAAGTCCAGGATCGAATGGGGCAGCCAGATCCGCTCCTATGTACTCGACGACCGCTGGGTCAAAGACCTGCGCACCGGTTATAAAGTACATAACCCGGAGCCCGTGCTGAACGGCGACCTCGACGGATTTCTGAAAGCATACCTGATGTGGCAAAGTAATCCGGTGCCGGTAGAAGAGGATGAGGAATAAGCTCCCGGACCCGGCGGCGGGGATCCCAAAGCGATCCCTGCCGCCGGATTACCGGTGTAGTACCCACGTCAGGAACTGCGGCATGGCGCGCCCCCAGGTTGCAGGGTCATGTGTTCCTTCCTCCATTTCGTAGTAGCGCAGTTGCTGGCCGGTATAGCCCTTTTGTTTTAGTGCCTCGATCAGGTACAGGGTGTCATCAATTGCATCGATCACGCCATTGTTGTTCCGGTCTTCTTCTTCGTCGAGGGTGCCGGCCTGAAACCAGAAACGCTGGTTATTGCGGCGTGTGGTGGGTGCCTGCCGGACAATATCGTGCATGATCCGATCGGCATCCGGGTCAGCCGGGTCCACATCACTGGAACGCCACCAGAATGACCCCGAAAACACGCCGGCCGCGCCAAAGACTTCCGGATGCTCCCAGGCGATATCGAAAGCCGACAAACCACCCAGTGAAAAGCCGGCGATCACATTGTCCGCCGGCTTTTCGGACAAGCGCCACTTTTCCCGGATATGGGGCAG
>SBHD01000085.1 GCA_006226345.1 Bacteroidota bacterium | reverse complement strand
GTGAATATCAACCATATCCACAAATTCGTCCGGGGTGACGGTGGTTATATTCTCATGCCGGACGATACGCAGATCACCATTTCCAGGAGCAGGCGCGACGAATTCTTTCAGCTCTTCGCCAAATTTTAAAACCTGCCGGCACGCCCGCTAACAAAATCGGTCATTCACTCAAAAAACCTGTCAACGGCTAAGTCGCCGGGGCACGTGGCGTGCCGTCCCTTACCTTTGTACCATGACGTACAAGCATAACAAGGCCGGCGCCAAAAGCAGAAACGCTTTTCTCGTTTACGATCTGTTCTTTCTGGGAACGGTGCTGCTGTTCCTGTTTACCCTGGTCCTGCTGGTAAAACAATGATACTGGAATCGCACAACTGAAATCAATATGTACACAACAACTCAAATGGATGTTTTTGACACGCTCTGCGAAATCATGCGGCAGTTTCCCGACAACTATAATGCAGAGACGAAATACCGGATGGAAGCGCTGTTCGCCTCCTGTGTGGAGGATATGGAAACCGATTCGCAGAAGCTGCTCGCCACACTGCTGATCAAGGCCCTGAACAAAAAGATCCACTCGGAATCCATTGGTGAGAACATCTACCTGAACAAGTACGAGATCTCCCAGATCCAACTGTTCAACATCCTGATCGAGAAATTTCCCTTTGTCAAATACAGCCAGCAGATCACCAACAATGCTATCCTGGAGGTCATCCGTCAAAATACCGAGGTTACCATCATTGATATTGGCATCGGGCAGGGAACCCAGATGGTCAATGTGATCGAATCGGCGAAGCAGCTTACCCACCTGAAAAAAATGGTGATCGTTGGTATCGAGCCATTTGAGGACGCACTCCGGCAGGCAGAAACCGTCATCAATTCGTATGCCGGTAAAGTGCCTTTTGAAATTGAATTTACCGGGATACACGGTTTTGCCGAAAATGTCGATTTCTCCGCCATCCCGCAGCTTTCCGGCGCTGTAATTGTAAACGCGTCCCTGGCTCTGCACCACATACAGTCTGCCCGTCAGCGCTCCGAAACCATTGCCCGAATCAAAAAGATCAATCCAGCGGCTTTTATTCTCATCGAACCAAATGTGAACCACTACGAGCCCGATTTCTACACCCGGTTTATTAACTGCTACAACCACTTCTACAGCATCTTCCAGGTGATCGACCGGATAGACATCAGTCAGAATGACAAGAACGCCCTGAAGCTGTTTTTCGGTCGCGAGATCGAGGACATTATCGGAAAAGAGGAAAAAGACCGGTACGAAAAGCATGAGCCCGCCACCCATTGGATCGGCCGGCTCCGGGAAAATAACTTCTCCGTAAAAAATGAGTTCCTGCACCCGCCGGTCAGATCCGTTTACGGGGTCGAGATCGATTCCCATGCCGAAGGATTCCTTGGGTTCACTTTTGAAAAAGAAACCGTGCTCGCCGTCATTTACGCCAATTAAGAGAGCGTGTTTGGACCCAACAAGAAATTCCCAAACACACTTTAAAACTACCAACGTCATGGTTGACAATTTCTTCAGCGCGCTCCTGCAAAATGCAGGCAGCCGGGTTGGCCCCGCCATACATACTTCGCGTTTCCTGTTGGACAAGAATGAACAGTCGGACGATATCGATATGGCCCTGAAAACGCAGGTGGTGGATTGCCTGCTGCGGGCCAACTGGAACCGTTACCCGGCCTCCGATTATGCCGGGATCGAAGCCAAAGTGGCGGAATACTGCAACCTGCAACCCGACAACATCGTCCTGAGCGCCGGTTCGGCGAGTATCATCACCACGCTCCTGGACTATTTTGCCCTGAACCGCAAAAAGATCACCATTACGCAGCCGTCCTATTCCCTGTTCGATTACCACTGCAAAACCTACAATATTCCGTACCAGCCCTGGCTGCTGACACCCGAATTGGAATACGACCTGGAGCGCCTGCCTGTACTCGACGCGGAATCTGTTTTGATCATCACCTCGCCCAATAATCCAGTGGGCAATACACTGGATCGTTATACCCTGGAGTCGCTGTTACGTGCCAACCCCGACTCCCTGATCATTCTGGATGCCGTCTATTGTGAGTTTAGCGATACCGATTATACACCGCTGGTCCGGCAATACGACAATTTGATCGTGCTGCGCTCGTTTTCCAAGGCATTCCCCATTGCCGGCCTGCGGCTCGGATACCTGTGTGCCTCACCCCGCATAGCCACGATTGTCCGGAAACTCATTCTGCAGTTTTCCATCACGCATTTCTCCCTGATTTTTGCCCATGAGATGCTCTTCAATCCGGCATTTATGGAAAACGCACAAATGCGGGTCCGGGAGATCACCGGCGCCCGCGACAGCATGTACGAAAGCCTCCGGCAAAATTTTACTGCCGACCGCCTGAAAGTCTTTCGCTCGGAAGGCAACTTTCTGCTCATCCGGCTTTTTGAGGATTCGGATTTTAGCAATGTAATGGCCTGCCTGAAAGGTAATGGAATAAAGGTTTTGAATACCTCCGCATTCCCTCTTTTGCAGAATACCTTCCGGGTTTCCATCGGTAATCCGGGCGAGAATACCGTTTTCTATGAGTGTCTGGAAAAAAACCTGAATCAGCGCCAGGCTGCTTGTGCGCCGGCTGCCGTGCCCGGGATAAACCTGGCTGCTGCTGCGCCTGTTGCGGGAAATCCAGCCTAGTAGACGACCGAATTTTCGAAAGCAGTTGAAATCCGGGACTGATGGTCTCGCTTTAAGTGAGACCCTCAGTCCCGGGTGCCATGCAGTATGGGGCTTTTGTTATTTTGTCGGAAATTACCGGGCTAAATCCGGATACCGGTACTTCCTGGACCGGCGTACTGCGTTATTATTGCCCTTCCCGTACTCATGAAATTCAAACTTCTTCTTCCCATCTTTTTCCATTTGTTCCTGTACACCGCCTGCAGCAGCCTGCGCAGCGTGCCAACCATCCCGCCGGGAGCAGCGGAATTCGATTTCCAGGATAAACACCTGAACAATGGCAGGCCGCTGAAAGTGCTGACCTACCGTCCGCAGCAGTACCGGTCCGATTCCCCTGTGCTTTTTGTGCTCCACGGCGCCAGCCGGGAGGCGGAGCGCTACCGAATGGATTGGATCCCGTATGCAGAGCAGTACAATGCCCTGCTCGTTGTGCCGTATTTTGCCAAAGATGCCGGCTTCCCTACCAGCGATGAATTTAACCTGGGGAATATGTACCGCATGGATTCGCTGGATCACATCCTGACCGCCAACCCGGAAAACCAGTGGTCCTATTCCCTCCTGGAACCGCTGTTCGACGAGGTCCGGATACGATCCGGAAACCGTTCAAAGGAATATTACCTCTATGGGCATTCGGCGGGCAGTCAGTTTGTACACCGGTTTATGTTCTTTATAGGAAAAAACCGGGTCAAACACGCCGTTTGTGCCAATGCCGGCTGGTATACCGTGCCAGACGCCTCGGTGCCCTTTCCGTATGGACTTGCAGGCACCAACCTGCAACCGGATGACCTGGTCCGGACGTTCCGGAAACGGGTAACCGTCCTGCTGGGAGATGCCGATACCAGCACCACTACACAAAGTCTGCGGCGAACACCGGAAGCGCTCCGGCAGGGCCGCCATCGCTTTGCACGGGGCCGGTATTTCTATGGCTTTTGCAAGGCTCTGGCGGAAGAGCAGCGTCAGGCCTTTAACTGGGACCTGCAAACCGTTCCCGGTGCACGGCACAACAACGGGCAGATGGCTGCCCGAGCCGCTGCGATCCTGTTTGGCCCGGCCGGTAAACCTTGAGGTCCGGCAACCGCAGCCTGCATTACTGTGGAGTGATCGTTTTGCGACATTTATTAAGTGCATTATTCCGGCCATGGTCGTAAATTGGTTCATCAATGCCAACCGGTTTCGCCATGACCATACACACCTTTAAACCCATCGTTTTTACACTTTCCCTGGTCAGTTTGCTGGGCTTGCTGACCGTAAACCTTGCGTTGCTTGCCGGCCGGCCAGCGCCCTTTGAAGTTTCATTCCTGCAGCTCTTTGCCCTGGTATTTCCGATCTGGGCGTTTACGATTTATTACCTGAATAAGACGACTCCGCCCCTGTCAGATCAGTCTGCCCGGGAAATGGGCGCATACCGGGTCATCTGGTATTACCTCGGGGGGATGCCGGACTGGGCCAGGTATATGCTGGTTGGTATTTACCTGTATGCGCTGTACAGTCTGTTTTTATTTGTAACGGGTGGTATGGCAGATCCGGACCTGGTCAACGGGCAGTACCAGATCAATAACCACGGGAATGTCACCACCTATACGGAAGCGGAATATCAAGCGTTGCATAACCAGCACCTGCGTGCGATCACGGGTTTTTTTCTGGCCTTTTTTGCCGTATCAACGGCTGTGCTGGCTCCCTGGCCCGTCCGTGGAGATGACCGGTAGCGGAAACTGATTCCTGCTTACTTCCAGGCCCGCGTCATTTCCCGTTTGCCTGGTGGCCCCGCTAGGCGCTCTACTTCAAAGCCTACGTGTTTGAGCGTGCGCTTGAAATGGCCCTGGGCGCAGTAGGTGACCAGAGCGCCATCGGGATTCAGGTAATTGAACAGGCGGCGGAAGATGCCCTCCGTCCAGAGTTCGGGTTGTGCCTGTGGTGCGAAGGCATCAAAGTAGATCAGGTCGAAGCGCTTGGTCGTGAGGAAGGTCTCCAGGCGGGCCTGTTTCTTGTGCAGGGAAAAATGGTCGGACATTTGGACCTTGCGGCCCCAGGCACAGGTGTGCAGGCGCAGCAGGTCACTCTGGCGTTGGGGCACTTCCAGCAGGTCGGCGAAGTTGAGTTGGCGGGCGGCCTCCGGTTCGATAGGGTAGGCTTCAATACCGTAGTAGTCGATCTTCAGGTTGCGGCGTTCGGCTTCCAGCCAGGTCATGAATGCATTCAGCCCGGTGCCGAAACCTACCTCCAGGATAGTCAGATCAGATTGAACGACGGCTTTCATCCGGAGTCCGGCATCAATAAATACATGCGCTGACTCGGTGACCGCCCCGTACTTCGAGTGGTACGTGACGCCATATTGTTCTGCAAAAATGGAGTGCGAACCGTCTTGTGTGACGATGAGGTCCATGAGCCGTCGGTTTAGGGCGGACGGAGGGGATTAGGGGGGATTACTTTTCCAATTGTAAATTAAGGGAACTTCGTGTGGAGGAATGGCGCTGGAAAAGAAAAATTTGAAAAGAAAAATTTGAAATTGGAAAAGTAAGAGCACACCGGAAGGTCCGATGTGCTCCTGGTGCGGGAGGAGGGACTCGAACCCTCACGACCGTGAAGTCACTGGTGTTTGAGACCAGCGCGTCTACCATTCCGCCACTCCCGCGGTTAACGGGGCGCAAATCTAGCGAGATTTTCGTGAATGCGCAACAGGTATCTTTTTTTCAAAAAATATTCCAGAACCGCCTGTAAGGCAGTCGTTTCACCGGGCTGTCCGGAGTATCCGTCCAGTACCGGCTGAATACTTTCCTGGAGTTCGGTTTCGAGGTTCCGGACAGCCTGCAGGGTGTCCTCATAACGCTGCTGGTCAAAGTCCAGTTCCAGTTCCATGATGGCTTCATTGATGTCCATCATATCCATCAGGAAGTCCTGCGGTACCTGTTGCTTGCCTTCTTCCTCCAGCAGGCCGTTGATCTGCAGGATGTACCGCATCCGCTTGTCGGGATCTGAAAGGGTTTGGAAGGCTTTGTTGTTGAGGGTTGACAGTTCCAGCATTTCTGCCTGGTGGTCATCGTCGGAAAGCGTATGGTAGTCGGGGTGGTATTGTTTGCTGTTGCGGTAATAAATGCGGCGCAGGGTGGGTTCATCCACCTGGAAAGAGACGGGGATATCGTAAAACTCGAAGTAGTTCATAGCAGGCGTGACTGGTTTTTCACCGCCAAGCGCGGAGATTTAGGACGCTTCGTCTCCGCGTCCTGGCGGTGAAAAAACACCACAGAAGGAAGAATCAGAACAGCCCCTGGAAGAAGTGCCGCCACAGGTCGAGGCCGAAGGCATAGATCATCAGGCCGATGAGCAGGAAGAAACCGAAGGTCACGGCTTTTTCCATGAATTTATCGCTCACCTTACGGCCGGTGACTACTTCCCACAGGAGGAACACTACGTACCCTCCATCCAACGCGGGAATGGGCAGAAGGTTCATGAAGGCCAGCAGGATGCTGAGCGATGCCGTGAGCGTCCAGAAGCGTTCCCAGTCCCAGGTGGTACCGTACATTTTGCCGATACTGATCAGGCTGCCCAGGTTGTCTTTTACGGCCAGTTCGCCACTGAACATTTTTCCGAAGGCTTTCAACTGGTTATTGAGGAAGTCCATACCCATCTCCACACCGCCCGGGATGGCGCGCAGGGGATCATAGTATTCGCGTTCGACCTTGTAAAAACCATCTATTTCCGCGCGTGCGCCGATAAGTCCTTCGGGCGTAAGGGTCAGGGTAGTGCGTATGGTGTCGGTGCCCCGCAGGAGGGTAAGTTCGGCCTCTTTCCCTTTATTGGCCTTGGCCAGCGGGGAAAATTGATCGTAAAAGGTCGTTTCCTGACCGTTGAAGGCGATGATCCGGTCACCGGTTTGAAGGCCGGCTTTTTCTGCCGGATTCCCGGGCTGGAGATCAGCCACGTAGAACGGGATACGCGGCGACATCAGGAGGGTCTTGGGGATCTTGTGACTGGTCAGCTGTGCAGCTGCATTTTCCGGGAGCTGGATCACCTGGGTCTGGCCGTTGCGGAGGACGGTCACCTGGCGGACATCATTGAGCACCACACCTTCAATGTAGGCACCGGCATCGAGGTGGTCGATCGGCGTGTCGCCCAGTTTGGTGATCACGTCGCCTTGTTGCAGGCCCTGATCCAGCAATACCTGATCGAAGGCCAGGCCGTCTTTCAATTCGCTGTTGGGGAAGTATGGCTTGCCGAAGTACCAGAGCATCATGCCGAAAATGGCAAATCCCAGCAGAAAGTTTACCGTGACACCGCCGATCATGATAATGAGGCGCTGCCAGGCTTTCTTGGACCGGAATTCCCATGGTTGTGGTTCCTGCTGCATGGCTTCCGTGTCCATGCTTTCGTCGATCATACCGGCAATTTTGACATAGCCGCCGAGTGGCAGCCAGCCAATGCCGTATTCCGTTTCTCCTTTCTTGGTTTTCCAAAGCGAGTTGAACGGTGCAAAATCGAAAAAGAGGTAGAATTTTTCTACCCGGGTCTTGAACCAGCGGGCCGGAAAGAAGTGGCCCATTTCGTGCAGAATGATCAGCAGGGAGAGGCTGAGTAAGAATTGACTGATATTAACTATCGTATCCATGATGGGTATGCTCTTAACTTGTGGCTTCCGGTTAACCGGCGAGCCTGGTTTAAAACGGTCGGGTTTTACCCAAAAACGCAGAAGGGCTTCCGAAGTTGCGCAAAACTACGGAAGCCCCCGGTTTTTATTAACGTTCGGGAAAAAACTTCGACCAGCAATCGATTTCGACCTTCCGGGCGTACTCAGGAGCCGATTTCCCGGTAGCGTTGGCTGTTGGCCGGGTCGATCTTGGTCATGATCTGCAATACCCGGTCCTTTTGTGCCTTGGCGCCGACTTTCCACATCTCGACCAGTTCGTCCTTCTTCGCATTGGCGAACATCTGGGTGATCATGGAGTTGAAGTAGGCCGTGTTCACTTTGTCCACTTCCTCCAGTGCCTGCAGGATGGCTTCCTTACCGGCATTGATATCGGTGGTGAACATATCCAGACCTTTGCGGTGATAGGTATACATGGCAGCGCGGTAGGGCTTCACCCGCGGGTTCATCAGGTTTTCGACGATCCAGTACCGGTTGCGGTTCTTGCCGCCGTCGGCCGGCCGCCAGCCCGAGCTGCGGTTGGTGGGCGAGTTCTGGATATTGGTCACGATCTGTTGTGCCATCAGCAGGTGCTGCTCTCCGCCATACAGCGAATAGGAATCGTAGTCCATTGCCAGGATCACATAGGCGTAAAAGGCGACCAGGGCCGGCAGGTTCTGGTTATCGGTTGCATCTGGCAGGAATTCGATAGGCTGGTTTTGGTCGTATTGGAACGTGATGTCCTTATCGAGGTGCGATAGTAGCGGGGTTTCATAGCCGCTGCCATATACCGGCCGTACGGCCTGAACGGCGAGGTCGGCGTCGAAAATATTGCCGTCCTGCTCGGACTTGATGGTAAAAATAAAGTTGCACTTGATGCGCTCTTCAGGCTCAAACACATCCTGCGTCCATTTGGTGTTGTTCAGAAATTCACGCAGGCTGACCTCCAGTTGATCAAATACGCGCCGGTCGGTATTTTGCAATTGCGGCGTGCTGATCCGGACGGTACAGTTCAACTCGCCTTGTGCGAGGGTTTGTCCGGCAAAAAGGATCAACAGCAGGAGTGTGGGAAACAATCGGTTCATATCAAATATGCAGTTTTGTCTTTTGGTAATAGTTATGGCGTTTGTTTAGTGCCCGGGGTATACAGCTTGTTTATTGTCATCCCCCTGCCCCCTTCAAAGGGGGAAGTTTTCCGGCCTTAACGGCCGAAAACTACCGGGTATGCGAAGCGAAGCGGAGCAAAATTCCCCCTTTGAAGGGGGTAGGGGGATGATCACACTCTGCTACGCCGCACCAAAAACCACCCGTTTACTTTTCCCTGACGCCGGAAACGGCTTCCGGGTTGGCTGCGCGGATAATTTCTGCCACAATATCTTCCGCTACGGCGGTTTTGGCCTTCAGCTGGAACGTGCTTTTGGTACCATCACGCCGCAGGATGGCGATCTTGTTGGTATCGTGACCAAAGCCGGCCCCGGCATCCCGCAGGGAATTGAGCACGATAAAGTCAAAATTCTTTTTTTCAAGTTTGGTCCTGGCGTTGGATTCCTCGTCGTTGGTTTCCAGTGCAAAGCCGATCAGCAGTTGGCCGGGACGTTTTTGAGCGCCCAAAGTAGCGGCAATATCTATGGTCTTGGTCAGTTCGAGGTGAAGGGTGGTCTGCCCCTCCTTTTTTTTGATCTTCTCGGAAGACACATCCATGGGGCGGTAATCAGCCACGGCGGCTGCTAGGATGGTAATGTCGGCATTGGGGAAAAAACCCGCAGAGGCTTGGTACATATCCTGTGCGGATTGCGTGTGGATGACCTGAACGGCCGGGTGAGCAGTCTGCAGATGTGTCGGTCCCAATACGAGGGTTACCTCAGCACCGGCTTCAGCCAGTGCTTCAGCGAGGGCAATACCCATTTTCCCGGTAGAATGGTTGCCGATGTAGCGCACCGGGTCGAGGGCCTCGAACGTCGGTCCTGCCGTGATCAGGGCTTTTTTTCCAAGCAGGGGTTTGGACCGGTCAAAGAATGCCTCAAGGTACTGCATGATCTCTTCCGGCTCCGCCATGCGGCCGTCACCAACCAGGCCGCTGGCCAGTTCGCCGTGGCCGACCGGGATCACATGCACACCATGTGCAATGAGGCGTTCCAGGTTGGCACGGGTAGCGGGATGTTTCCACATATCCAGGTCCATGGCCGGGGCGACAAAGACGGGGCAGCGTGCCGACAGGTAAACGGCGCTCAGGATATTATCGCAGATACCGTTGGCCAGTTTGGCCAGGGTATTGGCGGTAGCCGGGGCGATGACGATGGCATCGGCCCACAGGCCGAGTTCGACGTGGTTGTTCCAGGCGTCTTCCGAGCGTACATCTGTCAGTACCGGATGTTTGGAAAGGGTGGAAAGGGTGAGTGGCGTGATGAAGCCGGTGGCCGACTCGGTCATCATAACCTGTACCTCGGCGCCTTTTTTTACCAGTAAACGGGTCAGATAGGCCGATTTATAGGCTGCTATGGAACCGCTGATGCCGAGGATGATCTTCTTCATAGCTGTAAGTTGGTTGCCGGGCCATACGTACGACAGCAGGCAAACAGGCAGGCGTCCTGGGAAAGGGCAGGAAGTCGCGCTGTGATGCACGGCCTCCTGCCGGAAGTCCGCTTAGTCCCGGTCTTCCACATACCGCCACTGGATCTCATCATTGAGAAATTCATTGGTGGCGATAATGGCTGTATTGGGCAGGCGCTCGTAGAACTTGGAGATCTCGATCTGCTCCTTGTTTTCCTGTACTTCTTCGATCGTGTCCGTGCTGACGGCAAACTCTTCCAGTTTGCGCTGGATCTCCCATTTCAGATCACTGGAGATCTGGCGGGCGCGTTTGCCGATGATGGCGATGCTTTCGTAAATGTTGTTGGATTTGTCAGCCAGCTCGCGTACGTCGCGCGGTTGAACGTTGGGGTCAAGGCCCTGGGCCTTACTTTTGATATCGCTCATGGACGAATGAAATTAAGATATGGTAATGTAAGACTGGTAATGTAAACAACGGATCAAACCTGGTGGTTCAACATACCGGTGTCAGGTAACTTTCAAGCGTTTCCGGAGTTCTTTAGCCTCTTTTTCCGCATCGCTGCGGATCTCTTTGATCTCCCGGTTGTATTTGCCTTTTTCGTATTTCTCCAGGAACTGGTTGCAGCGGGCCACTGTTTCGGTGTAGCGCTCCAGCTTCTTTTCCACGATACTGTTCTTACTCAGCAGATAGGCTGATTTGGCGATCAGGTAGCGTACACGTTCAGCATCCGGACTTTCCGGATAATCGCGCAGCAGGTTGTCAAAAGAAATGACGGCCGACTGGTATTGTCGCAGGTTAAAGTATAATTCACCTTCGGCAAAGGCTTTTTCTTCCAGTTTGCGCCGCAATTCATCGATCAGCTTGTTACATTCCTCCACCCGCGGGCTCTTGGGAAACAGATTGGAAAACAGCTGAAACTCATCAATGGCCTTCAGGGTGTTGGTCTGATCGAGACGATAACTCGGCGACAGCAGATAATTGGAATAAGCCGACATGTAGGAGGCTTCTTCCCGGTGGTCCGAATTGGTAAACGTGTTCGAAAAGTTCTTGAAATAGTATGCCGCCAGCATGTATTGCTCCAGATGGTAGTACGTATAAGCGTACTTGAAATAGGCATCTTCGGCATCCTTGCCGCCGCGTATGGTGTTGAGTACGAGATCAAAAAGGGTTTGTGACTTCTGGTACTCCCCTTTTTCGTAATATTCAAAGGCCTTTTTCAGGATCAGATCCGGATTGGCGCTGATACGAATACGTTCAAACTCACTTTTGCAGGCACTGGCCAGCAACATGGAACCGGCCAGAAACAGCAAGACGTGCATTTTTCTCATAGCGCGCAAAGGTACGTTTTTTGTTTGTATTTACTACTGGTGTATAAAAGATAGCACCCTCTTTTGCAAAGTGTTACCAAAACGATATTGCCTGCGAAAAGGCGGCGCATACCGGCCGGCATTTTTTTCCATTTGGCCGGTAAACCGAAAAGATTCCGGATTGTTACGTTTGTAAACAACGGTTAACCCGGTTCCGGGGGCGTGCCATTCCAAAAGAAAATACGAACTTTGTCCGGCCCCGGAAATCTTCCTAACGATAAAATCACGTCCTTGTTATGGCTGAAGTGAATGAACGACCATCTGCCCATTCCCTGGAAGAACAGTTTCAGGCCCGGATCGATGCCGATGTACGGATCGAGCCGAAGGACTGGATGCCGGAGGCTTACCGGAAGACGCTGATCCGTCAGATCGGCCAGCATGCGCATAGTGAGATAGTGGGTATGTTGCCGGAGGGCAACTGGGTCACCCGCGCGCCATCGCTCAAACGCAAGGCTATTCTGCTGGCCAAGGTACAGGACGAGGCTGGTCACGGGCTGTACTTGTACTCTGCAGCAGAGACCTTGGGCGTCGACCGCGATACCATGGTCGAAGAATTGCACAGCGGCAAGGCTAAATATTCCTCGATCTTTAACTATCCCACTATTACCTGGGCAGATATCGGCGCGATCGGCTGGCTGGTCGACGGCGCAGCCATTCTCAACCAGATCCCGATCTGCCGCTGTTCGTACGGCCCGTATGCCCGTGCGATGATGCGCATCTGTAAGGAGGAGAGCTTCCACCAGCGCCAGGGCTTTGAGATATTGCTGACGCTGTCCAGAGGGTCGGAAGAGCAGCGTGCGATGGCGCAGGATGCCATCAACCGCTGGTATTGGCCTGCTGTGATGATGTTCGGTCCGTCTGATGGCGATTCCACCCATTCGGCGCAAAGCATGAAGTGGAAGATCAAACGGTTCAGCAATGATGAACTGCGCCAGCGTTTTGTCGACATGATCGCCGAACAGATCAAAGTGCTCGGGCTTACCGTCCCGGATCCGGACTTGAAATGGAACGAAACCCGCGGCCACTACGACTTTGGCCCTATTGACTGGGAGGAGTTCTGGAATGTGGTCAAAGGCAATGGTCCCTGCAATAAACAACGGCTGCAGGCGCGGAAAAAAGCCTGGGAGGACGGACAATGGGTGCGGGATGCCGCAGTGGCGTATGCCGAAAAAAAGGCAAAACGGGAGGTCGCTGCATCCGGAACACAAGCGGCCTGAACCTCTGGCATGTTCAAACGGTACCTTGTACGATCATGAATTCCTGACTATGGATAACTGGCCTGAGGATTCAGGCTATTATTGGTATTGATCGCCTCTAGTAGCCCCGATCTGCCTTTGGTGTGTAAAAACTTGCTGGCATGGGTACTGTAAAGGCGGGTCATACTGGCACTTTCCCCTTATTTTATCGTATTTTTGAATACGCTTGTCCGATAATGCGGCGGCGTAGATTGCCACGCCTACACTTTTGTGTCAACCGATACCTACACATGTTATATACCGTTTACGCGCAACGTATTTCGATCATTTACACCATTTATGAACTGGTACGCCAGGAACGTAAACTCTACTTCAACGCTCTTTCCATGCAACATCAAGATAAACCTGCCCAGGCAACCGAGATCATCCGAAACCATATCGGCTTTTCCCTGGGCGCCGCCCTGGTGCCGTTTCCCGGCGCCGATCTGCTGGCTGTCAGTGCTGTGCAATTGAACATGCTGCGGCAGCTGGCCAAATTATATAATGTCCGGTTCCTGGATTCGCTGGGCAAAACGATCATATCCACCCTGGTCGGCAGCAGTGTCGCCCGCCTGGGAGCCAGCCTGGTTAAGATCATCCCCGGCGTTGGTACCGTGGTTGGTGAACTGAGTATGCCGGTGTTGTCCGGTGCATCGACCTATGCCATTGGCCGGGTGGTAGCCAACCACCTGCAGCGCGGTGGAACCTTACAGGACCTGGACCTGAAAACGGCCAAGAAAGAATATGCGGAAGAGATCGAGACGGGCCGGGATGTTGCCGATGCGCTGAATCAGGAAAAGGCAGCTGGGAAGAACGGAAAAACAGGGCCGATCGACAAGTTGCGGGAGATTGCCCAATTACGCGATGAGGGCGTGATTACCGCCGAAGAGTTTCAAAAACTGAAAGATAAGTTGTTAACAGAAATTTAATCTAGTTAATCAGGTATTAATGTTTCCTTTTTTTGGCCTTTTTTGACCGTTGGCATTTTTTATTTTGTGCGCAGGTTCGAAAATTCTCCTAACTTGCCGGCGGAATCAAATTGTTAACTAAAACCTGTATTGACTATGAAGTTTCCACAGCGCATTCTGATCGCTCTCTTTTTCTGCATTCCTATGGGCTTGTTTGCCCAATCCATTGCCGGTGACTGGGAAACCCAGGTGCCTGGCCAGGAGGAAGGCACGCTGATGACGATCAAAGTGAAAATGGCAGAAGACGGAACATACGCGGTTGACCTTGGCGGTGATGGAGCCGTTGATATTACCGGTAAGTATCAGATGAAAGACGGGGTTGTGACGATCCAGGATGATGGCACCAGCCCGGACTCCTGCACAGGCAAAGGCATGTACAAAGTGGAGAAATCGGACACTACGCTGACGATGACCAAGATCAGTGATGAGTGTGAAGGTCGTGGCGGTCAGGAAGGCAAAATGGAATTTACTCTGGCAAAAGAGTAAAGGATCAATCTATTCTGATCAACGATCCGTACAAGAGAAGGAGCCGGTAACCACCGGCTCCTTCTCTGTTTTAATCGTACACATGTACCACAGAACGGGATAGGCTCCTGGTCTTGTTTGCTTTGCCTGCAATACAATTACATTTGCTGTCCAGTCCATACAAGATTAAACGATCGCCATGCCAACCCTGCTGACTACCACCCGGGCCCTGCAGATCTTCCAGCTGATGCGGCTCGGTTCGGTCATCCTGACCAGCATTTTGTTGGCTAAAAGTGGTTTGCGTACCGCCGATATCGGTGCATTTGAGGCCTTGTTGTATGTGGGTACGGTAGCAGCATTTTTCTGGGCCAATGGCTTGTTGCAGGGAATTCCCCCGGTTTGGGCACACCTTGCCAGTCAGGAGCGGAAAGTGTTTACCGCCAATGTTTTTTTCCTGTTTGCCGGAATCGCGGCGATTTTGGTCCTGCTGCTCTGGACCGGAAAGGCTGTGGTGTTACCCTTACTGACCGGTTTTCGGGAGTTGCCGGCTTTTGGCTGGTTTTGCGTGTACCTGTTTTGCAACCTGGCTACCTTACCGGTGGAATACTTGTATCTGCTCCGGGAAGAGCCGGAGCGGCTGGTGTTGTGGGGTTGTTTTTCTTTTGGCTTGTTTATACTTGCCCTTGCCGGTCCGGTTTTCCTGGAGTATGGACTGGAGGGCGGTTTGGCAGGTCTGGCCGTACTGGGAGCGCTGCGTTTCCTTTGGGCCTCAGTGTTAGTTTTCCGGCGGGGAGAATGGGTTTGGCAACCCGCATTGATCCGGCCCTATTTGTGGTTTTCCATGCCGCTGGTACTCAATTTTATGGTGGGCAATCTGGTCTTGCTGTTCGACAGTTGGTTGGTTGGGTGGTATTACAGTGACGCCAGTGTGTTCGCCGTATTCCGGTATGGCTCCCGGGAATTCCCGCTGGCGACGGCATTGGCAACTGCGCTGGGTACGGCTATGATCGCCCAGCTGGCAAAAGCCCCCGCCGACGGGCTTGCAGCCCTGAAAGAAAAGTCCAGAAGGTTGTTTCACCTCCTGTTTCCGCTTACCGTCGTGTTGCTTTTTCTGACGAAGCCGCTTTTCCCTTTGGTCTTCAACCCGGACTTCGCAGCCAGTGCGTCTTTGTTCAACATTTACCTGTTATTGACGGCAAGCCGGGTGTTGCTGCCGAATGCTATAGTCCTGTCCCGCGGTAAGTCACGGGCGATTTTGCTGGTCGGGCTGCTGGAGTTAACGGTGAAGATCGCACTCGGGTTCTGGTTTATTCACCTATGGGGGCTGCCGGGGGTTGCCTGGTCGGCAGTGCTGGCCTTTTTCCTGGAAAAGATCGGACTTGTCTGGTACCTGGAAAAGCGGCTGCAGGTGCGCACGTCAGACTGGCTGGACCGGCGCTGGTATGGATTTTATGTGCTGGTGCTGGCAATGGCGTATGCAGTAACCCTCGTATTCGGTGGGGGCGGGTGAGATCAAACTTGTTCCAATTGTTTCAATACCTGCCGGAGTACTACTTCGGTACTTTCCCAGTAGCCCCATTCCAGACCGGGGATATGAACGCCAGTGTTGGGTTGCATTACCTTTTCCCGTCCGGTCAGGTGGAACTCAGTGGCGCCGGTAGTTCTTGCTACCTCCTGAATATTTGAAGGCGTGAGCCCCGCGCCGGGCATAATGCTGATCCGCCCTTTTGCCTGCTCTGCCAGGCGTTGTAATAACAACCTGCCTGCATGTGCCGAGGCTGCCTGGCCGGAGCTGAGCACCCTCGGAATTCCCAGTTCAATGAGGGTTTCCAGAGCTTCAAACGGATCAGGGGTAAAGTCAAACACACGGTGACAGGTGACATCCAGCGGGCCGGCAGCTTCCAGCATGGCCTCGAGATGTTCCCGATGTAACTGTCCGGTTTGATCGGCGGCTCCGATCACTACTCCATTGGCGCCGGCCTCCCGGCAAATGCGGATGTCAGCCAGGATGATCTCCAGTTCAGAAGATGAATAACAAAAGTTACCTTCCCGCGGCCGTATCAGTACATTTACAGGAATTTGGAGTTGCCGGCGAACTGCCTGCAACAGACCTTTGGAAGGTGTCAGGCCTCCGGTGTCCAGGGCAACACAAAGCTCGATCCGGTGCGCACCGGCCCTTTGAGCAGTTATTGCAGACTGAATATTGGTTACACAAACTTCGAGTATCATAACATCGATTGGGTATGTCAAATGCCGACTTTTTACCGCAGGCAGCGGAATTGGGCAAAAATACTTCTTTACCTTCGGCACTGGCACCTTACAGTGTGTCCAAAATATCCGCTAACATGATCAATCGTTTTATACTCCTGCTTTTCCTGCTCCTGCCTGCCTGTATGCTGGCGCAGGACCTGCATTTTTCTCAACCTTATCACAACCCCATGCATTTCAATCCGGCTCAGACCGGTGCTTTCACCGGAACCCTGCGTGCCATGGGGATGTATCGCGACCAATGGAGTTCGGTACCGGTTTCGTTCCGGACTTTCGCGTTGGGTGCCGATATGAAAGCCTGGGAGCGGGAGTCCACCATTGTGGGCGCCGGTTTGCTGATCCAGCAGGATAAAGCCGGTGATGCCGGCCTGAGCTGGACACAGATCGGGCTTTCGGGTAGTGTGATCCGAATGCTGAATGACTGGAATGCCCTGGCTGCCGGTTTTGGTGTAGGGTTCATGCAGCGGCGCTTCGATATTTCAGGGCTGACGTTCCGGAATCAGTGGACCGGCGATGTGTTTGATCCGGCCTTGCCGACCAAGGAAAATTTCAATCAGTCGTCCGGCCTGAAACCGAGTATTTCAGCCGGTCTGAGCTGGATATTCGCAAACCCGGACACCCGTACACGGGCCAATCTGGGTGCAGGCATCTTTCATCTGAACCAGCCCTATGTCGGATTTCAGGATGATGCCGGTGAAAAACTGCCGTCACGGATCGCGATCCAGGCAAATACAACCATTCAGTTAAACGAATTCCTGGATTTGGTTGTTTTTGGTGTCGGACAGCGCATGAAGACGGCCCAGGAGGTCCTTGCGGGTGGTGGTGGCCGGATATGGCTGGTGCCGGAAGAAACAGCCCTGCAGTTTACCCTGGGTATGCGCCTGGGTGATGCACTGATCCCTGCAATACAATACGAATTTGGCAATTGGACAGTAGGTGTGAGCTACGACTGGAATATTTCTGATTTCGATGTCGCTACCCGTGGACGAGGAGGATTTGAACTGGCTGTGGTATATCGCGCAGTTCCGGTGCCTCCAGTCAAAGCCTTTAAATCCTGCCCAATCTTTTAAATGCCACAAAGCCAGTTTTTTATGGTCCTATTCCAGCGCAAATACTCCTTTGGATTGGTGACGATCAACTTTTCTAAACTCCATATCCTGCTGCTACTGACCGGCTGCCTGTGGGGGCTCTCGGTTCCCGTGGATGCTCAATCCCGTCGGGCATATATCCGGGCCGGCGACAAGGCGGTTTCCGATAAGGATTATGGTACGGCTGTCCAGCATTATGCCAAAGCCCTGGAACGCAAATCAGATGACCACCAGGTCATGTGGAAATATGCCGAATGTGCGCGGATGCTCAATGCCTTCTCCTATGCGGAGAAAATGTACCTGGAGCTGGCTGCCGTGGAAAAATTCGCGAGTTCGACCCCCTTATTGGATTTCCGGCTGGGCGAGGTGTTGAAGAACCAGGGGAAATACACAGCGGCAGTGGAAGCCTTTGAGCGTTTTCTTCCGGTAGCGGCGGAAGCCGGCCCGGATTTCCCCGACCGGGTCCGCGTGGAAACTGCCACCTGCCGGTGGGCGCAGGCGAATTTGGTTGATACTACCCGTGTCAGGGTTACGAACCTGGGGAAAAAAATAAACAGTCCATACAGCGACTTTGCACCCTTTATCGCCGGAGATACCATGTTTTTTTCCTCCTATCGCTTCAATATTCGCGGTGATAAGAGTAAACCGCGAAAGAAGACGACCAAGGTCATGTTTTCCGTCCGGGAGGGACGGGCGCGCGAGCTGACCCGTGGATTCCCGGCAACCGATACGGCACATGTGGCCCATGCTACCTTCACTGCAGATGGCCATTTTTTGCTGCTGACGCTGTGCAAAAACCGGAATGCTTCCGATATCCGATGTGAACTCTGGCTGGCCGTACAGGATATTCGCAAACGCTGGGGTGCTCCATTCCGGCTACCGGAACCGGTTAACCTGCCGGGTTTCACGACCACACATCCTGCCCTGGGCTATGATTCGCTTACGGAACAGTTGAACCTTTGGTTTTCCAGTGACCGGCCCGGGGGGCAGGGCGGCCTGGATATATGGCAGGTTCCGCTGGATACCATCTGGTTCTGTCCGTGTAATGTACCGGTCGACAGCCGAAAGCCAATGCGTATGCCCCGGTTTGAAACACCGCCTGAAAACCTGGTTGCGATCAATACACCGGGCAATGAGATTACGCCGTATTTCCATGCAACAACCCGTACGCTGTATTTTAGCAGCGATCACTATACGGAGGGATATGGCGGATATGATATTTTCCGGACCAAACTGGAGGGGCCGACCCCCGGTATTCCGCAAAATGCTGGTCCTGGTCTGAATACCAGTTACAACGACCTGTATTTTGTCTTGCGTCCGGACAGCAAAAGTGGGTACCTGAGCAGCAACCGGCCCGGGTCAGAGTACCTGGACGTGGTTAACAAGGCTTGTTGTAATGATATTTATAAAGTGCAGTATCCGCTGCCGGAAGAACCGCCTGTGCTGGCCGAAACGCCGCCGGTCCAGCCCCGGACTCGGATTGATCGCCCGATGATCCCGATCGAACAATTACAACAGCGGGAGCCGGAAGCACCTCCTGTACTGGCGGATTTTGTCGGCCTGCCGTTGTATTTCGATAATGACGAGCCGGATAAACGGACCCGTCGGACCCGGACCCGTAAGAGTTATGTAGAGACTGTGCTGGCTTACCTGGACCGGCAGGAAGAGTACCGGGAAAAGTTTGCTGCGGGTCTCAATGGCTCTTCGCAGGAAGCGGCAGAAGAGGCGATAGATATTTTCTTTGAACAGGAAGTCCGTGCCGGTTACGAACGACTTGACCAGCTCTGCGAATTGCTGGTCACCCGTCTGAATAACGGGGAGCCGGTGGAAGTGGTGATCAAAGGTTTTACCAGTCCGCGGGCGCAAAGTGACTACAACCTGGCACTGGGGAAACGCCGGATCAGTAGTGTGCGCAATCATTTTGAGGCATACCATGACGGGGTGTTAAAGCCGTTTATTGCATCCGGGCAGTTGACCATCTCCGAGGCAAGTTTTGGAGAGACTACGGCCCGTTCCGGTATCAGCGATGCCCTGGATGACGAACGAAATTCTGTTTACAATCCGGATGCGGCCCGGGAACGTCGGGTAGAGATTGTTGAGATCCGCGAAAACCAATAAAAAATTGGTGTGAAAAAAATTTTGACGTTTAAATACCCATTCTTTTAAATTTGCCCGTAGACAAACCCGGTACCCTTTCCGCATGCCTGTTGACCGGATGCCGAAGCTGTACCTATTTTTTAAACTTTTACATGCTCCTGCCTTGACCAAGAAACGCGTTGTCAAAGATTACGATGCTCTGCCGGAAGAAATTATTCGTCAGGTAAAAATCGCCTACCCAACGGGCTTCGCATCCTACCTGCTTCAGTACACCAACCAGGAAGGTAAAAAGGTGTCCGCGCTGCCATTCGAAACCGATGAAGTGTATTATCTGATCCGTATGACTGTGCAGGAGGCCAAACGGTTGGTACGGGAAGACGATGATTATGATGAGGAAGGCGTACTTCGGGAAGATTTTGCCGACCTGGATGTCGATGATGAATTCGACGGTGCAGGTGAGGATGATGATGAGATTGCGGATGGTACTTCTGACGAGGACGACCATATCATCGTTACGCGTCGCCGTGATGATGATGAAGCAGCCGAGGACATTCCTGACGACTCTTATTAGAGTGCCGGCGGGCCAGAGCAGCCACAATACTAATGACCTGCACGCCAGTGTGTTCCGGGTCAGAGGAATGGCCTTTTCAGTTTGCGAACGGAAAGGGCCATTTTTTTTATGCCGGTGCAGTATGTAAGTGAGTGGTACTGGCGGGCAATAGAGACCGAATGTTTTTTGCTCAATCAATATTTTCAGATTTGGGCGCAAGGCGGGAATTATATTTCTTTACGCTGTTAATATTCAAAACTTATCATGCCTCCTGTTTGGAACGCCGGAAACCCGGCAAAAAAAACGGGAGGTGGTATCCTGATCCCTCTTTTAAAAAATTCCTTCATGAGCGTTGCTACTTCAGGTGCTTCGGGCACGACTTCCTGGCATAAACCCCGCCTCAACTATTGGCAGATCTGGAATATGAGCTTTGGCTTCCTTGGGATCCAGGTAGGGTGGGGCATGCAAATGGGTAACATGAGTGCCATTTATGAATACCTGGGCGCTGAACCCGATCAAATCCCGCTATTGTGGTTGGCTGCTCCGATGACCGGCCTGATCGTGCAACCGATCATTGGGTATATGAGTGACCGAACCTGGGGCCGCTGGGGCCGGCGGAAACCTTATTTTACCGTTGGTGCTGTTCTGGCCACGCTGGCTTTGCTTGCAATGCCGCACTCCTCAGCGTTGTGGATGGCTGCCGGTTTGTTATGGGTGCTGGATGCCAGCATCAATATCAGTATGGAGCCGTTCCGCGCTTTTGTCGGCGACCTGCTTCCGGAGGAACAGATTAACCAGGGGTATACCATGCAAAGCATGTTTATCGGGATCGGTAATGTGGTCGCAGCCCTGCTACCCGCTGCTATTCTGGCCATTTTAGGTAGTGGTGATAATGCAGAAGGCGTACCGGCCTATCTGGTGGCGGTATTTTCTATAGGTGCTCTATGTTATATCGCCGCGGTGCTGTATACCGTCCGGAACACAAAAGAATACCCGCCCGCCGACCTGGAGGCCTTCAACCGTATGAAAGCCGAAACCGCCGGTTTTTTTCATGGCGTGCAGGAGGTCTTTTCTAATATTTTTAAAATGCCTTCGACCATGCGCCAGGTAGCCCTGGTGAACTTTTTTACCTGGCCGGGACTGTTCCTGATGTGGTTTTATTTTACACCGGCTGTAGCCCGGGATATCCTGGGTGCACCGGATACCTCCTCCCCCTTGTATGCGGAAGGAGTTGTCTGGGGTAATATCTGCTTCGGCTTTTATTCGGCTATCTGTTTTCTGTTTTCGTTCATTCTTCCCAGGATCGCCAATAAGTTCAGCCGGAAATATACCCATATGATCTGTCTGATCATGGGTGCCCTTGGACTGCTTTACGTCGGTGTGGCGCCGGGAAAATACTGGCTGTTGTTGTCGATGACAGGAGTAGGGATCGCCTGGGCCAGTATCCTGTCAATGCCTTACGCTATGCTGGCATCAACACTGCCGCAGGACAAACTCGGGGTGTACATGGGGATATTTAACTTCTTTATCGTGCTTCCGGAGATCATTGCCACCTTGTTTTTTGGCTGGATCATGGACAATGTGCTCGACAATAACCGCCTCGCAGCGGTAATGGTTGGAGGTGGCCTGCTGGCATTCGCGGCGTTGCTGTGTTTGCAAATCCGGGAGAAAAAAGCAACTTCCTGATTGGTCCGGGTCTATGATTGATTATTGAAGTGATTTAAACTTTTCATGCTGGCCGTAATGCAAGCCATTGATCCTGAATACTTCGCCTATTTTTCGTTCCGTACCTGGTTCAGTA
>SBHD01000294.1 GCA_006226345.1 Bacteroidota bacterium | reverse complement strand
GGGGAAAACCTGGTGACGTTCACTAAATATACTGGGTTTGACCCAGAAATTGGTGGTGGGGTCTTTGGAATTGATAGAGGCTATTATCCGCAGGCTCGTTCAGGAATGCTAGGTATTAACTTACAATTTTAAAAAAACGTTATGAAACTTATAAATCTAAAATACAGCGGACAGGTGGTTTGCCGCCGCTAAAAACATATGGCTGGAGCGGATTTTAATGGATAAAAAAAGCATAAAAACAGCTCAAACCAGCAATTTTCGACCACTTTAAAGCTAAGCTAGTTGTTTTAAATAAAAAATAGTTATAAAAATTTTGAAGCTAAAAGCTTATAAAATATCTTTGTACCCGGAAAAGTTAAGTAAGAAGGGTGCAAAGAGCCATTAAGGCAATAAACAGCAACGTTAACCTTAATCTTTGCATCTATGACCGAATTAGTCCCGCAAACCCACGACGTAGTTGTCGCGCTCGACATTGGCACCACGAAAGTGTGCTGTATGGCCGGTCGCAAAAACACGCATGGGAAACTCGAAATCCTGGGCGTAGGCAAGGTTGACAGTGTCGGCGTATTACGCGGCGTTGTCAGTAACATTGAAAAGACCGTCAATGCAATCCGCGAAGCGGTGGATATTTGCGAGCGACAGGCTCGTATGAAATTCAACGTCGTTCATGTCGGCATTGCCGGACAGCACATCAAGAGCCTGCAGCACCGGGGCATTCTCACCCGCGAAAGTGATCACAATGAAATTGCCCGGCGCGATATCGACCGCCTGGTCAATGATATGTTCAAACTGGTGTTACCACCAGGAGACAAGATCATTCACGTTTTTCCGCAGGAATTTACCGTAGACAACGAACAGGGCATCACCGACCCGATCGGTATGTGCGGTGTTCGTCTGGAAGCCAACTTCCACATTATTACCGGTCAGATCACAGCGATCAACAACATTTTCCGCTGTATTGAAAAGGCTGGTCTGAAAGTGGCCGATCTGGTGCTGGAACCTATTGCCAGTGCAGATGCCGTGCTTTTTGAAGAAGAAAAGCAGGCTGGTGTTGCCCTGGTGGATATTGGTGGTGGTACAACCGATATCACGATCTTCCAGGAAGGCATCATACGCCACACAGCGGTAATCCCTTTTGGCGGCAATGTGATCACTGCCGACATCAAGGAAGGTTGCACGGTGATGCAACCGCAGGCAGAAAAACTGAAAGTACGGTTTGGTTCTGCCCTGGCTACCGAAGTCTATGATAACCGGATCATAACTATCCCGGGCCTGAAAGGCCGCGAGCATAAGGAGATCAGTGAGAAAAACCTGGCCCGGATCATCCAGGCCCGGATGGAAGAACTGCTAGACTATGTGTTATGGGAGGTCCGGCGCAGTGGTTATGAGCGTAAGCTGATCGGTGGCATCGTGTTCACCGGTGGCGGTGCGCTGCTCAGCAACCTGGACAAACTGGCTGAATTCCATACCGGTATGTCCTGCCGGATCGGTCTCCCTGTTGAAAACCTGGCCCATGGCTACCAACAAAGTGTCAACAGCCCTATTTACAGCACGGCCATCGGGCTGATGCTGCGCGGACTGACCGAGGTGGAAGCCAGCGGAAAACAGGAAGTACTTGAACAGGTTCAGGCAGATGCCGGTGATAAGCAGCCCTCTAATGTTTCGGAAGAAAAATCGGCCGGCTGGCTCGACAACGTTTTCCGCAAAACAAAGGAATGGTTCGAAGCAGAACCGGACATGGACTTTAACCAGAAATAACGTTTGCCCATTCCCCCTTGGCGAACGGCGCAACTTATTGTAAACTCAAAACTATTGGCTATGCTATTCGATCTTCCGAAGGACGAGCCTTCAATCATAAAAATAATTGGTGTCGGTGGCGGCGGCAGTAATGCTGTGACCCACATGTACAAACAAGGTATCATCGGTGTGGATTATGCGATCTGTAATACCGATGCCCAGGCGATGCACCTCAGCCCGGTTCCAACTAAAATACCTCTAGGTGCCAACCTTACGGAAGGCCGAGGGGCCGGCAGTAAACCGGATGTCGGCAAACGCGCCTGCATGGAAAGTCTGGAGGAAATTACCCGTTTCCTGGACGACGGTACCAAAATGGCGTTTATTACAGCCGGCATGGGTGGCGGTACCGGTACCGGTGCTGCTCCGATCATCGCCAAAGCAGCACAGGAGCTTGATATCCTGACAGTAGGTATTGTTACCCTGCCCTTCCTCTTCGAAGGCCGGGTACGAGTATCCAATGGCTTTGAGGGCCTGGAAGAACTGCGCCAGAACGTCGACTGCCTGGTTGTTATCAGCAATGACAAACTGCGGCAGATCCACGGTAATCTCAGTATTTCAGAGGCATTTTCACAGGCTGATGATATTCTTTGCACTGCCGCAAAAGGTATTGCCGAGATCATTACAGTGCCCGGGTATGTCAATGTCGACTTCGAAGACGTCAACACCGTTATGCGGGGGTCCGGCGTAGCAATCATGGGTACTGCTGAAGTCGAAGGAGAAGGCCGCGCCCGCCGTGCAGTCGATGAGGCCCTGAACTCGCCGCTGCTGGAAGATAACAACATCAACGGCGCCAAGAACATCCTCGTCAATATTACCTCCGGCAAGATGGAGGCTACGATGGATGAGATCTTCGAGATCACCGAGTTCGTGCAGCAGGAAGCTGGGGAAGGTGCCAACCTGATCTGGGGTAACTGCTTCGACGAGCGCCTGGGCGACAAACTCAGCGTAACGATCATCGCTACCGGATTCGAGGCATCGCGCAAAACGCCACACATGCCCGGTTCCCGTGCAAAGTCCGCTCCGGCTGAGCGCCAGGTGGTACACCTTGACGAGGATGAGGAAAAACCTGCCCCATCGCTCTTTACCGTTACTTCGGAAAATCCCGGACCGGTGGAGGAGAAACCCGCGAACTCTGTTGAGTTTGACTTCGATGACGTGAAGGCCACTATGAAGAAGTTCCGGGCCGGCGACCCGAACGACCCGTTTGTCCGTTCGGACGATGGGAACGAAATCAGTCCGGAAGAACGCCGGAAGCGCCTGGAAACCGTGCAACGGCGCCGGGAAGAGATCCGCAACCGTCCGATCAATGTGGTTAAACTGAATTCACCACAAACGATCATTGAACTGGAAAACCAGCCGGCCTACCTGCGCAAGGGGATCAGTCTGGATGAGCTTCCGGATGCCGATGCGACTGGTATGTCTACCTGGACGATCTCGATCGAGGACGAGCCGGAGGTGAAGATGGGCGGCAACTCGTTCCTGCATGATAATGTTGACTGATACCGTCCCATATCCGGTCTGAACAAAAGACCGGAGGTATGCTCCCTATTAACCGGATGGTATACCCCATTTTTCTTGTGCTAATTCGGTTTTACTATACCATTTCTATGCGGTTCGGTGTGTGGGACACCGGGCCGCTTTTTTATGTCAATATTGGAAACCGGTCTGGTATTTGATCTAACTTGGGGCATAGATGTAACCCTGTAATATGCCGGATCGTATGCACCTGTATAAACATTTGTACTATCTTACCTGGCATAAAGGGTTTGTTGCAATAAAAGAGTAACCTGCCTTTTTCTGTATTCAGTTGTCATATCGCCATGCGCCATATATTCGTCAGTTATTCGAGTAAAGACCGTGCAAAGACAAAGGCACTTGCCGCTATTTTTGAAAAGAATGGCTGGCCGACCTGGTGGGATAAAAATATTACACCGGGCAAGGCCTTTGACCGGGCGATCTCCAAAGCACTGGATGATGCATTTTGTATTGTGGTGCTCTGGTCCAAAAACTCCGTAGAATCGTCCTGGGTGCTGGACGAAGCCTATGAAGGCCTGGAGCGAAAGATCCTGGTGCCGGTGCTGATCGGTACTACGCGGCTTCCGTTCGGATACCGGCGACTCCAGTACGTGGACCTGACCAAATGGCGGGGCACCGCCAGTGCAGCGCCAATGCAGCGGCTTCTGGAACAGATCGCGGCACTGGCTCCGGAGTCGGCTGCCAAAGCCAAACCGGGAAAGAAAGCAGTACAGAAGAAAAAGCCGGCTGCCAAACCCAAGAGGCCCCGGTCGCTTTCCGGTGCGTTGGATGGGAAAGTGATCGTATTTACCGGTGCGCTTTCGGAAAGCCGGCAGATCCATGCAGAAAAAGTGAAAGTCGTCGGTGCGAATTTTGTCGATTCGGTCTCCGGAAAAACGGATTATCTCGTTGTCGGCAAAGAGCCGGGAGCGACCAAACTGGCGGCAGCCGAAAAACTTGGGGTGAAGCAGATCAGCGAGAAGAAATGGCTGCAGATGTTGAATGATGCCTACCAGCGCACCCTGTTGAACAAACAGATCGTTTTTACGGGTAAGCTGGATGCGCCACGTACCGAACTGGAGGCATTATCCCGCAAACTTGGGGCAAAACCAACAGGCAGTATTTCCGGAAAGACCGACTTCCTGATCGTCGGCGAAAATCCAGGAAAGGTCAAACTGGAGGCTGCAAAAAAATATTCGGTTAAAATTATCAAGGAATCCCTCTGGAAAGAGATCGTTGACACGCTGTAAGCCACTGCCTCGCTACTCCTTTCAGGGGGGCGCCCAGTCAAAGCCAAACTGTTGTGCGTACTCCTCCAACGGCCCCAGACCGACTGCTGCACATCGTTTATTTACATTCGCCTCATTCTTGAAACTTCCATTGCCCGGTCTCTTGATCACGTACAACCTGTGAGCCATACAGCTGGATTCTTCCCTGTCGCAGCCGGATACGAACGACCGGAAGAGCCTGAATAGAATCGATCATTCTCCGGCTCTTCTGATCGTTCCAGTAGTGCCCTGCAACAAAAGATTGATCCCGGCGGCCCGGGTTTTAGCCGTTATTGAATATCAAATGGGTTACCTGCTAATGTAAAGGCGGTCCTACAATTTCTATATTGTATTCTGCAGATTTAGCTGCAAGTTGTGCCTTAAACGCTTCTGTGGGCGGGCCATGTCGTTCTGGAAGCACCTGCTCTTCTGCAGGCCTGGAAGCTGCTTTAACAAAATTTTCAAAATCGTGGCCTGTTGTAATGGTAAGCCATTTACCCCCCTCCTCAGACTCGACCCGATAGGCATGCGGGATTCCTTTAGGGGCCAATATGGACTGACCCGGTATTAACCGGTGTTCTCCTGATCCAATAACAAAGCGAAACTCTCCTTCCAGCACTACAAATAATTCATCTTCTGAATGGTGAATGTGCAGCGGAGGGGAATCACCATGGTACGCGTGATGTTCAAGAACTGAAATCTCATCGGCATTACTATCGCCGGAAACGCGTATCTGTACAAAGGTGTCCAGGAACCAGTAGCCGTTTGAATTATTGGAATCCATAACATTAATGAATTAGCGGTATGTAATTAATACCAGGTTAGCGAGTGCTCATTAAATCAGTTCTTTGTTTTATTACTTCTTTTTATTGCTGTCCATATGATAATGACACCTAATATTCCCATTACAGATAAGACAGCCGCAAAGTAAACCCAAAACATATCAACATTATGGGTGCTACGAAATGCAGGTTTTACGTCAAAGTTATTGAAGGCCTGGGTCCTGCCTAAAACATAAATTAATACTCGAAACGCATGAAATATCGCTGCTGCAGCGCCAAAGCCTAATGCCAGGGATTTTGACCTCGCTGAATTTGCTAACAGCCACTGAGTTGAAATGGTTATGCATAATATATCAATTGCCATTTCTATAAAGGTTAGAACGATAACCCAATCGCTTAGGATTTCCCAGCCGTTTTCAATTGTTAGTAAACGAATAGTTCTGAACAATAAAATGCCGGCCCCCAGGATGATCAGTGAAGCATACGTTTTTTGTTTGTTCATCTGTTCTTCACTATTGATTTTATTTATTATGCTGAAAGCAAAATAAATAATTCGATAAAATGCCCCCAGGGTTCATTACACAGATTATTAGGCTCGTATGGAGGACATAGTTGCGGTAATGATGATTTTTGCAACTTTAAACTCTTGATTTCTTTCCAGTGATTTTTATTCCGCATAGTCCAAACATGCTCTAAAATAGTTTTGTGCTTCACATGACCGGGACCAACTTCGCCAATCACTATAAAGTAAAATCACTTCACACCACCTGAAACCCATACGCATACGGGTCATCTTCCGGATCAATCGTAATCGTATTGTACCCGGTAATCCTTGCCCAACCTTCAATACTGGGTACAATGGCCGGATAGTCGCCACAGGTCGTTTGGGCTTCCACCCGGCCGGTAAACCGGCTGCCGATGATGCTCTCATGAATAAAGGCATCGCCTACCTGCAGTTTGCCTTTGGCAGCCCACTGGGCCATGCGCGCGGAGGTGCCGGTACCGCAGGGGGAGCGGTCGATCGCCTTGTTGCCGTAAAAGACCGCGTTGCGGGCAGTTGACCCGGCATGCAGGGGCTTGCCGGTCCACAACAGGTGACTGAGCCCGCCAATCCTCGGGTCTTCCGGGTGCTCGAAGGTATATTGTTCGTTCAGGCGCTTGCGCAGCACCGGACTCCAACGGATCAGATCAGCGGCGGTATACAGCTCCAGGCCCGGAAAGTTCTCCTGTGGGTCTACAATAGCATAGAAGTTGCCGCCATAAGCGACGTCCACGACCAACCTGCCCAGGTCGGGGCATTCCACTTCCAGACCTTCCCGGTATAGGAACGAGGGGATGTTGGTGAGTTTGACCGAGCGGACTTTTGTGCCCTCCTGTCGGTATTCTACCAGAACCAGGCCTGCCGGTGTTTCCAGGCGGAGTTTGCCGGGTGTTTTGGGCACCACGAGGCCTTCTTCAATTGCGATGGTGACCGTACCAATAGTGCCGTGGCCGCACATAGGCAGGCAGCCGCTGGTTTCGATAAACAGCACGGCAATATCATTCTCCGGGTCTGCCGGCGGGTACAGGATACTCCCCGACATCATATCGTGCCCGCGGGGTTCGAACATGAGCCCCTGGCGTATCCAGTCAAACTCTTGCAGAAAATGCTGGCGGCGTTCGCCCATGCTGTTGCCGTCTAAAAGCGGACCGCCGCCTGCCACCAGGCGCACCGGATTGCCGCAGGTGTGGGCGTCGATGCAGAAAAATGTTTTTTTCATCGTATTGAATGCCTGGTTGTCAGAGTACGCCGTTGATCAGACCTCCGGCATTTCCGGCCGGGTATCCAACCCCCTCTGAATAAGATCGATCACCCGCTGACGCTCCGTACCTTGCAACGGCTGGCGGGGCGGGCGCAAATGCTCGGTGCCGATACCGGTCATCACTGCGGCCAGTTTGATATTCTGGACCAGCTGTGGACTGATATCGAGTTCGAGTATGGGTAAAAACCAATTGTATATTTTCCGGGCTTCTTCGATTCGGCCCTGTTTAGCCAGGTGATACAATACGACTGTTTCCCTGGGGAAGGCGTCCACCAGCCCGGCAACCAGGCCGTCGGCGCCCATCAGCAATTCTTCCAGGCACAGCGTATCTACCCCACACATGATCTTCAGGCGGTTGCCAAACCGCGTGCGCAGCCGGGTGACATTGGAAATATCGCGTGTGCTTTCCTTTACGGCTTCAATATTCGAAAGGTCCAGCATGTCGGCAAACATATCGGGCGTGATGTCGATCTTGTAGTCCACGGGGTTATTGTAGACCAGGATAGGCAGACTGGTACTTTGGGCGATCGTCCGGAAATAGTGTACCGTTTCCGCCTCTGTGGCTTTATACATCATGGGCGGGAGTACCATCAATCCGTCCGCGCCATTTTTTTCCGCCTGTTCCGCCAGTTTGATCGCATTACCGGTAGCTCCCTCCGCGATATTTACAATGGCCGGTATTTTGCCTCTGGTGAGTTCAAGGGTCGCTTTCAGGAGATCCATTCGTTCCGGGTGCGTGAGTGTGCTGGACTCGCCCAGGGATCCACCAAGGATCACTCCATGAACGCCGGATTCCATCTGAAAGCGGATATTTTTTTGATATTCCGGGATATCGAGACTGCCGTTCGCTTTGAACATGGTCAGAACAGCCGGGTATACACCTTCCCAGGTAGGTTTCATGTGTCAGGTTGTTTGATGAACAGATGATGCAAAACTATAGAAAGTCAAATTTGAAAAGACCGATTTGAAATTTGAAAAGTGTAGAATCTCTGTGGGCTGAACAGATGTTTCCTGGATCACAATTGCGGGACATTGTCCCACCAGGGGGCCGCTTTTTCCAGTTGTCCTGCCAGCCGGAAGAGCAGATCTTCCCGACCCTGGAGCGCCGTGAACATGGACCCGACCGGCAGGTTTTCTGCTTCGGTCCAATGCAGTGGCACCGACATGGATGGTTGCCCTGTGAGATTTGCCAGTGCGGTCCAGGGCATGTAATCGTAGATCTTTTCCGCCAGGCCCTCGATCGTGGCCCGGACGGCACTCCCAAGTCCAAGCTGGTTTACTATTGGCAAGAGCATCTGCTCGGCTGCGCTGGGTTGCAGGCTGCCAATTCGGATTGGTCGCTTCGCCAGGGTAGGGGTCAGGAGCAGGTCGTATTGATCGTGAAAAGCGGCACAACGTCTTGAAATTTCCGCCCACTTGTATTTGGCATAAGTAAATTCACCAGCATGGAAAGCATTGCCCAGGAGGTAAAGGGCATAGGTCGGCGCCTCCATGTCCGAAGGCCGGGCCTTGCGGCCCAAATAGTCCGACAATACCCGGATCTCGCCGGCCACTTCTCCGGCTACTACAACCAGGAATATTTTGGTGAGGTCTTCCTTTCGGTAGGGTAGCGGGGCCTCTTCAACGATGTGCCCCTCCGAGCGTAGAATATCCACGGTTTTTTTGATCGCATCCACACAGGCCGGATCCACATCATGCCCCAGTGTGTGCGCTACAGAATAACCGATCCGCAGTTTTCCGGGCGAGGTGCCGACCTCCTCCAAGTACGGCCGTTTGGGCGGTTCGATAATGTAAGGATCGCCCGGTGCTGCGCCCTGGATGACATCCAGGTAAGCCGCTGAATCACGGACCGAGCGGCTAACACATCCTTCCACGGCAGCGCCGGACCACATCTCTCCTTCCAGGGTGGCCCAGGATACCCGGCCTCTTGTCGGCTTCAGGCCAAATAGACCACAACTGGATGCCGGCATGCGGATACTGCCGCCGCCATCGTTCGCTGTCGCCATCGGAACGATCCCGGATGCCACCGAAGCAGCAGAGCCGCCACTCGACCCACCGGGTGTGTGAGCGGTATTCCAGGGGTTTTTAGTGGGGCCAAACAGTTTGGGTTCCGTAAACGGTGTGATCCCGAATTCCGGCGTATTGGCTTTTCCCAGGATCAATAACCCGGCTTTTTTCATTTTTTGCACGGCAAAACTATCCTGGGGGCTGACATAATCCCGGTATCCTCTACATCCGCTGCACATGGGCATGCCTTCGACCTCCATGCCCAGGTCCTTGACCAAAAACGGCACACCGGCAAATGGTGCATTGCGATCCACCGAACCGGCTTCCTGCCGGGCTGTATCAAACCGAAAATGGATCACCGCATTGAGTTCGGGGTTTACCTGCTCCAGCCGGGCGATGGCCGTATCCAGTAGTTCCTGTGGTGTTACCTCGGCCTTCCGAACGAGTTCGGCAAGTCCGAGGGCATCGTATTGGCGGTATGTAGAAAAGTCCATGTGCGTTAAATTACCATCAATTGTCAGATATGCTGCCAAGGTAAATCTTCGATGCTACTTGTATGCATTATAATTTGGTTTATCTTTGTAACCGCAAGTAAAAATCCTGCATTGCTTGCTCCAAAGCCATTTTGAATGCCCTTGCTCCATTGCAGAAACTGGAGGGCAAGGGCATTTTAATTTTCCCGCCGTTTGTTAAGCAGATGTTTGGGTCAACCTTCTGGATTTGTTTTTGGGCAATTTTTAATCTGCTATTCGTTGCCAAAATCCTCATTTAACACAGGCTAAACTCCGGTTTTGACGCCTCGATCAGATTAAAAATTGCCCAAAAACAAATCCAGAACTCTAACTCAAACAGCTGCTGAGAAGTCTAAACCGCCGGCATCCAACGATCACTATTTTCCAAAAACGTTCTCATCCAATTAAAAACAAAGAAAACCTATGGCTAACATTCAGAGCACCCCAGACGGCGTTGCCATTGAATTCAAACGCAACAAAGGATTTTTAGGTCCTAATTCCAGCTCAGGGGTTGTTTTTGCGGTCAACAATGCACCTGATGTGTTGCTGGCGCTCAATAAAAACCAGCCCTTTCCTAACCGGGTCATCAACCTCAGCGAGTTGAAGGCAAAAGCTAAGGCTGATCAGGACATCCGGTTTGGAAAGGGAAAAGGGCAGGTCCGTTTCAATGGCAAGGCCAGCGCCTATTCCGGCTTTGGTGTGTTTCCGGATGCCGCCAGGTTATTCCAATCCATTGGCCTGGACGATGATATTGCTCCCGGAGTGTCGGTCAATGCCGACCCGGCGTCTAACTATCTGCTATTGCGGTGGGGATATGACTTCCAGGCCGCCGGTGAGGGCGGTATCGTTTTTGGTACAGCAGGCTCGGCAAAATTCGGTATGGATGCCAAAAGTGAGGGGATCATGGCAGTGATCCGGCAACTGCCAAAAACCATGGGGGCAGCCAGCGCGATCGCCGAAACAGTAGATAGCTGGCTGATGCCGCTGCAGGTTGATTCTGCAGATGCACTTCCACCTGGCACCTGGATCATTGCCGAAGCCGACAGCATGATTGGGGTGGGGCTGAACGCACAATTCGGTTATGATTTTAACTGGGTTAAGGAAGCACAAGCCGCCGGCTTGACCGGTGATATTGGATTGAGATTGCAGGTCGGCGCCAAAGTTGCCCTCGGATTCCAGGCTGGTGGCCGGTTTGCCGTAGTGGTCAGCCGCGAATCTGTCCAGACAAAGGATCAGCAGATCCGGATCCGCCTGTTTAAACAACGTAAAAAGGGGTGGAATTTTGCTATGAACTCCCAGGTGAGTGTACAGGGAGACGTCAGTGATTTTCTACCGGAAAACTTTAATGAATTCGTAAAAGCCGTTTTTGGCGTGCACAGTGCGCAGCTCCTGAAGGACCTGGCCGTGATCGAGAAATGGACCGATCCCAATCAGGATATTTCCGAGTTGATCACCGGCGTCAGTACGGAGTATTTTGTCAAATTTGTGCAGGATGCCACCGGTATTGACCCACGGAAAAAATTCAAGGAGGCAAAGGCCCAGTTGCAGGATTTCCTGACCAAATGGCATAACCTGGATCACAACGTGGCCACCATGATCTGGAAACAGATCGACAACAAAGTGGATCTGAAGAAGATTCGGGACCTGAACGAACAATTACAGGACGCCGACGGGGAAAAGGTGCGCAACATTATCCAGGAAAAGATCGCTGATATCGAGTTTTTCCGGACTCCGGAGGGGCAGTTTTTACTGGCCTTGTTGCCGGACGAACAATTGATCTCCATATTTACCGACTCCAAAGCATTTCAGCAACTTCAGAATACGGCAAAAAAGGTCTCCACCGTGCTGGATGGTGGCGTGGTAATGGAAACGCTCGTCAAACTCCAGCAACAACTGAATGACCGCCTGAATCTGGACAAGATTGAAAAACGCATCAACGAAGCCGAGTTTGAAGACCTGGATGAATGGCTAAAAGCCAAGTTGAGCGATTTCCTGGATGAAAAACTGAAATACTCCAAAGTGGAGGATGTCCGGAAAACGATCCACCTTATCCTTTCCAAGCGGGAAGTTTTTTACCAGAAGGGCTTGCGTGCCCTGAATCAGCAATATGTTTTTGGCTTTAACGCGGCGTTCCAGAAAAACACCAACAGCCAGGCATTGATCGATATTACCCTGGATGCAAAAAAAGGCGATATCGGACCTTTTATCCGGCTTGCCCTGGCTGGGCAGTTCGATAAGATACTGACCAAGCCGCATCCGGCCGTTAAACTGAACGTGGGCTCCCTGACCCACAGCGTCAACCTCAACAGCAGGGTCGAGCTCAACCTGCCCTATTTTGGAGGAAGCAAGACCCATATCAACAGCTGCCTGGCTGATATGAAAGCCTTGGATGAAGAGGATGGACGGGTATTCCTGTATGATCTGAAGGCTAAAGACGTGGTGCTGAACAAACAAAGCCGGATGAGCGCATTGTCGGTTGGCGGCCACATGCGGGTGGGATCTAATCAGGTGAACGTACACGATACGTCCGCCCTGACCTTTGCCTATTCATTCCAACAATTGCGGAAGGATATGAAACGCGCCGATCTGCAATACCAGATCAAGCCTTATATCGAGACCTACCTTCCTTCTACTTTCAGCGCTACGCAGAACGGAACTACCAGTGCGTCTATTGACACCTGGATATCGGATCTGGACAAGGAGATCGATCAGCTGGAACCCAACGGAACGGATAACTTCGGTAACACCTTGCTGTATCTCGGATTGACCCTTCCATCCAACATTGCCTCGGCCTGGTTGCAGGCGCCTCGAAATAAACGCGACGATGCCTATATGCTGATGTCCAAGAATCTGCAGGCACGGCTGAAGCAACTTATACCGTTTTATTATTTCCAGGATCCGCAAAATTATAAAAACCAATTACCGGCAGCAGCGCTCTTGGCTTATGCCTCAATTCCGGCGTCCACATCCATCCAGTTATCCTCCAGTCGCGATCCACGGGTATCTGATCTGAATACGAACCGAGATGTATACTGGGACTGGAACAATTCCCGGCAGGTACAGGCGATGCTCCTTAACCCACACACGATCGGACGCCTTTCGGCCCGGTTGCAGCAGGTTTACAACCGCCTGAAGGCGACTCCGGGACTGGAACGGGAAGCCGACTTTTATAACCCGGAGCGGGTTTCCAGGTTTCTGGCAGACGTGATCAGTGATTACAACCGGGGTAAAAACGATATGCACTTCCATAATCTGTTCTATGTAGAAGCAGCTGTTATCCGCGGTGCGTATGAGGCTGGCAGGGATATGGCCAAGTTCATCAAAAAGTCCAAAGACCAGCCGACTAAAGCAGTACGGATCCTCACAGATTTCGGGACCAATATTACACGGGCTTTTAATGAAAAGCTGGAAACTGTATATGGTGGCGGAGCGCTTCGGCCGTTCGGGACGATGATGTTCCTGGAGGCTGCTTCTGCTTTCCTGGATCAAAAAGCACAGGTTAAGCCCAGTGCACTGCTTGACCTCACTGTGTTGAGTGAAAATGCCCAGGTCAAACTCACCCCGCGAATAGACCTGAATGATATTCCGCACAAGGACATTCTCGTCCAGAAAAGGCTGGTGGAATTGGGTGACAAGGATTAACTACAAGGGCTTTTTAACCGCATCTGTTGCTGTGATGAGCACATTCAGAAAGACCGGGGCGCCATGCTGCTTGCATGACGCCCCGGCGCTTTTTTCAATCTAGGGGAAATCTGTTCCGGGTTAAAAACTCGTTCGGAAACCGCCTTCAAAAAAGGGAATCCAGTTGTAGTTCTCCGCTCCGGCTGAAGCAGGCAGCAGCCGCAACCGGTGCCGGAGATCAAAGTTGGCTTTTTTATTGTTCAGGCGAACCTGAATACCGCCACCCAGAAATCCCTGATAGGTGTCCTGTTTGGCCTGGGTAGATACCGGGTTCCAGTAGCCTTTATCCCCGGCCCAGCTGGTGTGCGACCTGATTTGCTCCCAGCCACCGCCGATCTCGAAATAAGGCGTGATGCCGGCATGGGTAAACATTGCCTGTTTCCAGCTCAACTGTTGACTAAACCCCTGAACCGGTGTATGTACCTCCAGGTCATCAGTATACCGGGCCTGTATCGAGCCGCTGAATTGCACAACCTGCCAGGTCCAGATCCCCTGCCGGTTGCTTTGCCAACTTAGCCCTGTCTGTGCAAGCGGAAACACGGTGTTCAGTGCTGTCTCTGCCGGTCCGTTTTGCGGATGCTCCGGTAACAAACTTGCAATAATGGCTGCCATCCTCCCTGTTAGCACAGGATCAGGAAGGGAAACCGGACCTGTATACAGGATCGGAGCATTTCCGGAATTCCTGTTAAAGCCCGAAAATGTCAACATGACGGTTACCGGATCGGTGATGCAGCCGGCTCCATTATCAGAAATTACCTGGATCGTGTAGGTGCCTACGGCAAGGCCGGTCAGCTCGATAAAGTAATTGTTGCTTTGACCTCCCGGGCTCCCATTTACAAATACCTGCAGCGGGAACCCACCAGCTCCATTGATCTGTACGGCTATACTCCCGTCCGAGCAGACCGGGCATCCCGGCTCGGTTATGTTTACTACGTTCATGGTGAACGGAGGAACGGGAGGAATGGTTGCGGTCAATGTTTCTGCACAACCGGCGATGTTGTTGACGGTAACGGTATACATCCCCGGGTCAAGAACTGCATAGTCCCCCAGGTTAAGTGTGCCGGCCTGCAAGCCGGAAATGTTGATGTCCACCGGACCGGTTACCAGCACGTCATAGCTGCTGTTCCCGGATGCATTCAGGTCGAGAATTACATTGCCCGGAGTGATGCAAGAGGGAGCCTCGATCTGCGCATTATCTATATAAACCGGAGGGATTTCCGGTACCTGGACCGGGAAGATCTGGGTACAGTAATTGTCCGGATCATGAATAGTCACCGTGTAGGTGCCTGGGGCCAGGTTGAGCAAGGTTGTTCCGGCAGATCCATCCATCCAGGTGAATTGGTAGTTGCCGGGAGGTGTCAGGAACAGTGCAATGCTGCCATCGGTTTGGGCACAATTGGCAGGGACGATCACGATGCCGGGATCGAAGGCGCAATCTGCGGGTACAATGGTGATCTGCTGAATGCAGGCCGGTGCATTATTTCCACATGGATCGATACCGGTCCAGGTGCGAATGATAGTGCCGGAACAGGCATTCAGGCCACTCAGGTCATCCGTATATTCGGCTGTCACTACACCACTGCAAGCGTCTGTCAACATGCCGGTACCAGTCAGGTCCAGGTTGTCCTGTTGGCCACAATCCAACGTGATATCAATGGGGCAAATAGTCCATGCCGGTGGGATATTATCAATGCGGGTGATCACCTGGATACAGCTGTTCTGATTCCCCGTGGCATCGGTGGTTGTCCAGGTCCGGGTTATGGACTGGTTACATGTTGTTCCTCCGGGTTCATCGGTATACCCGACTACGGGTTGTGGGTCACAGAAATCCTGTACTTGTGGGTTGCCAGTGGTGTTTGGGTCAGGTTGCTCGTTGCAGGCGATCGTGACCGGAACGGGGCAGTTGATTACCGGTGGTGTAATATCGGTAATCTCAAGCGTTACTGTTCCCGTAGCGGTTTGAAGGCAGGCATCTCCGACGGTATAGGTAAATGCAGCGTTGGCACAAGCTGAAGGTGTAAAGGTGAACGCGCCATTGTTGCTGACTTCCAGGTTACCGGTTGCAGGCTGTGAGAAATCGGAAATAAAGAGGCCTGTGCCGACATCATTCGCCAGCAGGTTCCCTGAAATAACCTGCCCGTCAGTGCCGGCCAGATCGTCATTCATAATGGTCAGTGCCGGCAGCAGCACGGTTACAGTGACAGTAGCGGTGGCACTCTGGCCAGCCTGATCTGTTGCTGTGTAGGTAAAACTGAAACTACCGGTCCCAATATTGCTGAACTGTAGTAACCCGCTGCCCTTATGCTCAACCGTTGCGCCGGTCGTTGATCCGATGCTTTGGATAGTCAGCCCCTTCCCGGTGTCGTTGGCCAGTACATTCAAACTGCCGGTTCCGGCGCAGGTGAGGGTGATGGCATCATTGCGCAAGGAGATCTCAGGTTGATCGTCGCCGTCACGCGTGACCCAGTATACAATTCCCCCGGTAAGGACGGCACCTCCGACTATATAAGGCCAGGTACGCCCTTTTTTTGCTAATACACCTTTGAAGTGGGGTTTGGTAAAATCCAGTTTATTCCAATCCAGCGTATCGGGTTGCTGGGCGGACAGGCTGGCTAAAAACAGCAGGCACAGGAGCCCGGCGATATATTGTTTACATGGAATTTTCATAACGTATGAATTGAGTCCGAGGTGTGGGTTCCGGACATGTGCTTAAGGTGTCAGAATAATGGAGTAATTGCAGGTGGTGCCTGTACAGCGTTCACCCAGATCACTGCAGAAGGCTTTGCTCTTAAAGGTGAATTGGTATTTGTCCGGATCCCGGATGATAAACAGGTATTGTACTCCACCAGAATCGGTTTTGCTGCCGTTTCCGTATTCCTTTCGCATGGTTTGGATCCTTTCCTGAAGATCTTTTTTCGCTAATTTTTCTGCTTCTCGTGCAATCTCTTCCATCATTTGTTTCTCCTCTTGCTCCCGTTGTCGCAGCAGGCGACTCCGTTCCTCCAGGGATATAGCCTTTTCCAGATCCGCATCCCAGCGCCTGGAGAACTCAACCAGTTTTTTCAGGTTAATTAAAATTACGACCCTACCGGTATCTGCAATAGTTTGATCAGGCAATTCAAAGTCTTTGATACCCGGATAGCCACCGTAACGGTCATTGAATGACGGGTTGGGACGGTAACCACTGAACCGGAACCGTTTTTGCTCTTTTTTCGATACATCCTTGTTGTATTCCTGTGCCATATCGTAGGATGTCACTGTCTGGCAGACAATTGTGTCCAATCCGGGTTTCTCCAGGCATTTACAGTTCAACCAGGGATTCGCTAAAGGGTCAAAGGCAATGGAAAAAATATCTCCTTTCTGAAGGGTTACCCCAAATGCCTTAGAAACGCTGATCGTGATATGGTTTTTCTTCTCCAGAAAATTTATAGTCGTGTCCGTGCTGTACCCCTTCTTGAAACTGTCCCGTTGTAGACGAAGGTTAAGACGAAGTGGCAGGTCGATACAGGTGCAGCAGGCAACGTTCAGTTGATGCTGACCGGACCCCGGAAGAGTTGTCAATACCTTTGCTTCTATGCCAATAAAACTGACCGCGTCCCACAAACCGGCAGCCCCGGTATGGATATCCTCCCGGATGCCGGGGGGGACGATTGCTTTTTTATCCTCTGTGAACAGAAAAACAAGTTGTTCCTCCAGGTCGCCGGGTGTGTAGGGTTTCCCGGTAACCGAGCCCAGTACTTCCCAGGTCAGGACCTGGTTCAGCACGAACTCCTCTACCTCCGGCCGGTCACTCAGTACGGTATTGACCGGTATATCTGTAACTGCAGCCCGGATCGATTCCTGCAATTCAAATACAAAGCGGTCAAACAGGCCCGGATTTATTCCAGGGTCGATCGTAAACGGGAAGATTTTTGTACTGCCGGGATACGTTGGCAAACCTGTTGTGCCCGGCGGATAACTTATCTGTTTTATACCGGGTTGGTCAGCCAGGTCACTACTGGTTAGTGCCGGCTGATAGGGTAGCAATGCCGACCATTGGTCGGATGTCCCCATTTTTGTGTTGGGAGGGGGCATGGGTTTGCCGGCTTCCAGGCAAATGACCTGTACAGGCTGCCGGAATGTGCTGTGTGGCCGTACAATGATATCCTCGGGCGGCAGATAAACTATTTGGTATTTGGGGCGGGTCCGTATGATATATGGCCCGACTGTGGTACGAATAAGGTTGTTGCCGGTATTGGTACACACCAGGTCAAAGACCGGATCACCCATACCATGACCGGTTGTTCGGCCATTTTGGTGTGCGGCAAGTGTGATATTCAATCCGTCCGGTAATGCCTGAGCCGGTAAAAAGTTAGTTCCGCTATTCCCCAGCCAGAAAGTCAGGCTCAACAACAGGCTGATGCTGTAGTGTTGAAATATCTTAAAATGGGTTCGCATAAGCTGAGTTTTTCAAAACAAGTTTACGGTTCCAGGGTTACCTGTGCCGCCCGGCAAACAACCTCAAAAGCAGTCCAAAACTGCTGTACATCCTGCGTCAGCTGTTCTCGTACAGTGTCAGAGAATGTGTCTGGCTCCCGCCCGGCCTCCCGGGCATATTGCCGGTACAATGCAGCCTGGAATTCCGGTAATTGATATGGGATGCCACGCAGGGCGCCCAGTGCGTGCCAGAGCGCCTGTTGTATCACTGCATTGCGTTGTCGTTCCGGCCACGCTGCATAGGGAGTCTGGATGCTCCCGGCCTGATAAAGGCTGTCATAAGCCTGTTCGATCGCCCGGGCGGCATCGACTACGAGGTTGGCGCCCGATCCGGGATACCGGTCGAAATCCAGTTGAGCATTTACCGTATCTGAAGTGCCCGGAAAAGTGAAATAGTACGGTACCGTGTCCGGTAAAGGCCGGAATCCACGGACCAATAGCAGTGGGTCACCGGGTACAAAATGCCGGGATAGGTATTCAAGGCCCCAGTATTTCGGATCGGTTAACACCTGTCCGCTATCAGCCGGTGGGCGGTTCGGGTCTGTGCAATATCCCATCAGTTGGACTGCAGTATCCTGCCCGGGACGGAGTTTGATCAGATACACTCCTGGTACGACATAGCCCTGAGTAGAGTCTATGGCCGGAATGAGGGCCGGGGCCAGGAAGACTTCAGCGGTGCCAGTGCTTTCGTTTTTCAACCGTACAGTTGCAATATGGCCGGTCATTTGCCCGCTACCGGTTACCGTTGCCTGGACAGGCTGCGAAAAGGTCTCTGCCGGCAGCAGGAATGCGGCAGAAAATAACAGAACTAATAGAAGTGAGCGCAGGGTATACATAGTACGGTATCTGTTAATAATGTCAATAATTAAAAGCTCGGCGCCGGCCTTAATGCGCACTGATCACACGACGGATCACACCTTCCACATTACCCTGGTTAACCTGTCCTGCAGGTATACCACGCATGCCGGCATCAATTTCCCGAAAGATCTCTTCCTGCTGCCGTTGGAGATCGGGCAGGTGTTCCAGATCTCTGGAAAATGCACCATTGTCAATGAGCGTTTCCCATTCAACCTTGCCGTTCGGAAGGATGCAAACTCCGACCAATACTATCAACACATCACTTTCAAGGTATCCGTACGCCTGACCATTTCCACGCGCTTCGGTTTTTGCTGAAGCCGCGCCTTTGAGCTCAACGGTCAGGGTGCCGGGAGCAGAGTCACTAACCCATACCGAATCAATATCCGATCCGCCACCGTTAATTCCGCCTTCCTGAATGCTGGTACGCAGGTACTCTACCAGGCTGGATACCTTGACGGAGTCAGTTTTACTACCTACTGTCACATCCATTTTACCCTTGATATCGGATTTGACCACGGCATTAACGATAGGCCGTAATACCGAGCTGGCATCTGAAATGTCAAAGTTGTTGGCATATTCGATCAACTCGTCGAGTGATTCATAGCCGTTTTCGCGGGCGTATTGTTGCAACAGTTTGAATACCTCTTTCTGCATCATATCCGGCGAAAGCCCGGCCTGGCCGAGGACTTCTTCGAGCTCACCTTCCAGTTCATTCATGCCCAGTTCCTCGACCAGTTCGTATACCGATTGTGGATTAGCACGTAAGGCCATAAATAGTTTGACACTGGCCGAATACAGGAAATCCAATACTGCCAGTTCGGTTTCATGGCCGGCAGAAGGATCGAAGGCCGAAGTATTAGCCGTCAGTCGAACTCGAGCCACACCACTGACAAAGGTCTGGCAGTCTTCGCCTCTCACATCCATACCCACTGAATAGTCGCCGGCGGCCTCGGTGTCCAGTCGTTCGGTGCGGCTGACAAATTCGGTACTGGCATCTGAGTATATAAAAACTGTCCAGGCGGCTGCATTGGTATACGCACCCAACTGGTTGTGGTTCCAGAGGCTGTAGGCACTTGTGGGTTGGCTACCGGTTGTATATTCATACTCCGACATAGCGCTGACACCGAGCAGCATATTCTGGAGGTCTTGTTGTGCCTTTGCCCGCGTTTCGGCATCTGCCCAGGCATCGGAGATCTTGAAATCCAGGTTCAGCTTTGGCTCTGAACGCCGGTGGCTGAAGTTACAGGGTGAACTTTCTTCAGGCGGTTCGGTTTCCGACGGATCTACCTCGGTAAGCACTTTTGCCTCCAGGCCGATAAAGGTGATCGTATTCCAGATCTGCTCTACGCCGCTGTTTAACTCCTCCTGAACGGCAGGTGGCGCAGTTGTTAGGGGCTGACCTGTATTGGTTTCATATTGTTCCACCACCCGGTTGTTGAGGTCTTCCCTGGTATAGGGCTGGTTTTCCAGGATAGATAAGGCCAGCCAGACAGATTGCTGGGTAAGTTCTGTCTTTGCCCGGGAGGGTGGGATAGGGGTGGAAATGGCACCGGCTTCCCATAGAGAGTCAAAGGTGACGCTGATCTGTTCTACAATATCGAATACCAACGGCGCAGCTTCTTCCGGGTAAGCATCGATATCGATAGAGTAGGGGAATGGAAGGCTTGTATCCGGGTAGGACAAATAAAGTATCTGGCCAGGGGGCACCCCCGGCACATCTTCGATACCGGGGTGTGCATCTGCGGTAAGCAGCGTGAATCCACTGTTTTCCGGGATCGTTACGCCTGGCGCCGGTATTGGAAGACCAGATTCCGGGGAGACCCACTTTGATACCGGTGTCATTGGAGCGCCATCGGGAAATGGAGGTTTGTGAATGCTGGTACAAAATCCATCCAGGAAAAGGGATACGGAATCACCCGATGCTACTTCATAATTGTGGGTGCCTGGAATGACATATCCCTGATAGGTATCATTTCCGGGGATCAGGAAAGGCCCAATCGTACCTTTTTCAATTTGGTTGCCGGTGTTCTCGATGAAATACATGACCACATGGCCGGTTGTACGCCCGGTGCCGGAAACCTTGACTTTAAGTTTTTGATCCTGACCGGCAGCAACAAATCCGATCAGCAGTAGTGCCAGTATAGTCAGGATAGTCCGGTTGAATAAATAGGAATGTCTCATCTCCTTCAGGTTTAATAACACGTCTTTTACAAAAGGAAAGATGAGTGCCGAAAAATGCAATGACCGGAGTCACAGGTTGTGCTGAAGATGCCGTTTCTGTTCTGCAGTGTTTTTGCCGGATATGTACGCTTGGCGAATTGCCTGTAGGATCATTCAAAATCAAACAGGTCGCTGAAAAACGAACGCTTTCGCCGCTCTTCCGGGTCCGGATAAATCGGAAACCGTTCCAGCTCAGGTTTATCGATAATTGCGTCTGCATGGGTACGTTCCTCTGCCGTAACCCGTTCGATTATTTTGTCCAGTTCTCCCCGGTCCAGCCACACTCCCCGGCATTCCGGACAGAAATCAATCTCCACACCACTCCGAACAGTTTGGGACAACTTTCTATTGCAATTAGGACACAGCATGACTTTATCCTTTAGTGAGCAGAATTTTACTTCCACTAAACTCGGTATGCTATGTCAAAAATGATATGATACAGGTCATGCCGGAGGAAGATATACTCCGTGAATCAGGTTTGTTGTAATCACTCCAATGGGCTGCTGATAAAAATGGGATAAACTGCCATTGGCAGGTTCAGGACATCCTGTGTCGATCAATTGACAGGAAAGGGCAGGTGCGTGGTTAGCAAAAAAACAGCCCTGCAGCACATTGCTGCAGGGCTGTCAGGTATAGAGTATGCAAAACCGGACCTGCCGATTACATATTGGCGATTATCTCGGAGCCAAATTCGGAGCACTTCAGTTTGGTCGCTCCTTTCATCAGACGCTCGAAATCATAGGTCACCCGCTTTTTACGGATCGCCCGTTCGAGACCGCGAACGATGGCTTTGGCAGTGCGGTTCCATCCGAGGTATTCAAACATCATTACGCCGGAGAGAATGACCGAGGAAGGATTCACTTTATC
>SBHD01000043.1 GCA_006226345.1 Bacteroidota bacterium | reverse complement strand
TGCACAGGCCTTCAGGTCCTGGATTTCAAACGTGAGGGTATTGGGACTTTCCAGGTATAAGACCCTGGTGTTGGGCCGGATTGCCGTCCGGATATTCGAAATATCCGTACCATCTACAAAAGTGTGCTCCACGCCAAACCTGGGCAGGAACTTACGTAGCAGACTGTTCGTCCAGGAATACGGTGCCTGCTGGCAGATAATATGGTCACCAGCCTTTACATTTCCGAGAATTGCCGCAGCAATAGCGCCTACACCGCTTGAAAAAACCAGGCAGTCCTCGGTACCTTCCATGGCCGCCAGTTTTTGCCGCAAAATAGCTACTGTAGGATTGTTTCCACGGGTATATACATGATGCGTCAGTTCATCTGAAAATGATTCCCGCATGGCAGCCAGGTCCGGGAATACAAAATTGCTGGATTGAATAACCGGGGGCGCCACCGCCTGAAAGTAGCGCTCCCGGTCTTCACCCAGATGCGTGAGAATATCATCAATTGACATAGAGTATGCCGTTTATTACAATCAATAGTCTACTTCCGCTTCCGGCGTTTCTTTTTGCCTTTTACGATCTTCATCTCCTTGATCAGATGACTGGCACCGGCATATTTGTCTATTATAAACAGTACATACCGCATGTCCACCATGATATTCCGGCATATAGCCGGGTCATAGTTCAGGTCACTCATGGTGCCTTCCCATACCCGGTCAAAGTTTAATCCGATCAGGTTTCCATTAGCATCCAGCGCCGGACTGCCGGAATTCCCTCCGGTTGTATGATTTGTCCCGAGAAAGGCTACCGGAAGCTGCCCGTCAGCAGTACCATATTGCCCATAGTCCTTTGCCTTGTACAGATCAATGAGTTTTTGCGGCACATCAAATTCATAGTCCCCGGGAATATACTTTTCCATGACACCTTCCAGGTGCGTCTGATAATCGTAAATGACCGCATCGCGCGGACTGTACCCTTTCACCTGGCCGTATGTCACGCGGAGTGTTCCGTTGGCATCCGGAAAAAAGCGCTTCTCCCGGAATACTTCCATTTGCGCAGCCATGTACTGGCGCTGCAGCAGGTTGATGCTCGACTGCAGGTCTTCCAGTTTGGGTACGACGTTTTCTTCATACCGTTCAGCCACACCCCGCCAAAGCAGTAAAGCGGGATCCTGACTCAGAGCAGCACCCAGCTCTTTCGCCTCTCCTGCTGCCAGCGCTTTCCATTTTTCCGGATTGGCCAGCGTACTGTTGCTGAATATATAATCTGCCAGCTCGGCATATCCACCGCGTTTGGCCGCTTCGGTAGCTACAAACGTCCCGCCCCATTCACCTTTCATATTACCGGCAAACTGCTCAGTAAGGGCTGCAAACACAGCTTTATCTACCTCAGGACGGTAGTCCTTATAGTAGGCGGTTAATCGCTCGTTCAGGTCGGACTGGCGGCCGGCAAAGGCGGGAAGGTTCCCGTCTTCGTAGGTTTTGATCCAGCGGTTCAGGGCAGAGGCCAGGCCCATGACCTGAATATTCCGCAGGAAGGTTTCCTGGTAGTAGTCCCGGGCGAAAGCGTACTCTTTCATTTCGGCGTAGGAGGCATTCAACCGCGGTAACAAATTGCCGTATTTGATCTTTAAGCCAGGGTCCTGGTTGATCCGGTGTGTAAATTCAGCCTCATAGGCCTGCTTTCGTTCCAGGGCTTTGTAGGTTTTGAGGCCTTGCATCTCCCCCTGCCATTTCTTCCAGGCGTTTGCAATATTGGCAAAACGGGCGATATAGGCGATTTTAATATCGGCACTCTCCCGCATGAACCCATCCATGACCTTTAGTGCCCGGTCGCGAATGCTCACCTTGGCCGGATCCAGTACATCAGCCGTTTGTTCGATTGCTGCGGCCGGCAAATATTCATCCGTACGTCCGGGGAAACCATAAACCAGCGTAAAATCGCCTTCTTCAATCCCGTCGAGGGATATAGGCAAAAAATGACGAGGCCGGAGCGGTTGGTTGTCCGGAGAATAGTCTGCGGGTCGATTATCCTTATCCGCATACACCCGGAACAAGGAAAAATCACCCGTATGGCGCGGCCAAACCCAGTTGTCGGTATCCGCACCAAATTTACCGATACTGCTGGGGGGAGCACCAACCAGCCGGACATCGGTATAGGTCACCGTTACAAATAAAAAATACTGATTGCCATTGTAGAACGGCCGGATCAGGATCTCTTCCCACTTTTCCTTCTTTGTATTCTTACGGATCTCTGCCAGGTTTTTATCGATCTGCGATTGCCGGTCCTGCTCACTCATGGTGGCGCTGACATTTTGCAGAGCAAGAGGCGTCACATCCTCCATCCGGACAATGAACATGGCCGTTTCGCCCGGGCTCGGCAACTCCTCCTCCCTGGACATCGCCCAGAAGCCATCCTCGACATAGTTGTGTTCCAGGGTCGAATGGCTTTGGATCGCTTCGAAACCGCAGTGGTGGTTGGACAGCAACAAGCCGTCAGGCGATATGATCTCTCCGGTGCAACCGCCGCTAGACTGGCAGATAGCATCCTTGATGCTGGGCTGGTTCACTGAATACAGGTCATCAGCCTCGAGATTGAAGCCCAGGGCTTTCATTTCCGGTTCATTCTGCTTTTCGAGGTGCATGGGTAACCACATACCCCCTTGTGCAGACAGGAATACCGGAAGAAAGAACAGTAATACAAATAGTCTTTTCATAACTGTAGTTTTTGCACCGGCGAAAGTAAAAAATTATGCGGGGGCATGGGCGGACAATAGACCGGGAATTAAAAAGCCGCACCGGAGAACCGGTGCGGCTGGTATTAAATCTTTTATACGTGCAGTTTAGAACAGCAGGCGTACGCCTAGCTGAGCCTGCCACAGCGAGCTGTTGATACCGGACTCGTCAATGTTCCAGACATCTCCAGTCGGTGCTTTGAACTTGTATTCAGCAGTAGTTGCCGTGTCATCCCGATCCACCTCGATCAGGGCATACTGGTCGTTCGTCATAAAATAACGACGGCCCCATTCGCCGTTTATCATATTGCCGAAGTTGAAAATATCTAATGATACCTGGAGCGTACGACGCTTGCCACCCATGTTGACAAAGACATCCTGCATGATCTTCATGTCGATGATACTTTCAAACGGTGTGCGGGCACCGTTGCGCTCGGCATACTGGCCGCGACGGCTGCTCAGGTATTCATCACCGGCAATGAAGGCATCCAGTGCCGTCCACTGTTGAGCGGCAGTACCATAGTTGGCATCGTCCACCAGGTTGATTTCGCCTGCAGAGGCCGGTACATAGATCAGGTCGCTCCGGTTTTCAAAGTCGTCATTGACCAGGTTGCCAGAGTAGGTGTAGGAATAGCGCCTACCGGACTGACCGTTGTAGAACAGTGTGATCGTGGTAGCACCACCAGCTTCCGAACCGTATTCAATACGCTTGGAAATGAAAGCCGTGAGGCGGTGACCCATGTCGAAGTCGGAGTACGACAGGTCCGTGTTATTCTTACCATTGATCGACTCTACATAGCGCCAGTTGGAGCTGTTTTGCGAGGAGGTCAGGTCATTCATCGCTTTCGACTGTCCAAAAGTATAAGCCAAGGAACCGACCCATCCATTGGCATACGGCTTCTGTATCTGAGCGGTTACGTTGTAAGAGTACCCTTCATTTGTATTGTAGCCAAGGATAATATCCGTGTAGTCACTCGAGATCTTGTCGCCATCATACAGTGAACGGTTGTCATTACCAGCCCCCGTAAGGGTACCGATCGGGTTGGTTACGTTGATGTTCTGATATACAACATTGTTCAAGGTTTTCGAGTAGATACCTTCCAGGGTACCAACCATACCGAACGGCAATTCTACGTCAGCAGCAAGGCTGGCACGGAATACCTGCGGGTATTTGAAATCCTTGGCGAACAGGTCCAGCTGGGAAGAACCGGCAGTTTTGCCGAAATCTTCCAGGGTGTACTGCTCGCGAACGCTCGTATTGAACGTAAAGTTGTTGTAATTAGAAATATCGCTGGCACGTGCGTCCAGGTCAGCCAGCAGCACACCGTTGTTGGTGTACATACCACCCGGCCATACGAACGGTACACGGCTGGTGAAGATACCGGCGCCTCCACGAATGATGAACGTACGGTCGCCATTCACATCGTAGTTGAAGCCAAAACGCGGCGAGAACAGTAACTGGCTGGCCGGAGCCTTTCCAGCTGCTGCGCCACGCAGATCATAACCGGCTGCTGCAAGGGTTGCAGCGGTCGACTGGTTGAACGTTGTAGCCTCGGTCGGATCATCCAGGAACATCGGCACATCCAGGCGCAGGCCAAAGGAAGCCGAAAATTTGTCGCTGAAATTGTACTCGTCCTGAACATAGAAGCCCAATTGCATGGATTTGAATGCAGCAGCAGCAGCAGCACCATCTTCTACGCCGTCACCAGGCAAAAGGGAGTACGAACGGCGATAGCGGTTGGGCAGATCACCATTCAGGAATGCATCCACACTACCCCAGCGGTA
>SBHD01000257.1 GCA_006226345.1 Bacteroidota bacterium | reverse complement strand
CTGATGGCTACCCATTCCCGGGAGCAGATCGACCGGGCGGTGGACATCCTCTACCGCAATGCCAAAAAACTGGGTATTCTGGACCGCCAGGCAAATATGGTAAGCGCATGATCGAAATAGTACCTGTTGATCCCGGTAAAAAAAGTCAGCTACGCCGGTTCATCGATTTCCCGCATGATCTGTATGCCGGGGATCCGAATTATGTTCCAATGCTGTATATGGAGCAGGAGGCCTTGCTCAACCCAAAAAAGTCGCCCTTTTTCAAACACTCCACCGCCGCGTATTTCCTGGCTGTACAGAACGGAAAGATTGCCGGCCGGATCGCCGCGATCCTTAACCGCAACCACTTGCAGTTTACGGGCCGGCAGGAAGGTTTTTTTGGCTTTTTTGATGTCATCAATGATCAGGCTGTGGCCGATGCCTTGCTGGATGCCGCCGCTGAATGGCTCCGGCAACAGGGCATTACCAACGTGGTCGGGCCTGCTAATTTCTCGACGAATGAGACCTGCGGCCTGCTGGTGGAGAACTTCGATGAACCGCCGTTCATCATGATGACCTATAATGCGCCGTATTACATTGACCTGTTAGAAAACTACGGCTTTACCAAAAATATCGACCTGCTTTGTTACATCCTGCCGACTGCTGATATGACCGATGAGGTGATTGCTGTTGGCGAGCGGCTGGAACAACGGCTGGCCGAGCGCGGTGTGCGTATCCGCCAGATCAACATGAAGCAATTCAAGCAGGAAATCGAAAAATTCCTGCCGGTGTATAATGCTTCCTGGGCCGAAAACACCGGATTTGTACCGATGACTCCTGAAGAGGTGCGGCAGATCGGGAAGGACCTGCGCCCGGTGATCGATCCGGAGTACGTTTATTTCGCAGAAAAGGATGGCAAGATCATTGGCGTTTCCCTGACGGTCCCCAATGTAAACGAGGTCCAGTGTACGCTGAAACGCGGGCGCTTATTCCCTTTTGGTGTCTTCAAACTGTTGTTTGGGCTTAAAAAAGTAAAATCTGTGCGTGTCCTGGCATTGGGTACGCTCAAAGAATACCGCCGCCTGGGCGTGGATATGTGTTTTTATGTCAGGAATATCAAAACCGCCATCCGGAAAGGTACTATTCGCGGTGAGGCTTCCTGGATTCTGGAGAACAACGACATGATGAACCGCGCCCTGGAGCGTATCGGAGGGAAAGTGTACCGGAAGTACCGGCTATATGAGAAAAAAATATAACGTTATGGCAACAAAGAAAATAAACATCAAACCAGCAAGTGGCAAACTCGGTATCCTTACTCCTGGCATGGGTGCTGTACCTACTGCATAAACGACCTCTAAGTAGTCCCGGCCGGCCCGGAGCAAAAAATCATGTGAAGCCGGGAAAGCCATATACCTCCTGAAAAGCAACCTAACCGGTTCATGCCTACAGATTAATATGAAACGGATCCTTATCACCGGAGCAAGCGGGTTCATTGGCAGTACCCTGGCTGAACTCGCCCTTGAAAAGGGCTGGGAGGTAACCGCAGCCGTGCGTCCGACCAGTAGCCGGGAATACCTCCAGGACCAGCGGATCAGGATCATTCATCTGGACTTTAACGAGGACCATAAACTAAAAAAATCGCTGCAGCAGGCCGGCCGGTTCGACTACATTGTACACACTGCGGGAGCGACAAAAGCCCTGCGCTCTGAAGAATATTTTAGGGCCAATACCGAATATACATACCGGCTTGCTACGGTACTCCAGAACACTGGCCTGACTCCCGGGCGGTTTTTGTTCGTAAGCAGCCTGGCCGCACAAGGCCCTGCCTCTGACAGTCAGCGGATACATCCTGCACAAAAAGCACAACCGGTCACCACTTATGGTGCCAGTAAGCTTGCTGCCGAACAACACCTCGAAGCGCTGCAGGAATTCCCGTGGACAGTCATTCGGCCAACTGCTGTGTTCGGACCTCGTGACCGGGATATTCTTCAGTTTGTTCAACTTGTTAATAACGGGTTCGAACTGTATATCGGTACCAGTCCCCAACGCGTCAGCTTTATCTATGTTAAAGACCTGGTGGGATTGATACTGGCCGCTCTGGAAAAGGGACAGACCGGAGAACGATATCTGGTGGCAGATAACCACGACTATACAACCGATGATCTGGGGGCAGCCGTGCGCCAGGCATTACTAAAATCGCGTACCCTGCGTTTGCGCATACCGATGGGCATTGTCCGCTCAGTGGCCGGCATATCGGAGCTGTTGGGCAGGTGGCAGGGCCGGATGCCGGCCTTAAACCGGGAAAAGTTAAATGAGATCGCCCGGGTCAGCTGGTGGTGCGATGCGGCAAGAACCTTGGATGAACTGCACTATACCCCACAGTACGATCTGTTCTCCGGTATGCAGGAGACGGTGGACTGGTATAAAGCAAAGGGCTGGCTATAGACCTTAGAAGAATTCTATTGATTAAATTAACTTGTTATGGCAACTAAAAAAATAAACATCAAACCTGCTAATGGTAAACTCGGCATTCTGACACCCGGGATGGGCGCGGTGGCAACCACGTTCATTTCCGGTGTACTGGCCGCCCGAAAAGAGCTGGCTCTCCCGATCGGCTCGCTCACCCAAATGGGCACGATCCGTCTGGGCAAACGCACGGAACCCCGTAATCCGATCATTAAGGATTTTGTTCCCCTGGCCGACCTGGACGATATCGTTTTCGGCGGTTGGGATGTGTTTTCCGATAATGTGTATGAGGCTGCGATCCAGGCCAACGTGCTCGACCGTACACTGGTGGAGGCGCTCCGGCCCGAGCTGGAACAAATCGCACCGATGAAGGCCGTATTCGATAAGGCCTACGTGCGCAATCTTGACGGCACACATATTAAAACCGGCGATACCAAAATGGAATTGGCCGAACAGCTCATGGAGGATATCCGCCGATTCCGGGAAACAAACAACTGCGACCGCCTGGTAATGGTCTGGTGTGCCTCTACCGAAGCCTTTTCCGAGCCTACCGGGGCACACCAGAACCTGGAGGATTTTGAAGAAGGGCTCCGCAACAACGACCCGCATATTGCGCCGAGCATGATCTATGCCTATGCAGCATTAAAAATGGGGGTTCCTTTTGCCAATGGCGCCCCTAACCTCACCTGCGATATCCCGGCCATCGTTGAACTGGCCCACCAGATGCAGGTACCCATCGGTGGTAAAGACTTCAAAACCGGCCAGACACTCATGAAAACCATCGTGGCCCCCGGCCTGCACGCCCGTGCATTGGGAGTGAGGGGGTGGTTCTCCAGCAATATCCTGGGCAACCGCGATGGCGCTGTACTGGATGCCCCGGAGAACTTCAAAACCAAAGAAGTGTCTAAAGGGCATGTGTTGGATGGTATTTTCAATCCGGAGTTACAGCCAGACTTGTACGGCGATATTTACCATAAGATCCGGATCAATTACTATCCTCCGCATGGCGATAACAAGGAAAGTTGGGATAATATTGACATCTTTGGATGGCTGGGCTACCCTATGCAGATCAAGATCAACTTCTTGTGCCGCGACTCCATTCTTGCCGCTCCCATCGTCCTCGATCTGGCGCTGCTGCTTGACTTTGCACAACGCGCAGGGCTACGGGGCATACAGGAATGGCTGGCCTTTTACTTCAAGGCGCCACAAACTGCACCCGGTTTGCCCCCACAGCATGATATCTTCAAGCAACTAAGCAAACTGGAAAACACCCTCCGTTACCTTATGGGCGAGGACCTGATCACGCACCTGGGCATGGATTATTACGAAGAACTGGAAAAAGAATACGCTGCATTGTTGCAGGCGGATGCTTAACAGTTGTAGTGGCGGTGGCCTGTTACTCAAACAGGCCACCGCCACCTTAGCAAGGCAAATACTTTCCTCCAGAGTAGCCTTTGATCCAACCAGAATGACTATTTATCGAATTCGGGTTGCATCATTCCGGAGAAGCACGGAACTTTGTGGCAGAATTATGTTCTATTTGGCGGGGCTTATTGAACGGTGTAGCGAATAGAAATCTGCTTTTGCTTGTATTTTTCGCAAAAAAATTCGCCTTTTTGAATGTGGCCGCTCCCCGCCTAAACGAATAACGATGACCAATCTGGCAGATCATGCCCGAAACTGGTTTCGGGTCCTGGGAAAATATGGTATCAGTGCTCTGATCGCGACCAGTTTTGATTTTGTGGCATTTCATCTGGCCCTGACCTGGCTGGCGGTTTCGGCAGTAAACGCAACGGTGTTGGGGCGTTCGGTGGGTGCGGTTATTGCATTCAGCCTGCAACGGCATTGGGTCTTCCGTCAGGCCCATGCAACCAGAGGCTGGGTACTCGTTGTCAAATACGTCGGCGGGGTGTTATTGGGCATGGCGTTGAACGTAAGCGGAGTTTGGTTGTTACACAACGTTATTGGGTGGGCGCCATGGCCTGCCCGCATCACTTCAGCGGTTATTGGCTGGTTTATAATCTTCCTGTTTAATAAGTACGTCGTCTTCAAGTCAATGCCCGACCGACGACCGATCCAATATCGTGTATGAACCTGTTGAAAAGGCCGCTGCTGCTGGTCTTTTGGCAGTCACAGAACAAATCACCCATCATGAAAGTAATATCGTGGCTTTTCCTGGCCACATCCCTGGTCTGTATTTCCTCATTCCCGGTCCTTGCACAAAAAACCACAACCATCAAGGGGCGCGTTCTCGATGCGGTCACCGAAGATGCACTCCCCTATGTGAGTGTTCATCTGGAAGGTACCAACCTGGGTACCCGTACGGATATCGAGGGTAATTTTTTCCTGGAGGTCCGGGAATCCGGCCTGACTACTATACAGGTAGTTTGTGTGGGTTATGCTACGCAAACGCTGCCCATAAAAACCGGAGAACTAAACCAACTGACTGTGCTCATGGAAGAGGCTTCTGTGGGGCTGCAGGAAATTACTGTTCGGGTAGAGCGGTACAGAAACCGGGGCAACCCGGCCGTGGAACTGATCAAAAAGGTGATCGAGCACAAAGATGAGAACCGCAAGGATGGACTGGACTACTACCACTTCGAAAAATACGAGAAGGTAGGTTTTGCACTCAATAACATCACGGATAAAACCAAAAACAGCCTGCTTTTCCGGCGGTTCAAATTCATCTTTGAAAATGCCGATACCAATAAGGTAAATGATAAAATAAGCCTGCTGCTCTTCCTGCGCGAAAGTTTGTCGGACGTGTACTTCCGGCGCTCGCCCCAGGAACGAAAGGAATATTTCCATGGCGAGCGGAACGTAATGTTCAAGGACATTTTCGACCTGCAGGGCATCTCCTATTTTGTCAACAGCCTGTACATGGACGTCGACTTTTACAATAATGCCGTTGACCTCCTCACGATGCAGTTCACCAGCCCCCTCAGCCCGATCGCACCTACGCTTTACCGCTTTTACATTCAGGATACCGTTCAGATTGACAACACCCCTTGTGTCCACCTGTATTTTGCGCCGCGCAATAAAACCGACCTGGCGTTTATGGGACACTTGTGGGTGGCAATTGACTCGACCTACGCATTGCGGAAGATTGAAGCCGGTATTCCGAAGGATATTAACCTCAACTGGGTCAATGAAATGCAGATCAACCAGGAATACTCCTGGGTTGGCGACAGCTCCGGAATCCGGGGGCTGATGCTTACTAAAGACGAGATCTTTATGGATTTCGGGCTGCTTCGGGGCGACAGTACCCGCTCCCTGCTCGGGACGAAAGTGAGTTCATACCGGAACTATGAGTTGAACAAGCCCCTGCCAGACTCGCTCTTCGATCCACCGCTGGCCGAACTGCGGGATAAGAATGCCGAAAGCCGGGATTCGTCGTTCTGGCGTCGCAAACGTCATTTTTCGTTGAGCAGAAGTGAAAAAGGATTAGAAGGAACCGTCGATACACTGAGTAAAAACCGCTCATTCCGACGGATTATCAGCACCACTAAATTCTTGTTTGAAGGGTATACCTCAGTTGGGGGCTTTGATGTTGGACCGGTCAATACTTTTTACAGTTTCAACCAGGTTGAAGGGTTTCGGATGCGGTTGGGAGGGCGTACCAATTACAATTTCAGCGAGCGGCTGATGCTGGAAGCTTATGGCGCTTACGGGTTCAGGGATCAGCGCTGGAAGGGCTTTGGTGCGATCAGATATTCCTTTGGGGAGGAACGCGTGCGGCTGTTTCCCATCCACCAGCTGCGGCTATGGTACCAGAATGACATCGAGATACCAGGACAGGCGCTGCAATATGTAAATGAGGATAACTTTTTCCTTTCATTTAAACGCGGAGTCAATGACCGCATGATTTACAAGCAAACACTTGGACTCGACTACCTGCATGAAATGCGGGCCGGGCTGAGTTATGAGTTTTCTGTAAAGAACATACGGCAAAACGGGGCCGGGGCGCTTTTGTTCGATTACCAGGATCGTGGTGAAACGCGTTACAAGCAAGACCTGACCACGACCGAACTCGGTGTCAGGCTGCGGTATGCACCCAATGAAAAATTTTACGACGGCGCTACTTACCGCACTCCTATTCTGACCAGATACCCCATTTTTGAGTTTAACTACAGCGCCGGGGTAAATGGCCTGATGCGCGGTGAATACAGCTACCACAACCTCCGCTTCAGGGCTCAAAAAGCCTTCTTTATGTCACCTATTGGCTGGGGGATCGGGGTTGTTGAAGCGGGAAAGATATTCGGCCAGGTACCTTACCCGCTGCTCATGATCCACCGGGCTAACCAGACCTATGCCTACCAACTCAATTCATATAACCTGATGAACTTCCTGGAGTTCGTAAGCGACCAATATGTGGCTGTCAATTATTTTCACAATTTTGGCGGTATCTTTCTGGGGCGTATCCCCCTACTGAAAAAACTGAAATGGCGGGAGGTGTTTTCTGTAAAAGCGATCTGGGGATCGGTAGATAAAAGTAATCGCCCTAATGATGAGAACGGGTTGCTCAGTTTTCCGAAGTATGATGATGGGACTGTAATGACCCATACACTGGAGGGTAAGCCGTACATCGAAGGTAGTGTCGGTGTCGCGAATATTTTTAGGGTACTACGGGTTGACCTGGTACGCCGTTTTACCTATACCGATAATCCGCAAGTAATAAACCTGGCAATACGCATTCGGGTTAAAGTGGAATTTTAAATATGCGCTGATGGCAAACTTTCTCAAAGAAGTCGGTCAACCCCTTGTATACAAAGCCATTCATCCCCTGATCAATTTCCTGGCGCGCACAGGCGTAACGCCAAATGCTTTAACGGTAACCGGCTTTGTACTCAATATTGTCGCTGCAGTGATCTTTGTTTATGGCACCTATGCCGCCAGGGGCGACCTGCGCTATGTCGCCTGGGGTGGTTGTGTCATCTTACTGGCCGGCCTTTTCGACATGATGGATGGCCGGCTGGCCCGGGTGAGCAAGCAGGAAAGCAGTTTCGGGGCATTGTTTGATTCTGTGCTCGACCGGTACAGTGAGCTGGTTATGTTTTTGGGCATTTGTTATTACCTGGTGGCCCAGGAGTATTTCCTCAGTTCCCTTTTTGCTTTCATCGCTATGATCGGCTCGATCATGGTAAGTTACGTGCGGGCACGGGCTGAAGGCTTGGGTACAGAGTGCCGGGGCGGGCTGATGCAGCGCCCGGAACGCGTGCTGCTGGTCGGGATCACTGCAATTCTGTGTGGCCTGGTGCAACACTATGCAGGCGATTTTAAATACGTCATTCCTAATACCGATTTCCCCTACTTTGAAAACATAACCATATTTACTTTTCCCATTTTTATAATGGCCATTTTGACCAACTGGACTGCTATTCAGCGTATGCACGAGTCAAAGGCCGGCCTCGATGTTTTGGATGCCCGGAAAAAAAGTAACTGATTATGCCCCGGATCATTTCAGTTTTCAAGCGATTACTATTTGTCGCCTGTGCAGCGGCTCCCATCCTGCTAGTGGCCCAGGGTGTATTCCCAACACCACCTCGCACCCCTCAACGTCTGTTTTATATTCAGCGTACCGGCAATACAAATACGATTGTATATGATGCCAATACAATCGATCAGGGGCGTGCATTCAATAATAAAAATCCGATCCTGGTATACTGGTTGCGTTATGACGAGCAGGGACAGGTCATGCCGCTCAATTACCTTCAGCGTACGCTCGCGTACGGCGTCGAAGTCACACCATCTGAGCGGCCTGGTGAGTATGAGTTTCATATTGTTTCATATCCAAAAGGGAAACTGCGCCTGCTGCTCGACCGGTACCGGCAACCTCGTGTAGAAATGCCAATTAACGGTCATGAAGCCTGGCTGGAGCGGGTTTTTGTAAAAATTGAGGGTAAAAAGGTCGGAATCATCCCAGATGTCAAATATGTAGAGTTATTTGGCACGGATGTTCAGACGGGCAAACCGGTCTATGAAAAATTTATTCCCTGATCCCGGTCCGGTTCACGAGTCCATTAGTATGAAACAGCGTATCACCTTCCTGCTTGGCTCCCTGACCTATTTTATATGGTTTTATGCTTTTGTCGGGCTGCGGTCTGAGCATGTGGGTCTGTATGTGGTGCTCGTTGGACTTTACTTGTTCAGGCCGGATACCCGGCGCTTTATACTTGCCTTTGGTGCGTTTATTATTTACTGGATCGTGTATGATTCTATGCGGGTGGTGCCGAACTATATGATCAACCCAATACACATCCAGGAGCCCTATGACCTGGAAAGAAGCTGGTTTGGAATTCTGACCGCCGGTCGGCAACTCATAACCCCAAATGAGTACTTTGCCGGTCATACGTATCCTGCACTCGATGTGCTGGCGGGGTTGTTCTATCTGGGCTGGGTCCCAGTTCCACTGATCTTTGCCGTTTACCTGTTCCGGACCAATAAACCCTTGTTTATCCGGTTCTCCTATGCCTTTCTTTTTACTAACCTGCTGGGTTTTGTGTTATATTACCTGTACCCTGCCGCACCGCCCTGGTATGTTGAGCTGCATGGATTTGAAATAAAGCACAATACCCCCGGGTATGCGGCTGGCCTCCTGCAATTCGATGCGTTTTTCGGTATTCAGTTGTTTTCATCGATGTATGAGAAAAATGCCAACGTATTCGCGGCCATTCCCTCCCTGCATGCGGCCTATCCGGTCCTGTGCCTGTTGTTCGGCTGGGAATTGCGCAAACCCTGGCTCAATGTGCTGTTCGGGGTGTTTATTGCGGGTATCTGGTTTGCGGCTGTTTATACCCGGCACCATTATGTGATCGATGTCCTGGCCGGTGGTATGGTGGCTCTGGCAGGTTATCTGTTGTTCCAGTACCTGGTCGTCCGGGACCCTCTGAAAAAGGGATACGATATGTTGCTGAAACGGATCTGAGCGGACTCTGTCAGCTTTAGCGCAGATTTTGATAGGGGTTAACCCTGACGGCACGCATACGGTGATCCTCCTTGCGGATTGTCCGGAAGAAGAGGAGGAATGCGATTGGTAGGATATCTTCGGCTGTAGTCAGTTTCCCGGGGCGAAGGAAGACACCCGCAGGAATAACTGTTTAGGGAGTGAAACGGTCTGAAAGTTCGGGCGCTCCGGCTTCTTTTCGATCAGGACCGTATGCCGGACCAATGGGAGCGGCAACACGGCCTGGATCCCGAAACCGATGATCCCGTGGGACTTGACTCCGAGGGCCTACACGATTGAGGAAGTCTACCTGAATGGTCTGGTGCCGGAGAAGCGGTAGTGCCGCCGAACGCCCGGATGCAAAAGTGGATACCCGGCACGGTCACCGCCGCACCAGCAAGCGCGCCGTTCCAGTAAATTTTTCAGACCGGACGAGCAGGGTGTATACGCCCGCATTTAGTTCCCGTACATCCAGCCAAACCTGTCCTTCCGGTAAAAGGGTTGTTTTGGCGAGGGTGCCTGTTTCAGTGAAGAAATAAACCGTCAGGTCCCTGCCCGCCTGTTCGGGGATGTGCAACACGGCAAAGTCGTCTGTCGGGTTGGGGTAAACTCCGACCCGGATGACTTCCGGCGCGGGCCTGGATACGGCAGTCAGCGTCGAATCACAGGTAATGACCGGTAGTGGCTGCTGACAGTAGCTGAAGGTCGGATCGGGATTCCCAAACTGAAACTGCTGCCGCTTGTAGTAACAGGTCAGGTCGTAGGAGTTGTCCGTAATGCTCCAGAAAGAGGCGTACGGCAGCCCCCAGGAACTCCCCACCCCTTCGATCCAGTATTCCGTATTATAGATGTTGCCCGGATCCTGCAGGTACAACCGCTTATGATAGGTTTGACCGATCAGCACGGAATCTGTCCCCGTCACCAGGTGCGGCAGCAGGACGCCGGCTGGTCCGGCCAGGGCGCTGGTATAGATGGTATCGCCGATATTGGTTTTGGTGAAATCATAGACCAGGTGTTCAGTAGTGTCTACGGAAGCCCAGGTCTGGAAAATATAGACCTGTTTGTTCGCCTCCCGGATGCCGCCGAAAAACCGGGCCGGGTATACCGAATCGAAGACCGGCGGATGGATCAGATGCTCGGTGATGTATAGTTTCTTATATACCTGCCCCTGGTAAAGGGTGTCCGTATCGTCAAGGGTAATGGCATATTTATCATGCCAGCCGGGCTGGAAAAAATACCAGCACCGCACGACATTCCAGGTGGCGGGCGTGGTCGGGAAGGGTTGATATTGCTGGGCGCTTGCCGGCGGCAATGCGGTAGTAAGGATGATCAGGGCAGTCAGCGGAAAAAGGATGTTTTTCATCATTTCTGCAATAGGGTTGGCGCTCAACGGTCAGATACTGTTAAAGATACCTGGATCTGGCAAATGAACGGCGGATGGTGGGTGGTAGCGTTCGCTACGAAACAGGCATTTTCTGAATGGCTGTTTTGGGAAGCAGCCGGATACGTAATATGAGTCCCAAGGTCGCTATTTTAAAGACGCCTGACCTATCCTGAAAGTTGCACTGTATGGGGCCAACACCCTATATCCTTGGTTATAAGGAGGTTTAACATCGACCAAGCCCCGGCGATTTTCGATGTTGGCGTTTGAAAAGCAACACACTTACCTTGTTTCGCATACCTTAAACGGGCAGGTGCTCTTTACTGGATGGCTAACGGGCATTCGGGGCTGCTCCTTTTTTCAGCGGCAGCGCCGCGCCATATTTGTAGCGATATACAACAAATGGACTTGGGGTACAGCGCACCGAAATAGAATGCTGGTGCGTGGCACCTTACCCCCCCCCACAACCACAAAAACTAAAAGTGGTACTTTGCAATCCCTTGTTCTTTATTTCCAAAACCGCAAAACATGAAGAAAGCGACCCTTTTAGTACTGTTCTTACTTGCCGGCCTGACGGCCCGGGCCCAACCGGACGAGACCATTAAACTGGTAACCGACTTTTTCCCGGAAGCCAAAACTCAGGTGCTGGTGGTGGGTACTTTCCATTTCGATTACCCTAATCTCGATGTGTATAAAACGGTTGAGTCCGACCAGATCGACGTGCTGCAGGAGCCCAAAAAGTCGGAGGTGACCGAACTGGTGAACTATATCAAAAACTTCCGGCCGACCAAGATCGCCATCGAAGCCTTCCCGGAATGGAAGGCCGGAGAAAAATTGCGCGAATACAAGGCCGGTGCTCACCGCGACAAGCGGGACGAGCGCTATCAACTGGCCTTCCGGATCGCCGATGAACTGAACCTGGACACGGTGTACAGCATTGATTCCTGGTCGTTTGACGACGAACTAGCTAAACTGGATACGGCCTTTTTTAAGGCCTTCTACGACGGTTTCGATTTTCAGAGTGACGACCCGTTTGAAGCCCGCTTCCGGACCCTGCTCGGCTATGAGGACAAGCTGCCTGCCCGGATGTCGCTGCTGGACTATTTCAAGCGCATTAACGCCCGGGATTCCCATCAACTGGGTTACGGCGTCTACCTGGTCGGTGACTTTAAGCTCGACGGGCACCGGGGCGCCGATATCCTGTCGGTCTGGTGGTACAACCGCAACCTGCGGATCTTTCGCAAACTGCAGGATATCACTGAAGGGCCGAACGACCGTATCCTGCTCGTATTTGGCAACGGTCATGCTGCTATCCTGCGACAGCTGCTGGAGTGTTCGCCCGAATATGAGTTCGTTGAGTTTGAGAGTTTGAAATAACGGCTTTCGCGCGGACGACATTTCCGATTGTTGCCGGCCGAAAACATTTACGCCCAAATTGTATTACACATCCTATGCGATCCAAACACTTTGGCGGCAAACTCACGCCCGCGTTATTGGCACAATACGAACAGTCAGATAACTGGCGTGACGGAAAATTCCAGAATCTGGAAGATACCCGCATGGACATCAGCCTGTACAAGATACCGGGCCTGATCTGCGAACAACTTAACGGGCGGAAAGAACGGGTGCCCGCCCGGCCACTTCCGGTTGCGGCATTTGACAGGTCCGGTTTTGAGGCGCCGTCCGGTCAGGCAAAATTCATCTGGTACGGGCATTCCGTTGTGCTGATGCGCCTGAACGGGCAAACGATCCTGGTCGACCCGATGCTGGGGCCTGATGCATCGCCGATCGCGCCGGTATCCACCAAACGCTTTTCCAACGATACGCTGGACCTGATCGACGACCTGCCGGAGATCGACCTGCTGTTGCTGACGCACGACCACTACGACCACCTCGATTATGCGAGCATGCAAAAACTGAAACGCAAGACGAGGCGGTACTTCGTCGCCCTGGGCGTCCGGCGCCACCTGGTTCACTGGGGTGTCGATCCGGACCTGATCACGGAATTTGACTGGTGGGACCAGCAGGTTCTGCATGATATCACCATCACGTTCACCCCCACCCGCCATTTTGCCGGCCGTGGCCTCAGCGACCGGGCAAGGTCGCTTTGGGGTGGCTGGGCATTCCGGACTCCTGCTGAGAATATCTGGTTCAGCGGCGACGGGGGCTATGGCAAACATTTTCGGGAGATCGGCAAAAGGCTGGGTCCTTTTGACTTTGCCTTTATGGAATGCGGACAGTACAACGAACTCTGGCACCAGATCCACTTGTTCCCGGAAGAAAGCATACAGGCGGCCCTGGATGCACAGGTGAAGAAAGTCATGCCGGTACACTGGGGTGGCTTTACCCTGGCGCCACACCATTGGACGGACCCTGCCGAGCGGTTCCTGGCCGAGACGGTTCGGCTGGACCTGCCGCTGCACCTGCCGCAGCTGGGGCGGATGTTTCAGGCGACAGACCAGGGGGCAAACCGGTGGTGGCTGGATTGATCCGGTTTCTGTTTTTGGCTGCGGATATCTAATTTTGGTGTAACCTACCCGGTCGGGTTCGGGTCAAATCGCTAAAATGCTCTTTTCAGAGCGCCAAACGCCGCATGCACGATGAAAACAATAGGCTGGGTACTCGTTCTTTTTTATATGGTTTGGTTTTCAGGCTCTGCCCGTTGCCAGGAAACAACAGCACCAGAGGTTTTTCAGGCGCCTGAAAAGCGCGTGGTGTTGCTGCAACCAACAGGTGAAACCCGGAACGACCTGCCGGTCATGCGCATCCTGGAGGATACGACGGCTGCGTATAAGACGGTGATGCGCCATATCGAAGGTTCGTTCATCCATACCTTTCTGGATCTGCACTTCCTGGCACAGAACAACCTCCGCAATACAGGCCGGCTGGATCTGCCGGAGCCAGCCTATCTGGCGCTGACCAATAAGGATGGCGGATTTGCCAAATTCGGCTTCGTCCTGGAGACCCCGTCCGGTGACGTGGTGAAACCGGATGCGCCCTATGTGGATATAACGCTGGACCGGGCAACGGCTCCGCCCGACCGGCTGATGTCATTTACGCAACTCTATCCGCATGAAGTGGGGCATGTCTTTGTACACCTGTTATGTTCCGAAGATTCCGTTTCCAGTAATACCCGAAGTGTGGATATGCATTTTTTCTCGGTGGTGACAGACTATTCCACGGCTTTTAATGAGGGTTTTGCCGAGCACATTGAAAATGTATCGCGCACCCTGGAGCAGAATGACTCCATACGGGCGGGAATACAGGCCGATGTAGAAAAGATCCGCCTTTCCACCGCGGCATCCACGGGTGGGTTCCGGCGGGACTTTATCTATCCCTGGAGGCTTGGATACTATAAAGCCTCTATGTTGAACTGGTTTCAAAAATTCGAAGACTATAAGCGGTATCAATATGCCTACAATGGTGATATCCGGTATAAAAATGCCACCCTGCCCCTTTCCGATCCCGAAGACCGGCTGACGTACCGGAATTCGGGTGTGGAGATCGACAGGGCAAACATGCGGAACCTGGTTCAACGCTGTGCCTCTGAGGGCGCGGTGAGCGCATTTTTTACACAGTTGTTTGCCAGTGACCTACCGGAGCGGTACCGTGAGCCGGCCTTTTACCGGCCTTTTTTATCCGATACCAATACGATCGTACAGACGCCGGAAACCTATTTCTCGCCGCTTCAGAATCAGTTCATGAAATATTTTTATGTCATGAGCAACTACGTGGTGGAGAACAATTCCGCAAAAGCACAGCTTATCGATTTCATAGATGGGTATATGGAAACTTTCCCCGGGGAGGCGGCGACGGTCCGGGCTGTTTTCCGGCAGGCGCTCGGAACTGAATATTCCAATACCCTGCCCCCGCCGATGTGGGTATTGGTCAAAGAGCATGCGCACCGGTTGCTAACCTTCGATCCCTTTGGCGCCATCACCGTCCCGTTTTATACATTTGACCTGAATGCCGCAGAAACGGAAGATCTGCTCACGATACCGGGAATAGATTCCGATGCGGCGGCAATCATCGTCCGGTACCGGGAAGCGCACGGGTTTTTCACCGACTGGGAACAGGTCAAAGCGATTCCCGGACTGCCGGAAGGCACCGCCGACCGCATCACCGATGCCCGGTTTGATGCGGAATATGCCGAAAATGAGCTGGAGGAAATCGAGTCAAAACTAAACCTCAGTACGTTGCTGGTCAGCCCGCTGAAATACATCTTCTTCCGGGCGGCGGTATATTTCCTGATCTTGTTCGGAGGGTTGTATTATGTCGCGATCCGGCCACAGCACCCGACCACGAAGCAAGTAGTGTGGCTGGGACTTCGATACCTGCTCCTGGGACTGTTATTCGTAACGGTGGGATTAGTGGCGGTATTTTTGAAAGGGAACGGAGCCTGGCTGTATATCCTGGCTTGTACTGCCGTATGTGCCTTGTTGACCCTGCTCCTGTACCGGAAAAGCAACCTGAGAAAATACCGGGCTCTCGGGTTCATCGGCGCTATGAGTGTAGTTGTATTATTGTCGGCGTGGTAGCCCGGGAGCGCTGCAGCGGCTCACGCGAATGGAATAAATGAAAAGATATGGGTACACATCCAATCAATCTTGCATTCAGGTTCCTGCTGGAGCTGACCGTCCTGGCTGCTGCCGGCACCTGGGGCTGGCGGCAGGGCGAAGGCTGGTCGCGTTATCTCTGGGCAATTGGCCTGCCATTGCTCCTGGCGGCCCTTTGGGGGACGTTTGCCGTACCGGGCGATCCCAGTCGTTCCGGGTCGGCGCCGGTACCCACCAACGGTATGGTCCGGCTGGCGCTGGAACTGGCCTTTTTCGCATTTGCCGCCTGGGTATTATATGACATGGGGTATGGCCGTTGGGGCGCCGCTATGGGTGTGCTGGTGGTGGTGCATTATGTATTGTCGTACGACCGGGTGCAGTGGTTGCTGGAGCAGTGATCTGCTGCCCTGTACCTGAGCACATTCTGCTAACAGAATATAAATATGGACATCGCCGCCTACCTGCAACGCATACAGTACTCCGGAATCCTTGCACCCACGCTCCCCGTGTTACAGGCCCTGCAAAAGCAACACCTGCTGCATGTGCCTTTCGAGAATCTGGATATACATGCACATAAAAAGATCGTATTGGATACCGGCCGGATCTTCAACAAGATCGTGCTGAACCGGCGTGGCGGGTTTTGTTATGAATTAAATGGGTTGTTCTATGCCTTATTGCAGGAAGCGGGCTTTGCCTCAAAAAGGATCTCCGGGCGCGTGTATGATAAGGAGAAAGGCTATGGAGAGGAGTTTGATCATCTGGCCATCCTGACCACGATAGGTCCGGCGGACTACCTGGTCGATGTGGGCTTTGGCGAATTTGTGTTCCATCCGCTCCGGTTGGAAGCAGGCCTGATCCAGCAGGACGAACGGGGAACCTTCCGGATTGACCGGTACGATGGCGATTACTACCGGGTAAGCAAACTGGTCGGTGGCGAAGCCGTCCCGCAATACATTTTTACCACCCGCGAGCGGCAGTACCGCGAATTTGAAGCGATGTGTACCTATCATCAAACCAGCCCTGATTCGCATTTTACCCAAAAACGGTTTCTGGGAATACCGGTCCCGAACGGACGAATTACCCTGGCCGGCAATACCTTGAAGATTGTAACCGGCGATACTGTCCGGGAGCAGGAGATTGGGGAAGCGGAATTCAGGGATGTGCTGGTCCGGTATTTCCAATTTTCCGCCGGGACGTGACCAGACCTTTATGATTCGGGGCTTCAGAAACTCCCGGACAGCCTCTGGCGTGGAAGTCAAAAGTGTACTTTGAAAGGTTCAATTTGAAAACTCCGGGTTATTTTTGGCTCCATACCACAAAGCACACCATGGAACAAACCATCCTCCAGATCCAGGATTTGCTGACCAATAATGAGGTAGAGCCCGCGCTCCACAAGCTCCGGAGCATTTTTTCCCTTGCCGGCTCTGATCTCGTCAACGACGCCGTCCTGCTGTCGGGCCAGATCAAAAAGCTGCAGTCCGACGTGCGCAAAGGGATCCTGGATTACAGCCAGGAAACCCTGGCCCACAACCGGCTCCTGAATGCTACCGTGTCGCTGCTGGATGAACTCCGGCAGGCCCCGGACAAATTCGCGGCGTTTGTAGCAACCGAGCAACAACTCGATATCTCGGTGCGGCAGCGGGGCGCGGAGCTCCTGTCTGCCGACATCAAAGACGTGTTGTTCGAACGTATGGCCGCGGTAAAGGAGAAAAACCTGGACCTCCGCATACTCTGGGTGGATGATTCCCCATCCAACAACCGCTACGAAAGCCGGTTGCTGGAATCGATCGGCCTTCGGACCGACTATGCCGAATCCTCCACAGCGGCCCGGCAACTTTTGGAGACCAACAACTACACCCTGATCCTCTCCGATATCTCCCGGAACGGTGTTTCGGATGAAGGTTTCCGGTTTTTACGCGAACTGATCGAACAGGGCATCGACCTGCCCACCATTTTCTACACTGCCCGCGTGCACCGCAACCGGGGCGTACCGCCTTTCGCTTTCGGGATTGCTGCTATGCCCAACGACCTGTTGCACCTGGTGCTGGACGTGCTGGCGCGGAAATACTAACTGCAGCGCCAAACAAACGACCCGACCATGAACGTTACCGACATCATCGACCATTTGGGTACGTTCGCCTTTGCCGTCAGTGGTATCCGGATGGCTTCCGCCCGGAATTTCGACTGGTTTGGCGCCTACGTGATCGGCCTGGTCACGGCTATCGGTGGCGGCACCACGCGGGATATCCTGCTCAACGTTACGCCGTTCTGGATGCAGGAGCCCTCCTATTTGCTGGTAACCGGACTGGCCCTGCTCGCTACCCTGCTGTTCAATGAAAAAATATACCGCCTGCAAAAGACCCTGTTCCTGTTCGACACGATCGGGCTGGGGTTGTTTGTGGTGGTCGGTATTGAAAAAAGCTTTGGCGCCGGGTTCCCGGTTTGGGTCTGCATCCTGATGGGTACGATCACCGGCTCGGTGGGCGGGGTGATCCGCGATGTACTGATCAACGAGATCCCGTTGCTGTTCCGCCGGGATATATACGCCCTGGCCTGTGTAGCGGGCGGGCTGGTTTTTTTCGGTTGCCAGTATCTGGCGCTGTCCACAGCGGTTACCAGTATTCTGGCCGCCTTGTCGGTGATCCTGGTCCGGCTTGCTGCGGTGAAATACCATATCCAGCTGCCAACTTTAAAATCGGATATTTCAAACAAATGAGCTATGACCAATTTTATCGTAAAAACCTGTGCGCTGCTGTTGCTGGCGGGTCTGGCCTTCCCCCTCTCCGCCCAGCATTTTTTCGGCCTTCGGGCAGGCGTCAATTTCGCTACGGCGTCCACAACTGAGTCCGGAAGGATCACGGATAAGTACCTGGTCGGACCGAATGCCGTCGTTTATTTCGACCTCAGATTGAATAAGCAAATGGCCCTACAGCCGGAGTTAAGTTATATCCAGCGTGGTTACCGAACCACCATCCGGGTGCTGGGCGAGAAAAAGTATACCACGCGGTTCAACTATGGCGAGGTAGCCGTGCTGATGAAATACCGGCGGAAGAGAGGCCGCAGCATCGGATATGCCGTGGTCGGCCCTTATATTGGCATGGCCGTTTCCGGTTACCAAAAAGAGCTGTCAGACGGCGAGACGACAGCCGTCAAATTCAATGCGCCCGGCGGCTTTTACCGCGGCGACGGCGGCCTGGTCTTCGGCGCCGGCCTGGGTCTGCATGCCGGCGTCGGACAAGTTGTACTGGACCTGCGGTATACGCTGGGCCTGTCGGCGATCAATGAAAACTACCTGGACGACGGCGATATCAAACACCGCGGCATCGTGCTGAGTGCAGGGTATGCCGTGCCGCTGGGGCGGTGAGACTTTATCTAAACTGTACCGCACCCGTCAGATTATGAACGCGATTGTCCATAACTAAACTTAGTTTATTGAAGTGTAAATAATTGAAAAACAAAAAACTAAGCCTTTGTAATTTTCGCTCCGTTTTGCCCAGTGGCCACCGGCTGCCACATCTGTAGCAGGAGGGTCGGGCAAAGTCGGAGGAGCCACCCGGGCGCCAAGAAATACGATGATGCACCACACAAATTTTAGTGTACGCCATTCGATACTGCTCTATTTTCTGCTGACCTTTCTGATCACCTGGGCTGCCCTGGTCCTGGTGATGGGCTGGGGAGGCTTCACCGGCCGGGAGGCCGTCGGGGAGGACCTGATGCCGCTGTTGTTCCTGGCCATGTGTGCCGGACCTTCGTTGTCGGGCCTGATCTGTATGTACCTGACCGGCGGCCAGGCTGGCCTCCGGGACCTGGGCGTACGATTGCGCCGGTGGCAGGTGCCGCTGCGCTGGTACCTGATCGCGCTTTTTACGGCACCGGTGCTGATGTTGCTCGTTTATTTTATCCTGTCGGTTTTTTCTGATGGGTTTTCACCTACGATACTCGCCTCGGAGGAGGTGCCTCTGTTGTTGGTTGGCGGTATCGCCGGTGGTCTGCTGGCCGGTTTTTTCGAGGAGATCGGCTGGACCGGTTTTGCAGTCCCGCAGTTGCGCCGGCATTTTTCTATTCTGTCTGCCGGGCTGTTGGTGGGCGCCCTCTGGGGGCTGTGGCACCTGCCCCTGTTCACAGTGCCGGATCCTTCCGGGGAAGTGCCGTTGGGAATTCTGTTGCCGGTAAAGTTGCTCACGATCCTGCCGGCGTTCCGGGTCGCCATGGTTTGGGTATACGACCACACGAAAAGCCTGCTGGTGGTCATACTGATGCACGTGTCGCTTACAGCCAGCACGCTGATCCTGCAGCCCGCGGCGGCAACGGGGATGCACATCGTTATTTTTAACCTGACAATGACGGGATTGGTCTACCTGGCGGTTTGGCTGGTGGGGACCCGGACTTAAACTTTTCCAATTTCAAATTTTTCTTTTCCAATTTGACTTTTCAGAAACTTCCGCATTCGGGAAGATGCCATTAAAGTCAAATTGGAAATTTGAAAAGAAAAATTTGAAAAGTGGGCAACCGCTCTGTTGGGGTAGGTACGGTATTCATCCCCCCGCCCCCTTCAAAGGGGGAAATTTGCTACGCTGCGCTCCGCAAACGCCCGGAAACTGGACGGCATAGCCGGACAGTTTTCCCCCTTTGAAGGGGGCAGGGGGATGAATAAACACCTCAAAAAGTTTTGCAACAAGCTTCCTTCACCGCCAGAACGCAAAGGCACAGCATTTCTACAACTCTGCGCCTTCGCGTCGTAGCGGTGAAAAAACTACACCACCATCGCCTCCATCTCCACTCCAATTCCCTGTTGCACCAGGAACCGGTGTACGACATCCTCCAGGCTTGGTGTGCCGATCGACTGCAGATCGTAAAAGACCCGCGTGCTGGGCTTTTTGATATTGATCACCCGGCTCAGATCGATCGGTGTGCCGATCACGACGGTATCGCAGTCGGAGCCGTTAATGGTGGCTTCCAGATCGCGCAGTTGCGCGTCGCCGTACCCCATAGCTGGCAGCAGAATACCGATATCCGGATAGGTAGCAAAGGTATCCTTGAGTTGGCCAACCAGGAAGGGCCGTGGATCAACCAGGCTTGCTGCACCGAATTTTTCAGCGGCCAGCGTGCCCGCGCCGGTTTTCATGCCGCCATGCGTTACTGTCGGACCGTCTTCCACCACCAACACTTTCTTGCCGCGGATCATACCGGGATCCTCCACATGGATCGGAGAAGCCGCATCGATCACGATGGCTTTGGGCACAACCTCCCCTACCGTTTTCCGGATCAGCGCGATGTCTTCCGGGTGGCCGCTGTCGATCTTGTTGATGATCACCACGTCGGCCATGCGGAGGGTCACTTCGCCCGGATAGTAGTGCATACCGTGCCCTGCCCGGTGCGGGTCGGTGACGGTGATGTGCAGATCGGAAGCGTAGAACGGAAAATCGTTGTTGCCGCCGTCCCATACGACGACGTCGCAGCCATCGGGATCGTTCTCGGCAGCCCGGAGGATGGCCTCGAAATCGACACCGGCATAGATGACGTTGCCGCGTACGATATGCGGCTCGTATTCCTCCATTTCCTCAATGGTGCAGTTATGCTTCTTCAGGTCCTCGAGGCGGGCAAAACGCTGCACCCGCTGTGCTTCCAGATCGCCGTACGGCATTGGGTGGCGGATGGCGACGACCTTCAGCCCTTTTTCGATCAGGATCTCGATCAGGCGCCGTGCGGTCTGGCTTTTGCCACAGCCCGTGCGGGTGGCCCCGATGCTGATCAGGGGCTTGGTGCTTTTGATCGAGGTTTCCTTCCGGCCCAGCAGCACAAAATTGGCGCCGGCGGTATTCACCAGTGCGCTCTTGTGCATGAGGTAGTCGTAGGAAACGTCCGAATACGAGAAAATGACATCGTCGACCTCCAGTTCCCCGATCAGGCTTTTCAGGTCTTTTTCATCGTAGATAGGTATGCCCCTGGGGTACAGTTTGCCGGCGAGGGCGGCGGGATATTTGCGGTTGAGGATATTCGGGATCTGTGCCGCCGTAAACCCTACAACCTCGTAGGCTTCATTGTCGCGGTACACCGTATTGAAATTGTGAAAGTCGCGCCCGGCGGCGCCCATGATAAGGATTCTCTTTTTTACCATAATCCAATGTTTTTAGGTATTTCCTAATCATACAAAGATGGGTGAGGCGCCCTGACAGGTACTATGACCGGGGTCATGGTGCGGGGTAAAGCTTGTACAGACCTTCCCCAACAGAGCGGGTGTACACTTTTCAAATTTCAAATTTTTCTTTTCCAATTTGACTTTACGAAAGATGCCTGAAAAGTCAAATTGGAAATTTGAAAAGAAAAATTTGAAAAGTTGTACAACCGCTCTGCAGGGGTTGGTTCCGGTTTTTCATCCCCCTGCCCCCTTCAAAGGGGGGAATTTGCTACGCTGCGCTCCGCAAACGCCCGGGATCTGGACGGCATAGCCGGACAGTTTTCCCCCTTTGAAGACAGGGGTGATTGGTTCTAGATTGGGCACGTGGGTTTTTTTAAAATTCCCGACCAGGTTATCCTTCCCGTTGGTTTGCGCAGCGTAGCGGAG
>SBHD01000396.1 GCA_006226345.1 Bacteroidota bacterium | reverse complement strand
CAACTGGGATGGCCGCGACAATTCGGGAAGCCCGGTACCTGGGGGCATGTATACCATTACCATGCAGTCCAGTGATAAGGTACAGTCGCGCCGGATCGTCATTACGAATTAATAAGTACACCGGACAGAAAGGTATAACCAAGGTACCTGAAGACTACCCTGAATAACCTTCTCAATTATTTCTAAAATTTAAAAAACAAATCAAATGAAGGTTCTCGTAAGAGTATTTGTTCTCGCCCTTATCGCTGCTGCTTTTTATGCATTCTCCGGACCAAACAGTGCATCCAACGGAGAAAACAATGGCGCATTTATCACCCAGAACTTCCAATGCGGCATGTTTGACGGCAATGGCGGGTATTATATTGGAAACGGGGTAGTATCCGTCATCAATAATGGTCGTCAGGAAATTTTAATTTGCAACGCTTCCGGTGTGCCAAACGAAACCGGACGTGCGGTGATTTACAATAATTTTTACTGCGACACCTATCTGGGCCAAACAACCGACAGCCGCGAAACGGTATCGGCCAGTGGGCAGGCCTCCCTGCAATGTAAACTGTTGTTGGAGGAATAAGGTGCTGAACACCTGACACTGCAGCTGAAATAGTTTGCTGCAGACTGGAAAATCTGTGTAAGTCTTTCCATCAGTTAAATGACTGTTGCGAAAGATTTACACAGATTTCCTTTTTTAGCAGTACCTTTTAAACCGAATCAATTTGAGGCGATGCGTTTCATGTCCGCTAAACTCCGATCCGGCATTACTATAAGTGTGCTTGCGGCAGCGTTTGCTGTTGCTGTATATCTGCTCTGGCACCATTATACGTTATCGGCCGGCCGGCCGGTAGAGACCAGCTTTTGTTCAGCCGTATTCAACCACAGCTGTGATGGCGCGCTCCTGAGCCGGTATGCCTTGTTATTCGGTATTCCGCTCGGCGGTTGGGGGATCATCTACACCGTATTGCTGGGGCTGTGCCTGCTCTTAGGGGCCTGGTTGCCGGACAATTACAACAGCAACATGGCTCAAACAGCCTTTTGGATGGCTGTTGCCGGTGGCGCATTCAGCGCCTATTATCTCCTGAGTATGGCACTGCATCCTTTCCTGCTTTGTCCGATGTGTGTTGTTTTCCACCTGCTCAATTTTTCCCTGTTGGGATTGTTGCGGGCCGGAACCGGAGCATCTTTGTCAACGCTGGCCAGGGGACTGATCGCTGCAGGCCGCTTTGTACTTGCAGGCAGGCAAATGCAAACACCCTTTGCCGCCTGGAAATGGCTGGGATTTGTGCTGTTGGGTGTTACAGGGCTGGTACTGTACCAACGTATCCGGATGCAGGGCCTCCATCAGCAGATCAGCCGGCTGGCCAGCTATGACCCACTGGCCGATCTGGAAGCCTTTGACACGTCAGCAGTACACACCATCCCTGCGCTTCCGGATGACCCGGTGCTGGGCCCGCCGGATGCGCCGGTGTCGATGGTAGTATTCAGCGATTTTCAATGCTCCGCCTGCCAGCTCTTTTCCGGCACTTTTCACAACCTGGTCAAATACAATGAAGGCCGGTTAAACATCCGCTTCAAACATTTTCCCTTAAGCAATCAATGCAATCCCGGCGCCACACAGGATGTACATCCACTCTCCTGCATGGCTGCCCAGGCCGCGGAGGCCGCGCACCGGCAAGGTGAATTCTGGGCCTTTCACGATGCCGTTTTTTCCATGTCGCTTGACCAGATGGATGCCGGCACCTTCCTGGATTCCATCCGGGGCCTGGTGCCCGACCCGGTCCGCTTCCAGACGGACTTTACTGCCGACTCTTCCCGGCAAAAAGTAGCGCAGGATATTCAGGAAGCGCTCCATCTGGGTGTGAACAGCACGCCGGCGGTGTTCCTGAACGGCCGGCGGTTATATGATCTGAGGCCCAATAAATTGAACCTGTTGGTACGGTACCTGAGCAGAGCGAATGCGGAACAGCAATAACTGCGCGACTCCGGTAACCGGCCGAACCCGGGTTTCGGATCAATGGAGCCTGAATTACCTGCCTGGCAGGAAAAACTCACAGGCCCAGGTGCCAGTTAATAAAAATCGCGATCAATTATTTTTTCAACTCAAAATTTCAAAACATTGATTATTAGCCACTTACAGGGGCTTAAAGCCTGCCGGTTTATATTTTTTGTTTTTCAACACAACCAAAGTAGCGAAAAAACGACTGCGGTTATGGCCACGGCCCTAAACAAAATGTCTTCCAATACCTAACTTTGTTGAGCGGCATTGAACTTACTGAAATGAATTTAATTCGAAATCTTCGACTCCGAACAAAAATATCTGCAGTCATATTTGCTGTGGCCGCGGTGGCTATGGTAGTCCTGTTTATATTTACCGACACCTACTCTGAAAGATTTATCCTGGAAGGCTACTTCGGCAAGCTAAGAGCAATTCGGGAAATAAAAGCGGACCAGATCGAAACCTACTTCCAAAATATAGAAAGCCAGGTACTTACATTCTCAGAGGATAAAATGGTTATTGAGGCAATGTATGCCTTTCAGTCCGGGTATGACCAAATAGATGATGCTGTTCGACAGGCTGGGATATCGCAGTACGCGATAGATACATCCTTACAATCCTATTACGAAAAAGCATTTATTACCCGGTTAAAAGAAAACCAGGAAAAACTAATATACGCCTCTTCGTACATTCCCTCCGAGTCCCGAACGAAAGCCTTGCAGTATCTGTATATCGCCTCCAATCCGGAGCCTGTTGGGAAAAAAGACCGATACCGTACGGCTTCTGTTCCCAGTCGGTACACCAGTGCGCACGAAAAGTATCATCCGGTTTTTCGTTCCTTCCTCGAAAAGTTCGGCTACTATGATATTTTCCTCGTTGATGCAGCCACCGGCCATGTAGTATATACGGTTTTTAAAGAGGTGGATTTTGGCACCTCGTTACTTAATGGTCCATACCGAAACAGTCAACTTGCTGTCGTTTTCAATAAGGTGCGGGCCGCTTCTTATCCCGGATTTGTTCATTTAGCGGACTTTGCTCCATACGAACCTTCTTATAATGGACAAGCATCGTTTATGGGCTCACCGATTTTTGATGGCGAGGATCTGATTGGCGTGCTGGTATTTCAAATGCCCATCGAGCGGATCAATGATATTATGACTAACCACAACTCCTGGGAGGAAGTGGGCCTGGGCAAAAGCGGAGAGGCTTATCTGGTGGGCGGTGATCTGACGCTTCGAAACCAAAGCCGGTTTATGGTAGAGGACAAGGCCGGGTACCTGGAAGCTATCGGTCAAAGCGGGATTCCCCGTAGTATTGTTAAAAAAATTGATAACCTCAACAGTTCCATTGGCCTTCAGCCGGTTAGTACTCAAGGTGCTAAGACAGCCATTGGTGGGCAAGCGGGAGAAGATATCTTCCCCGATTACCGTGGGATACCGGTGCTCTCATCCTTTCGCCCACTTCATATCAATGGTGTGCAGTGGGCTATCATGAGTGAAATTGACAAAGCGGAAGCACTTGCGCCATTAAGCAGGCTACGTTTGCAGTATTTGATCGTGTTCATATGTATGCTGCCGCTAATACTGCTTGCCTCCTTTTATTTTTCAAGGTCAATTACCAAAAGGCTCAAGGCACTTGATAATGCCGCAATGAAACTGGCCGAAGGCCAACTCGATGTTCATTTGGCAATCTCGGGGGCAGATGAGATCAGTTCCCTTGCGGGCAGCTTTGCCAAAATGCAAAATGCGATCCATGATCTGGTAGAAAAACAAAATCAAACGATAGATGCCCTCTCGGCTTCCTTGATACCGGTTACGCAGGATGTGGCGGTTATGCCTCTAATCGGAGTACTGGATGACAGGCGTATTCACCAGATTCGTGAATCCCTGACTGAAGGTTTACAAACTGATTTCCACAAAGTCGTTCTGCTGGATGTAACCGGTGTTCCCGCAATGGATGAGCCTACAGCAGACGGGCTAATAAAAGTTGCCCGGGCTGCAAGACTGATGGGAACAACGGTGATACTTACCGGTATTAACCCCGACATGGCTGCTGTAATCGCAGATCTGGATATTGACTTGGACGGCATCATTATTGAAAACTCCATGGCAAACGGAATAAACGAGGCCTTAAAAATCTCGAAAGGATAGAACCTAAAAACTACCTGATTAACTGAAAAACACGCTGTCTCTCCCAAACTCCCAGCACCTTGTAAGCATTAAATATTTTAAAAGAAAAACAGCTTTATATGTACGGCCATTCCCACTATAATCAGCGGTCACCGGAAGAATTGCTCAAACTTTTTTCATTAGATGAAACCGACCTGGAAAGCATCCGAAAGCTTCAGGCCCCTCTGGAAGAACGGTTGGATGAACTAGTCGACAATTGGTATCAGTGGCTTAAAAACCTGCCGGAACATGAGGAGTTTTTTACAGACCCCAAGCTCCTGGAGCATGTTCAAAAAATGCAGATCAAATTCTGGAAAATATTCTTCAAAGCTGAGGTGAATGATGATTTCATAAATATGCGGAAACGCATGGGCGAAACACATGCCCGTATAGGGCTTCCCATGGACTCCTTTTTTGCTGGGGTAGATCACTGGCTTTCGTTGTTTATTGATATGATGGGAGAACTAAAGTTAAAGCCCGAAGAATATAGCCAAACCCGCAGGGCCATAAACAAGTTCCTGCATATGGATATGACGATCATCGTTCTGAGTTATGAACAACTGATCAATGAAACGATTGCTGCGCAGAGTAAAAGCCTGATGGAAATGTCCACCCCGGTCACACAGATCTGGAATGGCATATTATTACTTCCGGTTGTTGGTATTATTGACTCCAAAAGAGCGCAGGACATCATGAATGCGACCCTGGCCAAAATATCGGAAACACAGGCCCGTTCTTTTATCCTGGATATCAGCGGCGTGGCGGTAGTCGATACTGCTGTTGCCAATCACCTGATTAAAATTACCAAAGCAACCCGGCTGATGGGCTGTGAAAGCACCATATCCGGGGTTTCGCCTGCCATTGCACAAACGATAGTTGAATTGGGAATTGATGTAGGCACGATCAAAACGACTTCCAATATGAAAGACGCACTGGCCAGTGCCTTCAACAAAATGGGGTTGGAGATAAATGAGATCCATGAATAATGAATAACTCAAGCAAAAAAACAATATCCAACATCCCGCTACAAGTATCGAAAGGCTGTGTAATTGCCTCTATCCAGGTGGATCTGACGGAAGAGGTGAGCAAGGCTTTCAGAGTTGAACTGTTGGAATATATCAGGGAAAATGGCGCTACCGGGGTAATACTGGATGTGTCGGGCGTAGATATTATGGACCTGGATGACTTTATAAGCTTGAAAAACACCCTGTCTATGGTAGAAGTAATGGGAGCCAAACCTGTACTTGCCGGATTAAAGCCAGGTGTCGTCGTTTCTTTGATCGAATTAGGCGCTGAAACCCAGGATATACATGCCGCATTTAACCTCGATGAGGCCTTTTTGCTTTTAGATGAATTACGTGCCGAATAGGACCTATTATAACATGCAATGATGGAACACCAGATAAAACCTGTCCGTATTCTGATCCGAACGGAAAATAATGTTTATCAGGCAATGCTCGAGGCGGAAAAAATGGCGCGCAATATTGGCTTTGATCCTGCCAACACAATCCGAATTAAAACCACCGTTTCTGAACTGGGAAGAAATATACTCAAGTATGCCGAAAAAGGATTCGTCAGCCTGAGCCATCTCGTCGATGGGAAAAAGGAAGGGATCGGGATAGAAGTCATCGATAAGGGCCCGGGCATCGAAAATATCGAACTGGCAATTTCAGACAGTTACAGCACTGGCGGGACTTTAGGGCTGGGGTTACCGGGGGTAAAACGGATGATGGACAAATTTGAAATTGAGTCAATTCCAGGGTCCGGCACTCGCGTATATGTTGTTAAATGGAAATAAACGCAAGTACTTTATCGTGGCCAAGCGTATAACGACCAGATAAAATGGCTGAAAAAACAAATCAACCTTCACACAATTTAGATATAAGCTACTATGGCCAGGTCTGTTTTGGTGAACGGGTAAGTGGTGATCTTGCCTTTTTTGATATGGATGACCAATGGGTTTTTCTTGCCATAATCGATGGCCTGGGACATGGCCAGGAAGCACACGAAGTGGCTAAAGTTGCCCACGAATTCCTTTCAGAGTCCTGGAACCCTGATGTTGTCTGGACGATGAATAAATTGCATGAAGTGTTGCAAAAGAGCCGTGGCGCCGCCGCCGGGTTAGCAGCCATTGACCTGACGACTGATATCATGCATTACACCGGAATTGGCAACACCGTTATCCGCCGGCTTGGCGCCACCTCCAGCAGGCTTGTGTCAAAGGAGGGGATCGTGGGCATCCGGATGCGCAGCCCCACAGAACAACAGCTTTTACTACACCATAACGACATCCTGTTACTCTTTACTGATGGTGTCAGCGATCAGTTCGACCTGCAGGATTATCCGCAACTAAAGGTGCACAGTTCGCAGCTGGTTGCCAAAAACATCGTCCGGAAATTTGGAAGCAGGTTTGACGACTCTACCTGTCTTGTCCTAAAGTATGCGAAATGATTATTGACCTCGGACATATTAATGTTAATTCAGTAGGCACGATCCAGCAGATCCGCAAAAAACTGCTGGTCGCAGGAAGCCGGCTCTCCGCCGACCCGATCTTGCCAACCCGGCTCGCCAGCATTGTTTCACAAACCTGTAAAACATATTTAAATCAGGCTGATCACCTTGTGCTTGGTATGCAATTGACGGATCAGGACAGTGGGTACCTTACGCTGTTGCTTACCTTCTCCAGCCGCAACCATTTACCAACCTTTAGCGCCCTTACAAACTTTTTTGACAATATTGAGAAGAGGAGGGCAAACGAAGGGTATGAGGTAATCGGGCAATTGGCCCTGCCTGCCTCCGGAGGTTCATTTGAATTATTGGGCGAAGAGATCAGGCGCATCCTCCAGGAAAAGAGCAGGGACGAGTTGATGGAGGAGATAAAAGCTAAAAATGAAGAGCTGAATGAGTCTTTGGAGAATTTGCGGACCACCCGTTCTGCAAAAGAGCGTATGGAAAGCGAGCTCAATATTGGCAGGGACATTCAGATGAGTATGCTGCCGCTCGACTTTCCGCCTTTTCCACACCGGCATGAGTTTGACATATACGCGTTGTTGCATCCGGCTCGTGAGGTAGGGGGCGACTTTTATGACTTTTTCTTTATAGATGAAAACCATTTTTGTTTTTGCGTTGGCGATGTGTCCGGCAAAGGGGTTCCGGCATCCCTTTTCATGGCTGTAACGAAAACCATGATCAAGTCTAAGGCTGCCGATGACTATTCCACAGCAAGTATCATTACACAGGTCAACGACGAACTTTCAAAAGACAACAAGTCATCCATGTTCGTCACCCTCTTTATATGCATTTTAAATGTACACACCGGTAAAATGGTCTTTACCAATGCCGGGCACAACCCGCCCTACATTATTCGGGAGGCCGGTAAAGATCCGGAGCGTTTAGCAACCCTTCACGGCCCGGTATTGGGTGCAATTGAGGAAATGGCATATAAAGAAGGAACGACCATATTAAATACTGACGATTATGTATTGCTTTACACCGATGGGGTAACGGAAGCCATGAACCTGGCTAATGAATTGTATTCCGAACAACGGCTTGTCAATTTCATTCAACGCATATCTGTTACGGGCCCGGATCCACTTACGGAATCTATTCTGGAGGAAATTAAAACCTTTGAGAACGGGGCTGATCAGGCTGATGACATTACATTACTTACCCTTCGGTATAAAGGCGCCAGACAGGAGGCGCAAACACTGGAGATCCTGTTAGAAAACAGGATGGAGGAAATCAGCCGGTTTATCCAAACGTTTACGGCCTTCGCCAAAGAACACCAGGTTGAAAACTCGGTAATCCAAAAGTTTTGCCTCTCTGCCGATGACATGCTGAATAACATTATTTCATACAGTTATACCGATGAGGCAACGCATGAGATAAAAGTAGAGGCCGTCATTTATTCGAATCGAATGGTTATGGTTATCTCAGACGATGGCCGGCCATTTAATCCGTTTGGATTAAACCCGCCGGATACAACCCTTCCACTGGAAGAACGCCAGATCGGAGGCCTGGGTATTCATTTGGTACAGAACCTGATGGATGAAACCGACTACCAACGGCGCGCCGGTTATAATGTGGTTACACTGAGTAAGTACCTGAATGGAGAAAGCCCCGTTTAGCCTAATCCAGAAAGATCGAGCCATTACCGGTAACCTGAAACGGGTACGGTTCCGGCACCTCTTTCTGCCCTAATTGCTGGAGCACATCAATCTCTATTGTTCGGCATAACGCACTCATTGGCGTTCCGGATGAGTTCCAGTCCAGCGGGGTTTCCGTTGCCGTGCCGGTTCTTTCCAGAATATAAAAAACGAACGAGGTGATCACACTCAATGGAAGGCTGTGCCAGCCCATCAATGGTACCAGAGCCAGCGGCAGGAATAATATAAAAACCCAGAGAAACAACCGGGTAAAGTATTGATAGAAATAAGGGAATACGGTCTTTTTGATCCGTTCTGCTTTCCCCTGTAAGTCATACATTTCCTTCAGGCAACCCATGAGCATGGTATGCTCAAAACCATCAATCCCGTTTTGTCTTTTAAGGGCTGTGATCACCCTGATCTGTTCCTGGATCAACTGTGTCGCCTTGTTTTTGGCAGGCCGGAGCATCTCCACGTCCTGTTCATCCAGGTATTTATACACCTCCTCCCAACGATCCTGTTCGCGTAATTGAATGCGGAGGGCATTGATCCAGGCCAGATGTCGGTGAACGATGGAATTAACCGGCTCACTTTCCGTTCCGGCAAGGAAGTTGGTCGCATATCCGGCAAACGTTCTGCTTACATTAACGATCCCGCCCCATATCTTGCGCGCTTCCCACCAGCGGTCATAAGCGGAGTTGTTCCGGAATGCCAAAAAGAACGCCAGCCCGCCTCCCAATATCGAAACAGCACTGATCGGAACGGCGATCGCTTCAATCTCCAGGTCGTGATATACCCAAAAAACGGCACCGCCCCAGAAGAGAAAAAACAATATTTGATTGAGGTTTTTTTTGACAATTCCCAGGATTTGAACCGGGATATTTTTGGCAAAAGAAAGGATCATGATAATACACGTTTATTAAAATCATGACGTCTTGTTTGCTGAAGAAGCACGACGCCAAAAGCCCAAGAATTATCTTACAATATCACCCCTTCCAGCACCAGGGTAGCCATTTTTTCTGTCTTCTCGGAAGAGACTTTTTTAAGCACATCCCGAAATTCCGGATATGTGTTTTTCAGCCGCTCAAAGTGATGTGCCTCCAATACCAGCATCTCGCAGTAGCCGATGGTACGTACAGAAGCCGTCCGCCGTTCCTGCAACAAAAGGGAGAGATCGCCAAAATATTCGCCTTCTTCTAATATCGCCTTAGGGGTCGGATCGGATTGCATGACAACCTCCACTTTACCTGTACTCAAAAAATAGATCTGATTGCCCAGCTCACCTTCTTTTACTACCCAGGTATCCGGGGTGAACGTTTGCGCCTGTAAAGCTTCCAGCAGCGCATCACGCAATGCCGGTGAGCAATATCTGAAAAGCGGAACTTTTTCCAACAGGTCATGGGTAAGGTGCAACAATACCTCTAATCGTAAAGGACCGGGCAGATCGGTAAAAAGCCAGTCTTCCTGGAGGCCCCGCCGTTTCGCCCACTGGTAATCGTAGTAGCTGCGCACTTTCTTCTGTAAGTGCTCCGGTACTTCACGCCGATGCAGGTACCGGGAAAGGGTTTCGACCCGGTTCCAATAGTGCGCTTTGGCGGCATCCAAATTGTTGAACAGAGAGGCCACACTACCAATAATAAATGCATAAGTGGAAGCCCCCATGGCCATCACCACCATTGCCATAATATACTCCACCGTGCGAAGCGGTGCTATATCGCCATATCCAACCGTCGTCATGGTAGTAATGGTCCAATACAAGGACCGGACATACTGATCAGGTGCAGGTGCCTGAACTAAACCCGCAGCAACCATCCAGGACCTGTCCGGAAAGCCTTCAACATACCCCAGAAAGAACCAAAGGCAGGCGACCCAGTGGACCAGCAAAAAAATGAGTGAAAGGAACTTGGTTATCCGCAGATAAACCGGGTTGGTCAGGTTTGAGCGTTCCCAACGACGCAAAATCGTCAGCAGGTAAATAATCCGGAAGAGTCGCAGCAAACGAAAAGCAAGAACGGCGGACACTCCAAAGACAACCCCCTCACTTCCGGCCAGCAGCAAAACCCCATCCACCGGAACAACAGCCAACAAATTGATCCAGAAAACCCTGCGCAGGTATCGACGGCGAATCACAGTGGGATCTGTCACCTCAACACCTTCCTGATGAAAGCTTGTGCGCAGGTTGAAAAAAATATCGAGCACAAATACCAGGTCGATCCCGTAAAGCAGCAGGGATGACTTGAAACCTGGTTGATGTACAAACGCTAACTGGTAAGGAATAACAAGGCAGCTGATGAATATCAGAAACACTATGCCGATATCCCACCAGAGCCTGAGGCGTGAATTCTCCCGAATGATCAACATAAGCGCGTGAGTCGCTAAAAGCCCTCCAAAGCTTTTTCTTCCGTATCAAAAACACTGAAGATCATGCTAAAACCGGAAATCTCAAACACTTCTCTGACTGTTTCATTGAGATCCGAGATACGCAGTTGCCCTCCTTTACCCTTGATCTTTTTGGTGGTAGCTAACAAGACCCGCAGGCCGGCACTCGACATATATTCCAGTGTCTTTAAGTTAATGAGTATTTTGCTAGCACCGGAGTCCATCAAGGCATTCAGATGTGTTTCAGCAGATCCGGCCGTGTTGGTATCCAGATTTCCTTCCAGATAAACGACCTGAACATCTCCTGCTTCTTTCGTCTTAATTTCCATCTGTGTTTTACTTTTTAACTGCTGTTTTAGTCAGAAATTTGTTTCTCTATTGTCAAAATATTTTTCCCTTCCTCCCAACGATAATACACCTTATCCATCAGATTTCGAACCAGATGTACTCCCAGGCCACCGATCTTGCGCTTTGAAGCAGATAAGGAAGTATTGGGTTGCTCCAGTTCCAATGGGTTGAATGGCGTGCCTTCATCCTCAATAACTATCGTGAGTAAATGGTGCGACAAAGTAACGGAAACATCGATATGATGTCCCTGATCCTCGGGATATCCGTATGAGATAATGTTGTTGATCAACTCATCGAGCGCCAGATGAATATTTCGAATGACCAATTGCGGAAGGGCATTCGCTTGCGCAAATGCTGAAAACTCCTGATTGATCCTATCGATCTCGGAGTAGCTGTTATGTAAAGTCCATGACTTATGTTTTTCAGCCATTACCGGTCTTCCTGTTTCCCCCCATTCCGTGATGTACACCAACGTCTGAATTGATTTCCCAATAAAGTTAAAACATTCAATAGTATTACCTTTACGGGCGCCCCATATTTCGTACGGATAATTTCTGCCATGACCAGGTTAATACTTGTCATATATCTGAACATCTGGTTTGGAGGGTATCTAAATGCACAGGATACCCTCCTGGTCGATTTTATACACTTACCATATAGTATTAATACCATTGCCAATGACAGTACCGGCACCATCTGGGTGACCGGTGCCCGAGGATTGGAGTATTATGACTTTGAAAGAGAAGCCTTTGTTCAAACGAACCCCGACCTCAAGGACAAAATCATTGCTATCGGGGGAAAAGTGACTCCGTTTCGTCCGTATCTAAAAGAAGGATTGAGATACTATGCATGGGATCAGTTTGATGCATGGTTAGCATGGGTACCGCCCGGAACCGGCAGGGTCTCTGTAGCCGAAGATAAATTCGGTCGACATTGGGTATCTACTGGCTCCCAAATATTTATATTTTCGGTAGAAGATCGTTTTGAGCGAATCCTGAATGGACAGTCAACCCGAGGGATTTATCAGGACGGAGAAGACCTGTACGTAAATACGTATTCAGGTATTCTGAAAAATGGCCGGCCAATGTTTGAAAAACCGTTCATGGGGGAGGGGGAAATCAAGCAATTTGGACAGGATCTGTACATCGCATGGGGCGGCCTGATACGCTATCAACCCCGTAACGAGACCTGCAATTACCTTAAGTTTTATCGTAGTTATGAATACTGGAGGTCTCCTAACCCGATCGGTGTGCAAAGTCTTGAAAAGATCAAGGATACTATCTGGGTTGGAACCAACTTTGGGCTGGGGTACGTACAAAAGGATTCAGTTGTAATGGTCACTAATCACCCCAATATCCAGGATGTAATCTACTATCAAAATGGATTGCTTATTGCCGGCAGCAGGTTGCTTAACCCTGGTCTTAAAAAAGTTTACAGACCCTCCCATGGATTGAAAAAACCGGATTGTGAAAATTGCCGTGGGGTATACTTCTGGCAAAACAACCGGCTTAGCAAACTGGATCTGCCTGAATTGAACTACTGGCAGATCCTTCAGGCTGATGGACGCTATTTCTTTGCATCTGACAGCGGCATAGTCGTCTGGGATGGCACCAGGGTCACATCAAGGATCACCCAACAAGACGGTCTGACAGATAATCGAACCTGTGCAATGGCGCTGGATGATCATGGTTTTCTTTGGGTCAGTACCTACAGTGGACTAAACCGGATTAACCTTGAGTCCGGAGTAATAACCCAATACCTGAAAAATATTGAGTTTAATGTTCGTTCGTATTTAAAATATTCAGACCTCCTGTACTTTGGAAGCACCAATGGCCTGTACCACTTTTTTCCGCAGGAGTTTTTAGGCGACGATGCGCTTCCCAGGGAGCACCTCCCAAGGAGCGCACAGGCAGCATTGTGGGTAACAGCTTTTCTGGTATTTGGCAGTTTCGGGTTCCTGGTGGCTAAGTTTCGGAATAGAAAGCAATCTCAAAGGAAGACCGCCCTTATAGAAACACAGGAAAAGCAACTATTCCTGTTGCAAGTCAAACAATACATCACACATAATCCCAATCAAATCAGTGTAGGTTATCTGGCAGAAATGATGGGCCTGAGTGAACGGAGCTTGTATCGTAAACTGAAGAAATACGACCTGCAACCCGGGGAACTTATCCGGGATCTGAAGATCCAAAAGCTCGAGCAGCTGATCCAAAATGATCCGCCTCCCGCCATTAAGACGCTGGCATCTGCGACGGGCTACTCTGAGCAGTATTTGAAAAAAATTTTAAAAGACCGGTTTAAACACGAGTACCTGGATATCTACAAGGCCTAGTTCCGGCCGTCGGCACTGACTTGGAGATGGTGAAAAACCTGTTTTGGAGTTTGAAGTGATTTAAACTATTAATCCTGGTGGCAAGATTTATCCAGCCTTTGGCAGGGTTTAAACTTGCCCTAACAAGATTTTTACTGAAGAAAATGAACTCGATATGAATGCATTGGACACTCTCTGGATCTTGTTATGCATGATACTGGTGTTTTTCATGCAGGCCGGCTTTGGCATGGTGGAAGCTGGATTGGTGCGCACGAAAAATGCCGGAAATGTACTGATGAAGAACCTGGTGGATTTCAGTTTTGCGATACTTGGTTATTTCATCTTTGGCTATGCGATCATGTACGGGTCGGATGGCTTGTTGGTAGGGACCACGGGATGGTTTCTGAGTGGAATGGAATCCCCCGTTGAAGGTGTCCCGTTGGAAGTATTCTGGTTGTTTCAGGCCGTGTTTGCCGGCACTGCTGCCACTATTGTGTCGGGCGCCGTTGCCGAACGCATGAAGTTTACCGCCTACCTGTTTTACTCCTTTATCATTACGGCATTCATTTACCCGATTGTCGGTCACTGGGTATGGGGTGGCGGATGGCTGGCCAAACTGAATTTTTATGACTTTGCAGGCTCTACGGTAGTCCATGCACTTGGGGCGGTTTGCGCCTTTATCGGGGCCTGGATGCTGGGCCCCAGGTACGGCCGGTTTGCAAAAGACGGGACCCCCCGGTTGATACAGGGGCATAATATGCCATTGGTGGCCATGGGTGTGTTTATTCTCTGGTTTGGCTGGTACGGATTCAACGCAGGCTCCACCCTGAGCCTGAGTGACCCCCAGCTGGTAGCACGGGTAGCCATTAACACCACCTTGTCGCCAGCAGTTGCCGTACTTGCCGCAATGGTAGTCTCCTGGTTGAAATTCGGAAAACCCGATCTGAGTCTGGCCTTGAATGGTGCGTTGGGCGGGCTGGTTGGCATTACAGCTTCAGCTGCTGTAGTGAACAGTGGTTCATCGATTGTAATAGGTCTGGTTTCCGGTGCATTAGTTGTATTCAGCATCGACTGGTTGAATAAGATCAAGGTTGATGATACAGTCGGCGCAGTGCCGGTACACGGGGTTTGTGGTATTTTTGGGACCCTGTCAGTTGGTATCTTTGGTTCCACAGCACTTGGAGCACCGCTGGAAGGCTTGTTCTACGGAGGTGGCTTCGGGGCCCTGGGTATACAGGCCCTGGGGGTATTTGCATGTCTTGGATTTACAGCGATCAGTATCTGGATCGTTTTCCTGGCCATTAAGTCGATCGTCGGTCTTCGCGTCTCGCATGAGACAGAGCTCCGTGGATTGGATATTGAGGAGCATGGGATGGAATCCTACAGCGGTTTCCAAATTTTCACTACTGAATAATATAAGAGCCTCTTATGAAACAGATAACGGTATATATCAAGCAGGATCAGCTACCCGCTGTTAAAGAGGCGTTGGCAGATGCTGAGATCTATCATTTTACAGTCATGCCCGTGTTAGGTACCGCTTCAAATGCAGAGCAACGAACATTCCGGGGCGTTGAACAACGCGTTACGTTGTTTAAACGTATGCGCATGGAGCTGATCCTTAAAGATTCCAGTGTTGAACTGGCCATTGAAGCGATCAGCAAAGGCGCCATGAACAGTGGAGGGTTCGGTAGGATTTTCGTTACGGATATCGTGGATGCTGTAAAAATCTGGACAGGCGAACGCGGTGATCGAGCCTTATAAACCTATTTCAATATGGGAAAGACATTAGTACCTACTATACGATCCATCATCCAACGGATCAAAGACGAGAAGATCCAGTTTCTGGATCTGAAGTTTGTAGATCTGTTTGGCACGCTTCAGCACCTTACGCTTACCGCTCATTCCATAGATGAAGGTGACCTTGCCAAAGGGTTTGGGTTTGACGGGTCTTCGATCCTGGGCTTCCAGTCCATCAGCAATAGTGATCTGATCCTCCGGCCCGATCCGGCTTCGGTATTTGTCGATCCGTTCTTCGAAGAGCCCACACTTTCCTTTTTCTGTGATATTATCAGCCCGCAAGGGAACATTCCTTATCCCAGAGATCCGCGGGGGGTAGCCCGGAGGGCACAAAACCTGCTGCGCGCAGAAGGCATTGCCGAACAAGCATTTTTCGGCCCGGAGCTCGAATTTTTCATATTTGATGACGTTCGCTTTGACCAATCCACGCAGTTCGGGTATTACTACCTGAACAACGCCGCCGCCTTTTGGAGTACCGGCCGGGAGGGCAAAAACCTGGGCCATATCGCTGCACGGAAAAGAGCATATATGGCAGCGCCGCCGGTAGATCAATACAATAATCTGCGCTCCAAAATATCCCAGGTGCTGCGCCTGGTCGGGCTGGATGTAGAATTGCACCACCATGAAGTGGCGGCTGCAGGCCAGTCAGAGATCGGGTTCAAATTTGGTCCGCTGGTAGAACAGGCCGATAAAGCGCTGAAATATAAATACGTCGTACGCAACGTAGTAGACCGTTACGACAAAACCGTCACCTTCATGCCCAAACCGCTGCATCAGGAAAATGGCTCCGGAATGCATGTGAATATGAGCCTGATGAAAGACGGCAAAAATGTGTTTTATGAACCCAACCGCTATGCCGACTTAAGTGAACTGGCGGATCAGTTTATAGCAGGCATATTAGCGCATGCCCCTGCACTCTGTGCTATTTGTAATCCAACAACAAATTCGTACCGTCGCCTGGTACCCGGCTATGAAGCACCCATGAACCTGGTATACTCACAAAGCAACCGCAGCGCCTGTATCCGAATACCGGCAACGGCAACCAGCCCCAAGGCCAAACGGATTGAATTTCGCACACCCGATCCTTCCGGCAACCCATACTTGACGTTTGCTGCCATCCTGATGGCCGGGATCGATGGTGTCCGGAAGAAAATGGTACCCCCGCCACCTGTTGATGAAGACATCTACAAATATGTCGCTTCCGGCAGAGGCAAAGACCTTAAAAGCACGCCCGCCTCACTGGAGGATGCCCTTCAGGCGCTCGAAAAGGACCACGACTTCCTGATCGCCAATGATGTTTTTTCAGTAGGGCTGCTGGAAACCTGGATCGATTACAAGCGCAAACAGGAACTGGAATACATCAACCTCAGACCCCACCCCAGTGAATTCATCTTATACTTTAATGTTTAACCCTCTTTTTAAACCAGTGATAACAGCAAACGTGAATTAACTTATTCTGGATATGGATAACGCTCAATTATTCGGTATAGCAATCTTTCTGGGGGCCGTCCTGCTCTTGCTCCTCATTGCGTTTATCAAGACGAATGTAGTGATCTGCCGCCCCAACGAAATCGTTATTATTTCCGGCCGGCAACGAAAAGGGCCCGACGGTCAGAAAATCGGTTACCGCGTACTACGCGGCGGACGGGGGTTCAAATGGCCGTTTATCGAGTCCGTCAGCAGACTTTCACTCAATACCCGAACCATAAAAGTAAGCCTCAACAAGGTGCTTTGCGCGGGAATGATCCCGGTTGAAATTGAAGGCCGGGCGAATATCAAGCTGGCAGGCCGGACCGAAGAAGGCATGGAAAATGCAATTGAACGGTTTTTGGGCAAGTCGGAAGATAACATTGATAAAACCGCCCAGCAAGTGATCGAGGGTAACCTGAGGGGTATTATGGCCGGATTCAGCCCCGAAGCCGCCAACACCCAGCGGATCGATGTAATGAAATCGACGACCAAACAGTCGCGGGAAGAACTCCGGCAGTTAGGTATCGTACTGGATTCTTTCCAAATACTCAGTATCACTGACGACCATGGCCACCTGGAGGCGATCGGACGCAAACGCAATGCCGAGGTTATCCGCGATGCCCGTATTGCGGAGGCCCGGGCCGATGCAGAAGCGCGTCAGGTCGCAGCCGAGCAAAACCAACTCGGACGGAATGCTGAAATCGAGTCTGAATTAAAAATTATCCAACGGGAAAACTCCTTATCCGTCACGCGGTCCCAATTATTGGAAAAGGAGAATAAAGCGGAGCAAAAAGCGCTTATTGCCAGCGATATCGCCCGTACGGAAGAAAAGATCAAACTGGAAGATCTTCGTGTTGAGCTAAGCGGAAAGAAACAAGAGGCCGAAACCATCATTCCGGCAAAAGCCCGGCAGCAAGCCATGGAGCTGGAAGCAAAGGGTAAGTCTTCCAGTATTCTGGAAGACGGCAAGGCCACTGCCGAAGCAGTAGAAATGATGTTGAAACAATGGCAGGGCGGAGAAGCCCACGACCTGTTTATGATCCGGATGCTTCCGGATCTGTTTGATAAAGCCACCCGGGTGATCGCAGATAACCTGCACATTGAAAAACTCACTATCTTGGATGGTGCAGATGGGGGGGAAGGCATGCCCAACTACGTCAAAAACCTGACAAACAGCGTTGTCGTCCTGATGGAACAAATGAAAAACGCAACAGGTATCGACTTGTCCAATCTGGCAAAGGGAGAAGGGAAGCAAACAATAGAGTTGCCTAAAGAAAAACGCTAGTGAATACTTAATTCTAAATTTGTGCTATTAATTCAAACAGATTGGCAACTATGACAACTGGAATGTTCACTGATGTCCGCGACGGCATTACATACAAAACCATCGAAATCAATGGTATCACCTGGTTAGCAGAAAACCTCAGATTTGATGTGGGTGAAGGATCCTGGGTATATAATAATGACGCGCACCTGGAAGAAAAATACGGACGTATGTATACCTGGGAAGCAGCCCAAAAAGCCTGCCTGGAAGGATGGCGGTTACCGACTGACGCGGAATGGAAAGCACTGGCAATGGCATTTGGCGGTTACCACGACGGTGAAACCGGGAAGGACGTTGGTGACCCCGCCCAATCCTATAATGCCATGTTGGAAAATGGCGCTAGTGGATTCAATGCGGAGATGGGCGGATGGCGCTACTCCTATGGCGAATTCTACAATATGGGATCCGGAGGCGGGTATTGGTCAGCCGATGAAAAAGATGACCAGTACGCCTGGAACTTTTACTTTGATGCCTTTAAAGGCTATTTGGCCCGGAATGGCTACAATAAACTGGACGCTAATTACTGCCGCTGTGTGAAGGCCGGTTGATCCGTCCTGCTTTCTCTGCAGGCACACCGCTATTACTGCTCCAGCGCCTGTTTAACAGACTCAAGGTGCGCGGCATTTATTCCGGCAAAGAAAATGCCGGCGTGATCCCAGGGGTTTACTTTTTGCCCCTGATGATTCAGGCACTGTCCGCCGGCACCTTCCAGGATATGCAGCGCGGCAACCAGGTCAAAAGGCATAGTCACGGTTGTTTGCCAGGTATTGATATAAAGGACATCCCCCTTACTGGCTTCTATGATCTGCCAGGACGGCGATCCGCTGACGGATTTCACCATTGCCACCCTTTTTTCCTGCCAAAGGGCATACAACTTGTCTATATATACCTTCGATGTCGTAGCGGGATGCAGGTTAACCAAAATCGGACTGTCAGAACGTGGAGGAAGTAAGGGTAATGACTTCATCTGCCACTCCTGTCCATGTACTGGCATCGAGATGACCTGACTGGTAGCATTACCCATCCGAAACGCAATGTCACCGGTGGCCGGGTTACTGACCATCGATACCAAAGGGAATTTGTCTTTTACGATAGCAATGGTCATTGCGAAACTGTCAAAACCGGATAAAAAACTTCTGGTCCCGTCAATCGGATCGATAACAAATAACACGCGGCCGTCTCCATTGCTCAAACCACTTTCTTCCCCAATAAAACCGGCTTCCGGATAAAAACCGGCCAGGACTTCTTTACAATATGCTTCAATTGATTCCTCAAACCGGGTAAACGGAGAGCCGTCTTCCTTATAATTTGCCAGCATGGCACCAACCCCCAGGCGCTCAGATCGAATTTTGGGTAACAAATGCCCGGTAATATGCAGGGCCAACCGCATCCACTCCTTCGGATCTCCCGGATCATTGCATGAAGTAAGGGGCTGGCCTATAATATGTTTAACCTGATCAATGGTCATCTTTAACCGGTTTTTTCCAATATGTTCATCAATAGTGATTGATCAGCCAAATTGTTGTCCAGCATGTATTGAATGCCCTTTCGCAACAAGAAAGCATAACTGGAGTATAAGTTGTTTATCAGGGCCGGATCAACAGTCTTCCAGATCAGCCGTTCATCAACACCTTTATACTTTACTCCTTTTTCTTCTTTGATAAGAATCAAATAGGCCCGGGCTTCTATCCAGGCATTATCAGTCTGCCGGGGATCATACAGATAGCCCTGGTGTATCTCTTGTATGTTGAGATCTGCTATTGGAATGTTCAGCTTTGCTTTTGCACGACCCAGGGCAACGGTAAAGTCTTCATCCCTTCTGATATGAACGCTGATCAACTGCACATCTTCTTGCTCAGACTGGGTCAAAATTTCCAGTTGTTGAGAGGAGGCATCGTATCGGATCGGGACAAGGTAGATCATGGGGTTATGCCCCCACAACCATAGATCACCCCGGCCCGCAATGCCCGTGCGTCCGCTTGGGTTTAAAGGTTTTTGGTTTTCATCCCTGGAATACTGCCGGCCCCAATCGATAAAATCCTCGAATCTCCACGCTGTTTCGGGGTCAGCATAACCCGTTTCAGAACGGGTCCGGTCTCCATCCAGCACATGCTGAGAAACATAATACGGCGGCTTGTATTCCGGGCAGGGGGTTTGCCAATTGGCCAGGTCTATTTGTATGCGCGCACGCTCAGGATACGATTCCGGACGTTCACCACGGATCTTCAGGTGATAATCATGTGCAACCAGTTGAAACAGAAGCCCTTCAACCGATATTAATGTATACCACAATTGTGCGGGTTTACACTCTCCCCAACCCTTTTCTTTATCAAAACTCAAGGTGTGCAGACCATAACGCAACAGGGCGATTTTGTAGATCAATCCGTCTTCATCTTCCATCAACCTGGAATACGCCTTTCGCAACACCCGGATAGTGCGGTATATTTTCTTAAACCGCAAATCCCATTGGATAAATTGAAGGTGCTCCGGCAGCTTACTTAGCTTTTCCGGAACCAGTTTGTTCAAGAGGTGCTCCTCCAATAGTTGCAATTTGGGAAGGTCCTCAAATTCAAGTTCTTTGCTGATGACAAACTTGACATCATTTTCCATTTTGGCAAAGTCCATGGCCAACGGGTGAAATCCGGTATGTGTCCAGTCAATTGTCCAAAGGTTGCCTTGCTCATCCACAATGATATTGGCCAGGTTCAGATCGCCATGGCTGATGCAAACATCACTGAAAATGGCATCGCTGTTTTTTCGAACCAGATTAAATATATTTATCAAGACATCATCCGAAACAAAAACGTTATCGGTCTCGTAGCCCAATATATTTTCAACGTTCGCCTTCAGCCATTGTGGTTGCTGCGCAATATGGAGGCCAAAATGCCGGTACGGTGCCAGCCGCCGCCGGGTGAATGTGTTTTTATATACCCGAACCGTTAACATGGACAGGGTCCGGTCCAGTAACTTGAGAAAGGCATCCAACGCATAATCATCTTTTGCCTTTTCAAAATGGTCCTGCAACGTACTGGGCGGGCCTTCCATGGCAGCCAGTTCCATCCCAATCCCCGAATACTCGCCGTCGCTAACCGGGAAGGTAAAGGTGGGCACATGTTTGCCAAGGAAATTCTTTACCTGGTTATATCCTTTGATCTCCATGCGGATCGGAGCATGCTGATCAATTTTGATCACCATTGGCTCTGTTTTGGAAACTCCCTGCAGCCCGTTGGCCAGGAACAAGGCGCTCCCGCTAAAACCACCACCCAAGGGTTTGAGGTGTGCCTCTGTCCAATGCATACATATCGATTCAACAATTCTTTGCTGGCTTGTTGTTAGCTTTTTCCGGATATCTGCGGGTTTTATTTCAACAGCAAGGAGGTCAAACGCATTAAGAGAATCCAGGTCAATTTGAAGATAAGTACGCAAGCCGGCCAGGTGATTGATCACCTGGATACGGTTATCGGGAAATTGATATCGAAGAGCGTTATAATGAAATTCCTTATTCGAGGAAGCTAAAAAATGGGCAAAAACTGCTACCGGATAACCAAATACATTTCGCAACAGGTTTGCTGTATTAAAGACCCTGCGCTCTGTATGAAAACCCACAATCAGAAACTGAACATCTCCTGCGTTCGATGATCCATCATTAAGGTCAATAGAGAGGCGCTCTCTTAAAAACCGGCTTAGCTCTGCCAGGGGAATCGTAAGACCAGCACAGTTTATAACGGAGGAACTATCAGTAATCGATTTCAGACAGTCCGGGAAATCTGCACCCGGAGAGTCCTCCAGACAATGTTCACCCTGCTGCAAAAGGAACTCCCGATGCGCCGGATTCTCCAATGAATAGCTGTCTCTGCAAAACAGCAGGTGTATATCCTGATTTTGAGCAGCTGCATGTAAAAAGGTTGGTAACGGCCCCTTTCCATAGGAGGCCTCCGACCCAAAAATTCGTTCTGACTCATGTATCCCAATATGGACATTGCGCTGCGTAAAACGTGGTTCGATTCCACAGTAATCATTTACCAGGTTGTCGGCAATAATGATCGTTGTCATAATAAGCACCCCTTATATTCTTCTTAGAAAAT
>SBHD01000367.1 GCA_006226345.1 Bacteroidota bacterium | reverse complement strand
TGAGGCTCATATCCGCCGCGGCGGACGCAGGTTCAAGTCCTGCCTCCGCCACAAAGAAAGCCTTGGATCGAAATTCGATTCAAGGCTTCGTTTTTATACGCTGGTACTATCGTTTGAGGCAATATCCGCCACAAAGATGGAAGGCCTTGTATCTGGATGATACGGGGCTTTTTCATTTAGAAAAATATGTTCACTGTTTATGTTTTATATACTCGCCTGTATGGGAAGTCCTATGTCGGCTATACCTCGGATCTAGCCGGGCGTTTAATATCTCACAATGAATTGGGCCAAAAAGGCTGGACGAAGAAATACCGGCCTTGGGAGGTAGTGTTCACAGAAGAGTATCCCACCAAAAAAGAGGCGATGGCAAGGGAGAAATGGCTTAAATCCGGGATAGGGCGGGAGTATGTAAAGCATCAAATTGAGAAATGGTTAGGTTCGTAGGCTCATCGGGCGCATATCCGCCGCGGCGGACGCAGGTTCAAGTCCTGCCTCCGCCACAAAGATGGAAAGCCTCGTATCTGGATGATACGGGGCTTTTTTGCGGGTTATACTGAAGTGGTTCAACTTTCACGGACACATTAGTGAGCCTCTGTCGGCAAGCAGGCAAAAGTGTTGAAAGCTGTGGTTTATTCCTTTGAATAATTCCGTTTTACAGCCTTCCTTTGTGTCAGAACTGCCCTGCTTGAAGTACTGTATTTTCTTCCGGTTTGCGATCCTTACGACTTTCTGCGTTTGGCATCCTGGTGTTGGCGTTGCCCAAAACCTGGACGATATGCGCTTTGAATTGCTGGATGAAGAGGATGGTTTGTCCAACCACCTGATCTATTGTATTGCGCAGGACTCGTCCGGTTATCTCTGGGTTGCCACCAACAACGGTCTTAACCGGTACGACGGGTACAGCATCAAAGTGTTCCGGCACAAACAGGGCGACCCCACTTCGCTTTGGGATGATTATGGCCACCTGATCTACGTAGATAAAAAAGGCAATCTGTGGACCAGTTTCGCCGGAGGGGTAGTCGGATTGTTCCGGGAAGACTGCCAGTGCTTCCACAACTACCAGATCTTTAACCGCGACAGTCTGAAATTGCCGTCGACCTTCCCGAAAATTTTGCACCGGACCGAAGACGGCGCCCTTTGGCTGAGCATCTGGGGCATGGGCCTGATCAGGTTTAACCCGGAAACGGGTGCATCAGTACTTTACAACTTACCCGATATTAAGAAGATCTCCCCGGCGCAGGGTCAGATCGGTAAAAACTCTGTAAATGCTGTTTTCGAAGACCGGGATGGTTTGCTTTGGCTGGCTACCGTATACGGATTATACTCCTTCGATCCCCAAACAGAAGAATTCTCGTATAAACACTATACCCCGATCGATTCCGGGAACGCGCGAAATGATTATTTTAACAAAATAATCCCGGATGGAGACAAGGGGTTCTGGCTTTCCTCCTGGGGAGGTGGAGTTTGTTACTACAACCGGGAAAACGGGGTGTTTTCGACAAGAAAATACCATCAATCAGGCCCGCACACCGCCATAGACAATAATGTATATGATATGGTGGAGAAAAACGACGGGGAATTCTGGGTTGCTACCGGTGACAGGGGATTAGGCATTTTTAACAAACAGACTGGGCTCTTCCGGTTTGTCGATGACAGCCCTGCTTCCGACGTGGAAAGCAGCCCTACTAATGTATCTCAGATCCTGATTACCGGCGACAGTGTGATGTTCCTCTTGAACGACAAAGGCCTGCTGAAATATGATCCCTCTGCCCGGCTGTTCCGGTTCAAGTCCCTGCCTATTGCTTCAAGTCAGTACGGTAACGCCTTCGGAATCAGTAAAGTGATTGAAGACCCGGAAAACAACGCCGTGTATTTTGCGACGGAGTTGGGGAATGGCCTGAATGTACAGGACACCAGGACGGGCAAACTGGAGGCGCTGAAAATGTCTGTCAACCCTGCCTGGGGCGACAACTATCTGTATGTAGGTGATATGCTGCCTGATCGCAACGGACACTTATGGGTGCTTGCGCGGGATTACATCTATGAACTGGACAAGAAACAGCGACGACTGCTGCGAATAGCCGATCCCTTTATGGTTGGGGAGAATAATGGTACTATAGTGTTCAATACCTTGCACAGCGACCCGGACGGAGACATCTGGTTGCTGACTTTAGAGGGGGGGCTGCACCGGTTTTTTCCTTCAAAAAGAAAAATATCCCGGGTATTAAATACCGGAGCCGGGGCGCCCGAACATGTAAAACATGTAGCCTGGGACAAACATGGCAGGATGTGGTTGCTGGGCAAGGGCACGCTCTGTGTTTACGATAAAGCAAGCGGACAGTTCAGGCATCCGCTGCCTAAAGATTCGGAGGCGCTGACGGATGGCGATATCCGGGGTATGGGGGCAGACCATGCGGGGAATATCTGGATTGCCATCAATAGAAAGGGGCTGTTTAAAATTGATGTGCAGGACGCTGCGTTTACCACCCTGCAACTGATCAACGAAGAGAATGGCCTGCCCTCCAGCCGGATCTCCAGTATGAACACGGACCACGACGGCATGATCTGGATGGCCACTATTTTGGGCGTGGTGTATATGGATGCTGCTACTCTTTCGTACCGGATCTTTAATCAAACGCTGGGGATGGAAAAAAATATAGTGAGTATCCGGTTTGTCAAAAGCAATAACGGCGCGTTTTATATTACCAGCCCGGGTAAATACTGCCGGGTGGATTTTCCCGCGTTGCACCGGAAGGCCAGTTTGCCAAAGGTCTATATCGATAAGTTCAGCGTGGATAATCAGGAACAAAGGAACCGTTTGGTGCGTAATGCAACAATTGCCATTCACCCCGGGGAGAGTTTCTTCTCTTTTGAGTTTGGCTGCCTGGATTTTACCAACCAGGCGCTCAACAGGTTCGCCTACATGCTCGAAGGATGGGACAAGGACTGGGTGGAAAGCGGCAGCTGGCGTTATGCCAGTTATACCAACCTGAACGGTGGTCGTTATGTGTTCAAGGTGAAAGCGGCCAACCGGGAAGGAATTTGGAGCGAACCCATTGCGATCCCTGTCTTTATAGAAACGCCCTTTTACAAAAAAACATGGTTTGCCCTTATGGCGGCCCTGGTGTTTGCCGGACTGATCTATGCGCTTTACCTGTACCGGATCCGGCAGATCGAACATACCGAACGCCTGAAAACGGAGTTCAACCGGCAATTGGCTGAATCCCGGCTGGAGGCACTCCGGGCCCAGATGAATCCACACTTTATCTTTAACAGCCTGAACTCCATCAACCGGTATATCATTAAAAGCGACATTAAAACCTCCTCGCTTTACCTGACCCGCTTCGCCAGACTCATCCGGCTCATTCTCGACAATTCCGAAAACAAAACAGTTGTTTTGACCAATGAACTCGAGGCCCTGCAACTATACGTGCAAATGGAGGCGTTGCGGTTTGACCACAAATTCACATTTAGTCTGGAAATTGACCCGGCTGTGGATGCGGACAATATCGAGATCCCCCCGTTGATCATTCAACCCTACGTCGAAAACGCCATCTGGCACGGATTGATGCACAAACAATCGGGCGGACATCTTTCCATAAAAGTTACGCAGGAGCGTGACATGTTAACCTGTGAAATAACGGACAACGGTGTTGGAAGAGCGAAAGCCATGGAGTTTAAAAGTAAAAATGCGCCAACCCGGAAATCCGTCGGGATGAAACTTACGGAGGAGCGCCTGGCTATTTCCGGGGCAGATCCGATGCTGACCGGTACTCAAAAGATCATCGATCTGTATGACGCACAGGGCGAACCCTGTGGCACACAGGTAATAATCACCATACCAATATGAACGATATGATAAAGGCCATCCTGATCGACGATGAACGCAGCAGCCTCGAAATGCTCGAGTGGTTGCTAGCAACCTACTGCCCGGATATTGAGATCCTGGCCAAATGCGAATCCGGGGCGGAAGGCATGGAGCGGATCCGGGAACTGAAACCGGACGCGGTCTTTCTGGACATCGAAATGCCGAAGATGAACGGGTTTGACATGCTCGAGCAGTTTAGCGAAATCCCGTTCGAGGTGATCTTCACCACGGCTTACGACAAGTTTGCCGTACGCGCCTTCCGGTACTCCGCGCTGAGTTATCTCCTGAAGCCCGTTGACCCGGATGAACTGACGGCCACAGTTAACCGGTTGAAACAAAAGCGATCGGCGCCCACAAAAGAACAAATGGAACTGTTGTTCCAGAGTCTGATGAACCAGAAGAGCCAGACGGAACGCATCGCCCTGTCTACCGGCGACGGGCTCATTTTCGTGCAAACCAGGGATATCGCCTACTGCCAGGCGGAAAGCAACTATACCCATGTGGTCATGGCCGACAACCGGAAAATCCTGGTGGCCAAAACCCTGAAGGAAATAGACGAGACCCTGTCGGGCAGGGATTTTTTCCGCGTGCACAATTCTTATCTCGTGAATATCAACCATATCCACAAATTCGTCCGGGGTGACGGTGGTTATATTCTCATGCCGGACGATACGCAGATCACCATTTCCAGGAGCAGGCG
>SBHD01000095.1 GCA_006226345.1 Bacteroidota bacterium | reverse complement strand
TGCACCTGGAAGCCTCCACAGGTTTGGCCAGAATACTTATCGAACGTCGGTTGAAAATAGAGTGGGCGAAGGGTAAAACCTTTTAGCCCAAAACGGGTAAATGCAGCCTCCATTACAGGCAAGGCGTCATGGGGACGCAGATTAGGATGTCCAAAGATCTCAAACGGCCGGGTCGTGCCTCTGCCTTCTGAAAGACTGGTCCCTTCCAGTAAAACAGTACCGGGAAAAACAAATGTCGTTTTTATGTTGGGCATGTTGGGCGAAGGGAAAACCCACGGTAGGCGGGTTTCACCAAAATGGCTGCTGCGGTCCCATCCCCGCATCGGGATCACCTGCAAAGAGCAGGGGATCCCCCATACTGAAGTTGCCATGCGGGCGATCTCACCGATGGTCATGCCGTGCCGCATAGGCATGGGATACAAGCCAATAAAAGAACGAAAGTCCGGATCCAGCATATTCCCTTCGATCGTTATTCCATTCACCGGATTCGGACGATCCAGGACTAATACTTCAATGCCGGCCTTACCGCAGGCCTCCATCGTCAGGAGCATAGTGTAGATATACGTATAGGCGCGGCAACCGACATCCTGCAGGTCGATGATCACCTGGTCCAGGCCCTTTAGCATCGATGCTGTAGGCTGCCTGGTTTCTGAGTATAAACTGTATACGGGCAGCTGAAAATACGGGTGAATAAAATGATCCGACTCGATCATATTATCCTGTGCTTCGGAAAAAAGGCCATGCTGTGGAGAAAAAACGGCTTTCAGCCGTGGCCCGAGCAAGGCCTGGAGTACAGAGAGCCCCTCCCGGCAGTCCCGGTCAATAGAGGCATTGTGGCATAAGTATGCTACCTGATTGCCCAGCATTTTTTGAAGGGCGGGTTCGGATAGCAGTCGGTCCAGTCCGGTAAATACTTGCATACGGGAATTACAAAAGATTGATGCCTTTTTCTTGATAGGGTTTTAGTGCGGGTTCGGTGGGATCGAGTTCTGTGACCAGGAAGTCAACCTTGTCCAGGCTGCAGACCCGCATTTTTTGCGCACTGTTCAGTTTTTCCGATATCGCCAGGGCGGCGACCTTTTTAGATACCTCTACCATGGCCTGTTTGACTTCCACTACATCCCAGTCGCTGTCCGTTACACCGGCCTGAGGGCTGATGCTGTTGGCTCCTAGCAGGCAAAGGTCTGGGCGGAGATCCAGCAAGCTGCGAACGACCGTACCACCGGTACTGATCTGTGCACTGCCGGATATCTTGCCACCGATAAAGACTGTTTCACATTTGGGGTGCTCGGCCAATTGCATGGCAGTGGCCAGGCTCACTGTAAAAAAGGTCACATTCAGTTCCGGGGGAAGAATACGGGAAAGCTCCAGGTTGGTGGTGCCGCCACTGATCAGGACCATCATACCATCCCGGAGCAGGGAGATTGCCTTTCGGGCTATGGTGGTCTTTTCTTCGTGGGCGTAGATCTGGTTGCGCTGGTAGGAATATATGTGAAAGGACTTGGACAATGCACCGCCGCGGACTTTGATCAACATGCCGCGCTCGGCCAGTTCCTGAAGGTCGCGCCGCACGGTATCTTCAGATACTTTCAGGTGCTCACTAAGGTCTCCCTGGGAAACCTTGTTGTGAATATTCACCTCTCGCAGGATAAGCGATTGCCTTTCTTTTTTCAGCATGTGTAAAAAATGACTGAACGTAAATTCCGAACAAAATTGCAAAAAATTGCAGGATAACTGGCAAATGTTTGAAAGTTATTCCCGATCTATGCATAATAGTTTTCTTTTTCCCGCATTGCCTGGCTTTGCCATTTAATCTCCACGACTACCGTTATCCAAAGCACCTTTCGACATCACATTCCCAACTGGGTAACCAGTTGGGCACTGTTTTTCCCCAATTACAGCGACTGGATTGGCAATTAACATTTATAATAAAATCAAATGCCCATGTATTGTATGCAAACTCAACGAAGGCTGCAAGCGCTGTATTTGCTGCTTCTGCTGCCTGCCCTAACCTTTGCACAGGAGGTGAATTTCAGTATCCGAGGGGTTGTCACCGCTTCCAATGGTGATGCACTTGTCGGGGTGACTGTTCAGATGCCTGCATTCCTTACCGGTACTTCGACCGGTGTGGATGGCAGCTATGAACTTTCCGGTTCGGCTGCGGCCGGCGATTATGATCTCGTTTTCAGTTATGTAGGTTATGCTACGGTACGCCGAACCGTATCTGTCAGCGGAACGAACGCCACTCAAACCGTTGATGTGACAATGGGTGAGGATATCCTGCGTATGAGTGAGCTGTTGGTTGTCGGCTCATCCGTTACTTCAGAACGTAAACAACTGGGTAATGCGATCAACTCCATCCAGTCTGACCAGCTGGTCGCCGCCAATCCGCAAGGCGTGACCAGTGCGTTGCAAGGTAAACTTCCCGGTGCCCTGATCCGGCAGAACTCTGGAGACCCGGCAGGTGGATTTAGTATCCGTCTTCGTGGAGCCAGTACTCTTCTGGGTTCATCTGAGCCGCTCTATGTGATCGATGGGGTAGTGGTGAGTAATGAAACGGCAAACGTGACCAATATCAATGCTACAGGTGGTGCTTCTGAGCCAGGTAGCAACCGGCTGTCTGACATCAATCCCAATGACATTGACCGGATCGAGGTGATCAATGGTGCTGCTGCTGCTGCTATTTACGGTTCCCGGGCTTCCAACGGTGTCGTTTTGATTACGACCAAGCGTGGTGCTGCCGGCAAACCCCGGTTTACTTACAGCTCGGGCCTGAACATCAATCAGGTGCGCAAAACGGTGTATATCAACCTGCGGAACGAACAGTTCGGCAGTGCCGAACAGCGTCTGTACCCGATCGCAGGCACAAACCCGACAACCGGTGCGCTCACCGTTGGCGCCAACTTCTCTACCGATAAAGTGAATGTTACCCGCTACGATTATCAGGATGAGATCTTCCAGACCGGTTTGGGTACCGACCAACACCTGTCGGTAATGGGGGGCAACCAGCGTTCCAACTATTACGCCTCTGTTTCCTACACTAAAAATGAGGGTATTGTAAAAAATACGGACTTCCAGCGCTATGGCGCCCGGTTTCGTTTTAACCAGTCAGTAACTAACTGGGCCAGTTTCTCAATGGGTCTGAATTATAACAATTCATTCTCAAATGAAAAACCGGACGGTAACGTGTTCTGGAGTCCGATCAATGCGATCAATATCACCAACAATATCTGGGACATTACTCAACGGGATGCACTGGGTAACCTGCAGTCGGTAGAACCGACGCGTGTTAACCCGTTGAGCGTGATTGAGGATTTTGATATCAACCAGGAAGTAAACCGTGCCATTACGGACTTCCAGTTGAAGCTGTTCCCTTTCCAGGGCTTTTCTGTGGACTTCATTACGGGCATTGATGCTTACGGCCAGCAGGGCAATATTTTCATTCCGCCGTATCCGTATGCACCGGTCAATCCGACGTATTTTAATGACGGGTATGCATCGACAGCCAATAACAATGTGTTCCTGATCAACAATGATATCAACGCCGCGTATGAGGCCGACCTGGGCGATGTATCCCTGACCACCCGTGCCGGATACAACCACCAGTTCATCAAGAATGCCTATGCTGTTGCACAGGGTCGCGGTCTGGCGCCTTTTGTTTCTACGGTGAATGGCGCCAGTACGATCCTGACTCCGTCGTCCAATGTTTCCCGGGTCCGGATCTGGGGGTACTACCTGCAGGAAACGATCGGCTTCAAAGACCGGTTCTTCCTGACAGGGGCTGTTCGGATGGACGGTGCCAGTACCTTTAGTGAGGATAACCGTAATATCCTGTACGGAAAACTCAGTGGCAGCTACCTGTTGTCTGACGAGTCATTCTGGAAAGACAGCCCGTTAGGTGGTTTTATAAGTACGTTCAAACTTCGTGGTTCCTGGGGACAGTCGGGTAACCTGACTGCTATCGGCCCGTACGATCGTTTCTCCACATTTACCACCGGCAACCTGGCCGGAAGCGTCGCCATCAGCCAGAGCAACACCCTGGCCAATCCGGATGTGAAGCCGGAGCGTGAAACAGAACTCGAATTCGGTACTGATATTTCGTTGTTCAAAGATCGCCTGGGCCTTGTCTTTACCTGGTACAACCAGGATATCGAAGACCTGCTGGTCAGTCGTTCACTGGCGCCTTCGCAAGGCGGTAGTGCGATCACGACCAACGTAGGTACACTGGAGAACAAGGGTATTGAACTTTCGTTGTACGGCACACCTGTGCGTACCCGTAATTTCTCCTGGGACTTCGGGATAAACTTCAGCCGGAACCGGAACAAGATCACCAATCTTGGTCAGGCGCGTACCAGTGTGCCCAACGTTACCGGTGCACCGATCTTCCTGGTGGATGGTGAGCCGCTCGGCGTTTTCTATGGTACGTATATCGCCCGCAATGACGATGGAACACCGCTACTGACATCGCAAGGTTTTCTGCAACAGGAGCGCGGCGATCTGGATACAGGCCTGCCAATGCGTGATGCCAACGGTCAGCCGACAGGTGATATCCTGCAAAAAGTAATCGGTGACCCGAACCCGGACTATATCGTTGGTGCCAGCACTACAATTAAGGTAAAACGTTTTAGCCTGACCGCTGTCCTTGAAAGCGTACAGGGAGCCGATGTGTTTGACGCCGACAAGCGTACCCGCCAAGGTGTCGGTATTGGCGAATATGCCGAGCAGGAGCTGAGCGGCGAGTTGCCCCGTGGATGGGTATGGGCCATTTATCCGATCCTGGAATGGCGGATGGAAGACGGATCGTTCACCAAGCTGCGTGAATTGACGCTGAGCTATACTATTCCCAAAATTGGCAATGCACTGGAGAATACGGTTATTTCAGTGGGCGGCCGGAATCTGTTCTCGATCGATAACTTTTTTAGTTATGACCCGGAAACAAACGCCGGTGGACAAAGCAACCTGATGCGGAATGTCAACTTCGGTCAGGTGCCGATTCCGCGGGTATACACGTTTACGATCAAGACCAATTTCTAGGTCCGGCAGACACTGTATTATTCAACGTATAAAATTGACCATATGTTAGTTATAAAAAAATATACATCATTTATGTTGTTGCTGGCCCTGGCAGTAGCCTTTTCCGCCTGTGAAAAGGACTTCACCAATCCGGGTGCAGCTACGGAAGACCAGGTGCTGAACAGTGCGGATGGTCTGGTCGGCCTCACGGTAGGCATTCAAAAACGCTGGAGTGTGAACCGGCAGAGCCCGGTATATGCAACAGTTGCCGGTGCCGGCTTTTCGACATTTGAGCTCCGGCTTATCAACCCGGGTAATCTGAATGAGAATGAATTATCCATTGGAAAAGGAGACCTGACCGGTTCCAATGGAGTAGTGGCCAGCATTTGGCAGGAATGCCTGTTGGCCCGGAATGAAGCGGATAAAGTACTGGCCAATGCGGCCAATGTGCCGGATGCCGGTGTACGCTCCGGTCTGATCGCCATGGGTTCAATTTTTAAGGCCCTGGCCAATGGCACTCTGGCGACCTTCTATGAACAGGTGCCGCTGGAAACCACCGAAGACGCCCGCTTTAGCAGCCGGGAAGATGCTTTGCAGGCAGCAATTGACGTTCTGGAATCAGCCAAAACAGCCGTGACTGCCACACCGGTTTCGGCGGCTTTTAAGGCTAAAACACCTGCCAGTATTGACCCGTTGAACACGATCAATGCGCTGTTGGCCCGTTACTACAATATGCTTGGAGCGCATGATAAGGCTATTGCAGCCGCTGGTAGTGTGGACCTGTCTGCAAAATCTACGTTTGCGTATGATGCGGTCAATACCAACCCAATCGCCTTTATTTCGATCCTGACCAATAACGTATACCAGCCAATTGACCTGACGCTTGGTCTGCCTGCCGGCTTGCAGCCGGATCCGAATGACCAGCGCCTGGCTTTCTATTTTGAAGATCTGATGCCTGCGAACAATGATTTCCGGGCAGCCGGTTTTTTCAATGATGCTTCCGGCGCCGTTCCGGTTTATGTACCTGGTGAGATGTTGCTGATCCGTGCAGAGGCCTATGCCCGCAAGGATATGCTGAACGAAGCCAAGGCCGAACTGGATAAAGTACTGACTAAAAAACCTGCTGATGACGCATTTGGTATTGGCGCCGACCTGGCTGCTTATACCGGACCGATGACAAAGGATGCACTGTTGGAGGCTATTTATTCAAATCGCTGTACGGAAATGATGATGTCCGGCATGCGCCTGGAAGACAGCCGTCGTTTTGGTCGTCCGGCCCCGAACACTGCGAATGAAGAGCGTAACCGCAACTTCTATCCGTATCCGAATATCGAGCGGAACAATAATCCCAATACACCTGCTGATCCGCCGATCTAAATTTCAGTGATGCTCTGAAATAACTTTATCAAACACGTTTCTTGCAGGAGGCCTTCCGGTTGTGCCGGGTGCCTCCTGTTTTTCTTTATCGGGAAAGCAGAAGGTCGCCGCTGAAATCTTCCGTTGAGCCATTTATGTACCTGACCCGGATTTGATACAAGTAGATCCCGGCAGGTGCATCGCGACCATCAGATTTGCCATCCCACCCAGACAGTGGCTCGGATGGCGGGAAGTCTTTTTGCTCGAACAACAGGTTGCCCCAGCGATCAAAAATCCGGAGCAGAACAACAGTGGCGATATTACCACCGCCGTATACGGTAAACCGATCGTTTAACTGGATGGAATTCGGCGCAATGGCATTGGGGATGTAGACGGAGCCGGGTCCAACAATAATGGATGCTTCGTCACTGGCGGTACAGCCGTTGATATCTGTCACTTCAAGCGTATATACCTGGGTGATCGCAGGTACTGCTAGTGTACTTAGACAGGTATCGCAGGAAAGTCCCTGTGAAGGCGTCCAGGTAGACTGTTGGATTTGATCCGGGTTGCTGACAATGCCGGAAAGCAAAATGCTGTTTCCCAGTGTAATGCTGGTATCCGGCCCTGCTATAATGACAAGCGGCGGCGGTGCAGGAATAGCCACCGTTGCTTCCCAAAAACAGCCATTCAGATCCTGTACCAGAGTATTGTAGGTGCCGGGGGGCAATCCTTCAAAGGTGGGGGCGGTACCAAACCCGGTCTGCCCGATGGCATACAGATAGGGTGGAGACCCACCATCTACCGGACCAATGAATATGCTCCCGTCGGATTCTCCAAAGCAGGAAACAGCATTGACTTCTACAGAGGCGTCCAGAGCATCTGGTTCAGAAATGGTTTCAGACAGTGTAGCCGTACATTGGTTCGCATCGGTAACTGTAATGGAATACATGTTGGCATCCAGGTTGTCGGAGCCTGCACCGGGACCTCCGTCCGGTGACCAGATATAACTGAAGGGCGCTGTTCCATTCAACGGTTGCAGTTGGATCGATCCATCCGACGCACCCGAACAGCTAATATTGGAGCTGGAAAGTGCAACCAGGAACGGTACGCTGTCAATGTTAAACGTTGCTGTTGTACTGCATCCATCCAGATCAGTAATGACTACCTGGTAGCTTCCAACCGGAAGATTGCCGGCGGTATTTCCGGCGCCGCCAGGGGGCGACCAATTGTACTGATAAGGTGGTGTGCCACCGGCCACGGCAAGGGTTGCGGATCCAATGGGGTTTCCGCAGAAAGCAGGTTCTGTTGCAACAGAGTATTGAATAGGTGGCGGCTCCTGGATCGTTACGGTATCCAGCACCGGGCAGGCGTTGTCACCCGTTACCGTAACGACATATGTACCGGCGGCCAGTCCGGTTGCTGTCGGGCCATTTTGTGCCGGCGTGCTGTTCCAGGAAAAGACCGGATTGCCATCCATAGGGGTAACTGTTGCGTTTGCCATACCGGTGGTGTTCCCGTTGCAGTCAACAGGTGTGCCGGAGGCATTCACTTCATATACCCGAATGGTTTTACTGAAGGACGAGCCCGGACTGCAGGCACTCCAGGCCTGCAGGGTAATTGTGTATAAGCCAGGGCCGGAAAACAGGTGGGTAGGGTTTTGTTCGGTGCTGGTATTAGCGGCACCGGAAGCCGGATCGCCAAAGTTCCAGTGCCAGGTATCCGGGCAGTTGTCAGAAACATCGGTAAAGGTATACGCTCCCGTACCGGAACAACCTGTAATAAAGTTTGCTTTGATAGCTGGGGCATTTTCAATACGGATATCATCGAAAGCAAATCCGTCAAAATCATTACAGGTGGTGCCGGCCCCAAACGTGAACCTGAAACGGACTTTTGGTTCATTTGCCAGATAAGGCAGGCAATGCCGCGCGGTTACCCAGCCATTACTGCCCTGGCCACCCAGGCAGTTCCCCACAGTCGGCTGAATATTGCCCGACCAGCCATCGCGAACACTGGCCAGGTCGCTAAGGTGGGTGATCGGACTGTAATTGTACCAGTTTTCATTCAGGCAGTTCTCCGGTTCATTGACTGAACCTACGTTGTTCCAGGTGCTGCCATCATCTACGGAGTATTGAAAATTGGCGCCGTCAAACCGTTGCTCCGATTCCCACCAGATCTTGAAGGAGATGTATGGATAGTTCAGGCTGGTAAAGTCAAAGCAGGGACTTTCAACAAAAGAGCGTTGGCTGTAATTGTAGAACGAGCCTGTGAGTCCGCCGGTAATCCAGCAGATGTTTCCGCTTGCTGCCGAATTGATGGCCGCTTTATTGGGCGTTCCCCAGGCCCAGTCGTTGAAAACACCATCGGAAGCCCAACCTGCCGGACCGTTCTCAAAACTCTGGCTGTAAGGAAAGTTGGTGATACTGGCACTACACTGGGCTGTCAGCGTATTAGTACCTAAATAAAAGACGACAGCCGCCAGGATGATACCTAAAAAGAATTTTAATCTGTTGAAAACCATATATGGCATATACGGATGGCTTAAAGGGGAGGTTAATAATTGTTTTCGGTGCAGGTGCTGCAATGTCATCTTTGCAACCCTCGGGTAAACAGATGTGTTGATGCTCCGGTTTACTGCAACGCGATATATTCAACTTGCAGGGCATTTCGGTCTATACCCAGGTATTGCTCCGGAGGGATACTGATCTTTTGAATTTGCTTGTACAGGTTAAGAATAAAAACCTCTTTCAAGGGACTTTCAGCCGAAAGGTTGAACGTATTGCGCATCACAATGAAGAGGAAATCAGTTTTGATGTGGTGTTTTTTAAGACTGGAATACCTGTTGCTGAGGTCGATATGCCCTTCCCGCTCTAATTCCTGTATAGCTTTCACAAACATTTCGCGCACATTTGGCTTGACCTTGTAGCCGAGTTCGAAATCCAGTCTGAATATTTTACCGGGCAGTATTTCCTGGAAATTGTAACGATTCTGGAATGGACTTTCCGTTTCACTGAAGTGTAGCAGCCAATAGGCATCCGCTCTTTTGGGTTGCTTTTGATAAATGGACTTCAGTATTTGCTTTTCCATTTTTTCCGGATGCCGGGCATTGGTCAGATAAACGATATTAGATGCATATTTCGGGATATCCCGGTCATCACTTACCGCTGCAATGATCTCGGTGTATCGCCGGACATCAACAAAACGCCGCTTTCTTCCCAGCATCCTTTTAGCCTCAAAATGAACGAGCATTATGATCACGAACAGGGTCATGAAAACCAAGCTGACCCAGGCCCCGTGTCCCAGCTTCTCCAGGCTCCCCAAAAAGAACACCAGTTCTACGCAGGTAAACATGCCGGTTATCGTGGCTGCTAATATCCGGTTCCAGTGCAGGCGATAAACAAAATAGAATGAAAGCAGAAGGGTAGTGGACAGCATGGCGATCGTGATGGCGATCCCGTATGCTGCTTCCATGTTGCTGCTTTTCTGGAAGTAGATCACTATTATGGCACATCCGACAAATAGCAACCTGTTCACAAAAGGGATAAAAAGCTGCTGTCGCAGCCTGCTGGGGTACCGGATCTGAACCCTGAACCAGGTGTTTAGTTTTATCGCTTCATTGATCAATGAAAACGAACCGCTGATCAAAGCCTGGCTGGCTACAACCGATGCCAGCACAGCAATGAAGACCCCTGTAGAGATAAACCATTCCGGCATCAGGGCATAAAACGGGCTTGTACCTGCCAGGGTCTGACCATGCTTGCTGGCAAGCAGCCAGGCGCCCTGCCCAAAATAGTTGATCAGCAGAGCGGTCTTCACAAAAACCCAGGTTTGCCGGATGTTTTTTTTACCGGCATGCCCGAGGTCGGAGTATAATGCCTCTGCCCCGGTTACACAAAGAAATACAGCACCAACGATTCCCCATGATCCGGGGTGCGTAGTCAGGATATGCCATGCATAATAAGGGTGTAGTGCGTGAAGAATTCCGGGCATATCCAACAAGGGGCGGATTCCCCAAAAGATCAACATAGAAAACCAAAGAACCATTATAGGGCCAAAGGACTTTCCTACTCGCTCAGTCCCAAATTGTTGAAAAACAAACAGTCCAACCAGAATGCTCAGTACTATAGGCTCGACAGGGAGTTTTGGGGAGAGGATTAACAGCCCTTCTACCGAGGCTGTAAGGGAAATGGCAGGCGTAATAATTCCATCAGCAAGCAGTGCTGAGCAACCCAGCACTGCGATATAAATCGTCCATCGGGGCGCCTTTCTTCGTATTAGTGTATACAATGAAAATATGCCGCCTTCGCCATGGTTGTCTGCGCGAAGCGTAAAGAGGATATACTTAATTGTGGCCTGTAAGGTGAGGGTCCAGAAAATACAGGATAACCCTCCGAACACAAGTTCTGTAGTGACAGTATGCTTCCCGATTACTGCGGCCATTACATAAAGCGGGGAGGTGCCGATATCTCCGAATACGATGCCGAGGGCAACAAGTTGACCTGCCAGCCCTATTTTACCGAACAGGTTTGATCCTTTTTTCATACCTGCTATTTGTATTCCCGGACCTGCCGGCGGTACAAATGAAGCGGTCATTCTCGCCGTTTACAGGCAGGGGTTATCCTAAATAATATTCCGCAACACCCAATATAGCATTCCGGACAATACCATAGTGACCGGGAGCGTCAGGATCCAGGCCAGTGCAATGTCCTTGATCGTTCGGGTCTGCAGGTTTTTAACACCCTTTGAAGCCACCATTGCACCGGCAACTCCTGAAGAAAGCACATGAGTGGTACTCACCGGTAGACCGAGCGAAGAAGCCAGGCCAATGGTACTGGAGGCGACCAACTCGGCTGTAGCACCTTCGGCATACGTCATGTGGCGTTTACCGATCTTTTCCCCAATGGTGACCACGATCCGTTTCCACCCGATCATGGTTCCAATGCCGAGGGAAAGGGAGATAAGGACTACACTCCATATTGGCGGATAAGTAGTATTCCGTACGAGTACTTTCAGTTCTCCCGAAATCGTATGGCGGGCGTTTTTGTCCGTAATGATATTGGGCACCTGCAGCAGTGCTTCTGTTTGTTTTTTTATGATCAACAGGCGTTTGCGGAGGGCAAGCCGTTGTTTCACGTTTTTGGGATCATGCTGTTTGATATCTGTTCGCAGGGTTACCAGGCTTTCCTGCACTTTGCCTATTTCGGGATAGACGGCCCGTTCGGGCAGACTACGTTGTATATTTTCCAGGGCAAGGTCAACTTTCTCTGCTGAAAAGTTTGGCGAAAGGGCAAACTGTAAGGGCAGAAAGGTCATCAATACAATCAGCAACAAGCCAATCCCTTTCTGGCCGTCGTTGGACCCGTGAAAAAAACTGACCAGGGTGCAGGTCAATATGAGCACTCCGCGAATATACCACGGAGGGGGCGCTCCCGGCTCCGGTTCCTTAAATATCTTCTTGTCTTTCAGACTAAGCCGCAGGATGAACATAAGCACAATGGCCATAGAAAATCCGAAAGCCGGTGAAAAAAGCAAGGAATTGCCAATCTTGATTGCCTCCGACCAGTTGACGCCGACATGTTCCGTGTTTTCCGGCAGAAAGGAAAATACCAGGCCAACACCCAGAAGGGATCCGATCAGCGTATGAGAACTGGAACAGGGTATGCCTTTATACCAGGTGGCCACATTCCAGATGATCGCTCCGATCAGGACGGAAAGTACCATGGCTATGCTGTGGTGGAGATCTTGCCCGATCAGGGCCTCAATGGGTAAAAGGGAAACAATTTTCATGGCTACCCCCATGCCGAAAAAATAACCGCTGGCTAATACGCCGGCAAAATTCATCAGGCCAGACCAGACAACTGCTGGAATCGGCTGCAGGCTCCCGGTATAAATGACAGTTGCCACGGCATTGGCGGTGTCGTGAAATCCGTTGACAAACTCAAAAAGGCATACGGTGAAAATGGTTATGCCAAGCAGAATAAGGAGTGGGGTGGAAAGGTCTGCTTCAAAGCCAAACATAAGGTGTACAGATAAAGTGGATACTGCAATGTTGACTGTTCCTTGTTCCTTGGGACGTATGTAAGGGCGGGCGATAATATTACTGGATAACCATAATGTCCGGGGTCCTTTTGTTCGCAGACGATACAAATGTACTGGCCTTCCGGAAGTTTGTATCCGGAAGGCCAGAAATTCTTTTTTAGCCTACTTGAATCTACAGGCATTGCCGTCAGAGTGGTGCGTTTGATTTTTATTGAACTACATAGTCCTTATGCGTATAAAATATCCGGGCGCAACCGGAATTGCAATTATATGGCTTGAAAATCAACAGGTTATGCCATTGCCCGTTCGGCAATAGTACAACCTGTTGATTTCACGGTGTATCGAAGAAAAAACTGAATGTAAAAGCGTCTGGAAAAACCCTTTGCGGGTTATTACCAGAATAGGGAATACAATACGGCCAGTATCAGGCAGATGATGACCGCACTGATGTTGAAGGCCGGGCCGGTAGCAAATAAACCTTTCTTTAGTTCTATTCCTTTTTCGTGGTCAGCACCCTTCGACTCTATATAGCTGATCACCACCATGATCAACATGGAGAGTATCCACGTCCACATCATTTGGTTCAGGAACGGCAGGGTCACAAAAAGGCTGCTGTCAGACCATCCGCTAGGGGCAACCTTAAAATAGAGGGCGATGGGGATTGACAGGATGACACCCCAGATAGCCGCATTGTTGGTCGTTTTTTTCCAGAACAGCCCCAGCATAAACACTGCGAGGATGCCCGGGCTGACCAATCCGGTATATTCCTGGATATATTGGAATACCTGTCCCAGATTGCTTAATTGTGGAGCAAGCAGTACGGCAATAACAAGTGCTGCAGCGGCAGTGATCCGGCCAACGTTGACGATCTGTTTTTCCGAAGCCCCCTTACCGAAATAGGGTTTGTAGATATCCATGGTAAAGATGGTAGCGGTCGAATTCAGCATGGAAGCCAGGGAGGAAACAATAGCGGCGGCTAATGCTGCGAGTACCAGTCCTTTCAACCCGGTCGGGATAAAATTACGGATCAGCCAGGGCGCTGCACTGTCGTTTACAAACCCACCGTCTTTTCCGATAAAGGAGGGATCGACCGATTCAGCCGTTACAATACCGTCCGGCCCGGCGTTCAACACATAGGCAACAATTCCGGGGATTACTACGATCAGCGGGATCAGCAATTTCAAAAATGCTGCGAAGGCGATGCCTCGTTGGGATTCCTTCAGACTTTTTGCAGCCAGGGTCCGCTGGATAATATACTGATTGAAGCCCCAGTAGTATAAATTGGCCACCCACATGCCGCCAATAAGTACAGCAAGGCCAGGCAGGTCCCACCAGGCATCTTTACCATTTGGCGTAATTACTTCTCCCTGTTCCAGGATCATGGAGAATTTGGAAGGAACGGCTTCGTAGATTGCCCGGAAACCGCCCCAGATACTGCCATCCGGAGACACATGCTCCAGTGCAATGAAGGAGGTTACCAGGCCACCACCGATCAATAATACTACCTGGACTACATCCGTCCAGGCCACAGCAGAAAGCCCGCCCCAAAGTGAATAAGCAGCTGCAAATAATGCCAGGCCGATGATCGATGCCATCAGGATATTGCCATCCCCGCTCCCGATAATCGTATCCAGCGCAGTAGCTCCGAGGTACAGTACAGACGTCAGGTTGACAAAAATGAACAGACATAACCAGAAAACAGCCAGTATGGTCTTCAAATTGGTACTGAACCGCTTTTCAACAAACTCCGGGATCGTGTACAATCCCTTTTCAATAAAAATTGGCAGGAAATACTTGCCGACGATTAATAAGGTCAGCGCAGCCATCCATTCATAGGAGGCGATAGCCAGACCGATCGCAAAACCCGATCCGGACATCCCGATAAACTGCTCGGCAGAAATATTGGCTGCGATTAGTGACGCACCAATAGCCCACCAGGGAAGAGATTTGCTGGCCAGAAAATAATCTTCTGCCGATTTGCCACCTTTCCTGGATACCCAAAGACCCATGCTGACGATCAGGAGTGCATACCCGGTAAAAACGACATAGTCTAACGTACTGAAATGCATAGCTAGAAGTTGGTTTCGTTAGAAAAAAGATATGGTCCTGGAGTTATACGCAATCTGGTACTCCGGTCGGGCGATGCAACAGATAAGTAGTTGCCGGGGCAGCATAAGTGTGGTGGTTACTGTTGCGGGGCTGTAAACGTAAAAAACGCCTGTAACATGGCCAACGGCTGGCGGAATTTTCTTTTACACAAATGAGAGAAGTTGTGTTGTTTAGTTAAAAATGATCCGTACCTGTTGTATGCCTTGCGGGGATTGAATGGTTAAAAAGTACACCCCGGCATGCAGGTTTCCACGTGGTACGCGAATACCCGGCTGCTCTGACCGGGGGCTGGCCCAAACTACTTGCCCGGCCGTATTGAATAATTTGAGTGAAACGGCATCCGGCCTGTTTCCTCCAATGAAAACAGTGAAAAAGTCCCGGGCGGGATTGGGCATCACAAATACCTCCGGCAGTTCTTCCTGGCTAAAGGTGCTGGTAATCCCGGTCAGCACACAAGCCGGATCCGCGACGAGTGCATTAGCCCGGTGGTATTTTTCATTTACGATATTGTAAATCTCGCCAAGGCACACCTCCGGGGCGGTCAGTTTGGAATAATGGATGCGGATAAGATCGCCGGGCAGGATATTTCTCTTCAGGCCGGTTTCTTCGGTACTGAGCGCCTGTATTTTGTTTTGGCTATTGAACTCCCAGGTTCCGGCAAACGTCGTATCCAGATTCTCCACGCCGGAAATTGTGAGTCCTTTTACCTCAAATTCAAAACCATATAGCTTGTTAAACGGATTGACGATTCGGACATCGAAGGTTTTGTTTACAGTGTCCAGGCTACCAGGTAGCAGGTAAACGATGTCGTCCGGATTGTCAATGCCACCCGGAAAGCGGCAGGCATAGCGGGTACCCCAATACTGCACATCGTCGGTGTGCAATACGCATTCCTGCAAAAGTGCGGCATCGTAAATATCGATGTTGCCGTCTTCATCCAGGTCAAAGCAAGTCGTCGGATCGCCGAACCCGCCCAGGCTGGCGGCAAGGTATTGTTCAATGTCGCTCAGTTCCTGGAGGGTGTCCTGGTTCCAGTCTCCATGCAACAGTGCACCTCCACATGCACCGGAGCAGTCCGGTTGAGCAGATCCGAATACTTCTCCAAAGCAGTCTGTGTAGGTGGGGCAGTCATTCATTTCTTCAATTTCCGGATCTCCATCGGCATCGTATTTCAACTCAAAACAGGCTTGCGCCCAGTTGTTGTCATAGGTAGCCTCCTTGCGCCCGGTTTTGTCGGGCGATTTATCCCAGTTGACACGTACGACCAAGGTGTAAAATCCAGCATTCAGGCCGGTGAGGTCTACCCATTGGCAATCGATGCTGTTATCATATACGTCGCCACAGCCTGCAGAAATACCCATGTTGCCGCAACTGTACTTGCCAAGTCCGCCATTGTCACATGCCAGGTCAAGTATGCAGAATCCATTTTTTGATCCAATTGGCAGCAGAACGCCGTTTTCATCAAAAAGTATATACTCGGCATATCCACGGTAGTGCCAGTGGTTGTGGCAGGCGTCCCACACGAACTGATCGGAAGGGGTATTCGGGTTGGAAGGAGGTGTTCCGATGTAATAATCAGCAACACCTATGTTTTTTATATACGTGGAAAAGCGCAAAATATAACGGGTGCCAAATCCACTTACACAACCTTCGTCCACATAACAGGGGTCATTACTGATCAGGTAGTCGGGCATAAGGGTACTACGCAGCACGTTTTCCAGGACGATCAGATCGGGCAGGTCGGTACAATCGGGATCACCGGGATAGATACACGTGTCGCTCACGGTTGCCAGGGGTTGGTAGTTACAGGCCAGCGAGTCCGTGCATCCAATAACCGGCCCAATGTACTCCAGTGAAAAGTCAAAGCCTTGTCCGTTACATATGCCATTGGCATAGCCCAGCCTGATGTAATATTCGGTACCAGCAGCCAGATACAGTTCAGCCTGCGCTCCATTTGGATTGGCCGGACAACCTCCGTCGGCATAAAAAGTGGCGCCGGTATTATCGTTGGTTACAGTTATGCCCTGGCAGATGTCGTAGACCCAGATCTTGGTGGGGCAATCCAGTTGAGCCTCGCAGGTGCTGATCCGGTAGGTGCCGGTGTCTTGCGGGGTAAAACTATACCAAATCTCATATCCGTTTATAGTCGTGTGGTTCCCCAGTCCGATATCCAGGGGATTGGTACAGAATCCGCCGGGTGGGCAACCGAAGGTTACATTTTCCTCATATCCAAAGTTGTAGCCGTCGTATTCAAAATACAATTGGTCATCAAGGAATAGTTTGAAACTTCCATCCGGGTCCATCCCGTCTCCATGGGCATCCGAAATAGTAAATACCACACATATTCCCTGAGTGATACAATACTCAAAAACCTGAGGGTCGGCACTGGAGGGTTGGCCCTCTGCAAACACGAAGCCGGAATTGAGATCAACAAACTTCCAGGAGATTTCACCCCAGAACTGGTCCGGGTCAATTTCCAGGCGAACAGTTGTTTCAAAAGGCTGGCATTGTGCCTGAAGTGTTTGAATTGTAAAAACCAGAAATAAACTGATCAGCAGAATTCGGGCCATGATGGTAATGCATGTTTGAAAAATGGGCGCAGGACAAAATTAACCAAGGCCGGACAAGATGTAGTGATTTCCCCCTGATTTGATCACAGCAGCCAAATATGCTGACTATTCTGTTTCTGCCAGGTCTTTCGGAATGGAATTGTTCTTCACCTTGCGCCCTTACCTTATGGGGTTGGCAGATGGATTTCCTGACCGGCCTTCAAATTACTGCGCGTTTGTAAGGCAGATTCTACTGTTGTTTTGCGCAAATGCATCTTCTTGTTTTGAAGGCCGGGCATCATAATATCGATTAATTGTATCTTACAGCGGTTTAGCAAATTTTTGGCTGAGCTTACCCGAATATTATAAACACACGCCTGTACTATGAGTAGACCTTCTACCCTTCATCTCCTATTGTTTACAATCCTGCTTTTTCGCTTCAATTCCTTATCTGCACAACAACTTCCTTCACCACTGGATATCCCCCAAGAGTCGGCGGTTGATGGTCACGCTGCATGTGAAATTGAAGAAACCATCAATTGTATTGACAAGACTGTAACCCTGGCTGCTTTTATAAAGAACAACTTTGCGGGGGGGCAGACGCCTTTGGTGGTGGACTGGTCTACCGGGGAGACAGCTCATTCTATTGTGGTGACTCCTCCGGGGTTTTATCAATACGATGCTTCCCCTTTTAACTGCGACCACTTTCGGAACTTTACTACTATCGACGCTTTTTTTACCGGCACCCTTGAAATTTTAGGTCCTCCTGCATTCTGTCCGGGTATACCTGTAGACTTGACGGTAAATACGGACGGGTATGATTTTGCTGATTTTCAATGGACGCCGAATATTTCAGACGATTTGACGCCGGTTACTATTAACGGCCCGGGCACCTATTCCATTCAGGTGACGGATGATCTGGGGTGTCCCTATAACGCTTCTATAATTGTCCCCCCTTCGCCACCCATCCTTCCGATCATTACTGGCCCGGGTACCATGTGTTCGGAAAACGATACAGGTCTGGTCATTATAAATCAGCCCTATGCAGAATACTTGTGGGATGACGGGCAGACAACGAACCCCGCAGTAGTCTACGGACCGGGTTATTATGAAGTCACCGTCACCAATATGTTTGGATGTACGGGTATTGGGTCTATTGGTGTTCAAAACGGAGACGTAGAAGATTTGAATATTTTAACCAATGATGATCATTTGTGCCCGGGAGAAACAACGCAATTGGTGTTGAACGGTGCCTACGTCGGATATAATTGGTCAAATGGAATATCAGGATTGAGCAATACAGTCAGTGACCCTGGCACATACACCGTTACCGTCACCAATATTTACGGTTGTATTGGTATTGATTCCATTCCAATATTTGCCAACCCTACACCGGAAATAAACGTGGAGGCCCCGTCGGCTTGCCCCGGCGACAGTTCTACTTTAAGTGTTTCCGGCGGATCCTTTATGAACTACTTGTGGTCGACGGGTGATTCCACCGAAACAATTACTGTTTTCAGCCCAGGCGCGTACGCAGTTACCGTGACAGGGGATACCATTTGTGCGGTCAGCGATACTTCAGTATTCCTGATTTCTAGCCCGCCCAATGCAGTTATTGAAGCGCCGCCACTGCTGGATTGTATCAGTAACCTTGTCGTGTTGGATGCATCGAACTCCGACGACAGTACGTACATCGGGATAAACTGGACAACGATAGGCGGTAACATAATTGGGGGGCAGGGCACGCTCATGTTATCTGTAAACACACCTGGTGACTATATACTTCAGTTATTTGATTCCACTACTACCTGCTCCGCTTACGATACGGTGAAGGTAATTTCCAATCAGGCTCCTCCTCCGGTGGATGCCGGACCGGATGGGCTGGTGAATTGCACGATCACCTCCATTAATATCGGGCCGGCTTCTGATCCGGGAGACTCTACACTTGTGTATTCCTGGTTTACTCCGGATGGTAATATTGTTGCCGGACAATCATCGTGGACGGCAGAGGTAAATGCGCCTGGAATTTATATTGTGGAGGTAACCGATACCGATAATAACTGCCTGTCATATGATACGGTAATGGTCTCTCAGGACATAGCGCCACCAACCCCTCTGGTTGGTACACCCGATTCCATTACCTGTGTAGTGAGCTCAATAGTGCTGGATGGCTCCGGCAGTCTGGGTAATAACCTGATCTACTCCTGGTCGACCGTAGACGGGAGCATACTTTCAGGTGCCAACACCCCCATGGCCACGGTCAGTCAGGCCGGTACTTACTCCCTCCAGGTCACCGACCAAAACAATGGATGTACGGCCACCACTTCAGTCGAGGTGATCCAGGATGCAAATATTCCAATGGCCAATGCTGCCCTGCCTGATACCCTGAATTGCCAGGTATCGCAGATTGACCTGGATGGTACCGGTTCTACCACCGGAAACAACATCAGTTATATCTGGACTACCGGCAATGGTAACATTGTTGCCGGAGAAACGACACTTTTCCCAACAGTAAATCAACCCGGCGATTACATTCTGACGGTAGTCAATAATTCTAATAATTGCACTACTACCTTTAACGTAACCGTTCCGCAGGATATTCAGGACCCGGTGGCAGACGCTGGTCCGGTCCAGACCTTGAGCTGTACTGCACCAACCCTTCAACTGGATGGGGGGAACTCAAGTGCCGGCTCTTTTATCACCTATCTCTGGACTACCCCGGATGGAAATATAATTTCAGGAGAAACGACCACCACACCGGTCATTGATCAGGTTGGTACCTATGATCTGTTGGTGACCAATACCCACAACGGATGTACTTCCATCGCTGCTACCATGGTGCAGGAGGATGCTGCCGCTCCGACTGTCAGTATCGCACCGCCTTCGCAGCTCGACTGTATTGCAACCAGTATTATTATAGACGGAAGTAATTCCAGTCAGGGGCAGCCTTACCAGTTGTCCTGGACAGACCCGCAAGGTGGCATAATAAGTGGCGGAAACAGTCTTCAACCCACCGTGAATCTCCCGGGCACGTATACACTGGTCATTACAAATATCCAGAATGGTTGTGTCGATTCGATTGCGGTACAGGTTGGGCAGGATATTGTTCCGCCGATGGTAGACGCCGGGCCGGACGGGTTGATCAATTGTTATACTCCTTCTATCCAGATAGGCAGTGCCAATAACCCTTCCGGTACTAATTTCAGCCTTTCATGGACGACTTCTGACGGAAATATTGTATCCGGCGCCAACTCCAATGCCCTGACGATCGACCAGGCGGGTACCTACACCCTCCTGATCACAAATTCGGACAACGGCTGTACTGCAACGGACGCTGCGGTAGTTTCGGATGATTTCCTCCAGCCGACTGTTGATGCGGGTCCGGGGTTCCAGCTGGATTGCCAGCAAACCAGTTATGTTTTGCAGGGAACAGGCGGACAGGGAGCCAACCTGTCTTTTCAATGGACAACACAGAATGGAAATATTGTCTCGGGGGCTTCCTCGCCCAATCCGGAGGTGAACGCAGCCGGTACTTACCAGCTTCTGGTGACCAACCAGGATAACGGTTGCACCAACACCGCCACTGTTGCGGTCACACAAAGTGCGGATGTGCCGACTGCCACAGCCGGGCAGCCGCAAACGCTCACCTGCACGGTCACGCAGTTGCAACTGAACGGACAGGGATCCAGCAACGGTGCCGGCATTACCTATAATTGGACGACCCTGGATGGGGTTATCGTAAGTGGTAATACAAACATTGATCCGGTGGTCAGTGCTCCGGGTACATATACCCTGGAAGTATTTGATAATAACAATAACTGCAGTGCTTTCTCCAGCGTGGTTATTAATGAGGATGTCGAAAACCCGGTCATTGACGCAGGCCCCGACAACACCCTTACCTGTTCCGTTCTGGACCTTCAGTTACAGGCCAATGTGATCAGCTCCGGCAGCAACATGCTGCAGTATAACTGGAGCACCCTGGATGGTGCCATCCTGTCAGGCGCCGGTACCAGCACCGCTGTTGTAGGTAGCGCGGGCACCTATGCCCTTCTCGTTACCGATCTCGGCAATGGTTGTACGGCTACCGACCAGGTGACTGTTGTAAATGATGTCGCTACGCCAATCGCACAAATAGATCAGGCACAAACGCTCACGTGCAGCATAACCAGCGTACCGCTAGACGGTACAGGCTCCAGCACGGGTGTAGATTTTGTGTTCCAGTGGAGTACATTGGACGGAAGTTTTGTCGGTCAGCCGAACAGCCTGCAGCCTACAGTAAACGCACCGGGTACCTATAGCCTGCTTATTACGAATACCGCGAACGGTTGTACGGAAACAGCTTCGGTTGTGGTGCCGGAAGATATTGCTGATCCGGTAGCAGAAGCTGGTGCTGGGGTTGTGCTGACCTGTGATGATCCGACGCTGGGCCTGGATGCTTCCGGGACCAGCACCGGCACTGATTTCCAGTACCAGTGGACCACAACAGACGGGCAGATCGTTACCGGTAGTACTGGTCTGACTCCCACGGTGTCATTGCCTGGTACGTATGCATTGCTGGTGACCAATATTTCCAATGGATGTACGGCATCGGATGCTGTACAGGTCACGGAGGATATGCAATTACCTGTGCTTTCAAATGCCAATCCGGATGTGCTGGATTGTATCCAGAGTAGTGTAACCATCCAGACAACAGCTATAAATGCCGGCAATGCCCCACAGTATCAGTGGAGTACTGCGAATGGAAATATTGTGTCCGGGCAATCTTCTTTGAGCCCGGTTGTTAATAGTGCAGGTGTATATACCCTGCTGGCTGAGAATACAACGAACGGATGTACCAGTACGCTTATGGTAACCGTCCAGGAGGACATTGCTCCTCCGACCGTAAACATCAACAACCCCGATCTGCTGACCTGTAGTGTAACGCAAGTCACGTTGAACGCAAATGCATCAGTAGGCACTTCTCTACAGTGGTCTACCCAGAATGGTAATATCCTGAGTGGCAATACTTCAGCAAACCCTGTTG
>SBHD01000050.1 GCA_006226345.1 Bacteroidota bacterium | reverse complement strand
TTTGTCGGGGTCGTAGTCCATATTGAGTTCTTCCAGGTCTGTCATAAAATGCAGCCCCACCCCTTTATCATAGGCATAGGAATGAAAGGACTCCGTCAGGTAGCGGAAATATTTCAGCACGTCCCCCTTGACCAGATTGACCGGCATATTGCCCGATTCCAGCCGCCGCAGGTCGAGCATTTGGTTGACCATGGTCAGCAACTGGGCGCTGTTGCGTTTGACGATCCGGGCATTGTCGGTAATTTTTTCTTTGGGCAATTCCCCGGCTTTTTCAATCAGTTGGTCCGACAGGCCCTGGATGACCGTCAGAGGCGTGCGGAATTCGTGGGTAATATTGGTGTAAAACTTGGTTTTCACCGAGTCCAGTTCTTTTAAATTCCGGGCTTCGGCAAGGGCAAGTTTTCGGTTGAGTTGGAAGCGGTAAAAACCGAACAACAGGCCAGCTCCGGCCAGCAGGTACAGGAGCTTGGACCAACTTGACCAATACCAGGGCGGAAGCACTTGAATGGCCAGCTCGGTAGGCGTACGGCTCCAGATGCCATCGGTATTGGCAGCCTCGACTCGCAGAGTGTAATTGCCCGGATGCAGGCCCGTGAAGGTCACCTCCCGTTTGTTGCCCAGTTCGAACCACCGATTGCTGAAGCCGACCAGTTGGTACCTGTACCGGGTTTTATTGGTTTTGCGAAAATTCAGGGCTGCAAATTCAAAGCTGACCACGTTGTCTTTGTGGGTCAGGATGAGCACTTCCCTTTCGGAAATGAATTCATCCAAGATGGGGGTCGCATCTTTCGGGTCGTAGCGGGTAAAAGACGTGATGGCGACCAGTGGTGCGAAGCTGTCCACTCTCAAACTATCGGGATGCAAAATATTGAAACCGTTGTTCCCGCCAAAAAGGAATTCGCCGGTACGGGGGCTTTTGAAATAGGAAAAATGATTGAACTGGTTGCTTTGCAGGCCGTCCTGCACATCGAAATTACGGGAGATCCCTGTTTTAAGGTCGAAGCAGGCGATGCCATTGTGAGTACTCAGCCATAACCGGCCATGCTTATCCGGCAAAATCCCGTATATGTATGAGCTGGGCAGGCCATCTTTGTCGTAAAAGGAGGTGAATTTCCCGGTGGCCCGATTCAGCCGGCTGAGCCCTTCTCCCGTACCGGCCCAGATATTTTTCCCGGCATCTTCATAAAGTGCCCATACGCCATTATTACTGAGGCTTTCCGGGTCGTTTGGATCATGTTCAAAATAATCAAACTTTCCGGTTTCCGGGTTCAGTCGGCATAGACCCTTCCACCAGGTACCGACCCAGATATACCCCTCTGAATCTTCGATTAACGCATCAATCCAGTTCCCTCCCCACAGGTTTTCGGCATCCGGGAACGGTACAAAATGCTGAAACAGGCCAGTTGCCTTGTCTAACTTATTGATGCCGCTTCCGCCGCCCAACCACAGGTTGCCCTGTGAATCTTCGAGCATTCTTGTAACAGGGCTGATATTTATGGTGGCAGGGTCCCGCTCCCTGCGTATGAAACGCTCGACAACATTTCCGGTTCGCCTGTCCAACCGGTCTAACACACCTGCGTTATACCCGACCCAGAGGAAACCCTTTGAGTCCTCGAACAGGGAGAATATCTGGTTTTTATAAATGCTTTCCGGGTTGTTTTCATCATGTTGAAAGTGTTCGAATTTTCCGGTGACCCTGTCGAGGCGGTCCAAGCCGCCAATAAAACGGTTTTGGTCGTCCATCGAGGGCATAGTGCCAATCCAGACATTTCCGTCAGAATCTTCAATGATGGGCCAAACTGCGTTGTCAATCAGGCTGTTGGAATTGTGAGGATTGTGCTGGAAATGTTGAAAATTAGTAGAAACGATATCCATTTTGCTCAGACCTTTTGCCCCGACCCAACTTGAACCGAGCCAAAAGTTACCGCTTCTGTCTTGCGTTACGATTTCCGTATTACGGCCAATCTGCACACATTGAAATGTGCCATTCTTGTAGTCCATCAACGCTAAATTCCCCTCCGTTTTTATCCATAGGTTGCCGGCATGGTCTTCCAGGATATTCTCAACCGAATTATGGCAAAGACTGCCTGGTGTTCCCGGCTTGTATTGGTAGCGTTGAAATTTCCCGGTAGACCGGTCCATTCGGTTCAGGCCATGTGGCGTGGCTATCCAGAGATTTTTCCGGGAATCCTCAAAAACCTGTCTGACCAAATTGCTGCTAAGGCTTTGGGGGTCGTTCGGGTCATGCATAAAGTGTTCGAAGCGCCCCGTCGTTCGGTCGAGCCGGTTCAAACCATTGATTGTACCTATCCATAGGGTATTGTTTGAATCTTCAAGGATGGTCACAACAGCGTTGCTGCTGAGGCTGTTCGGGTCGTTGGGGTTGTGCCGGTAGCGTTTCAATTTTCCGTTCGGGGCATCGAGGAAAACCAAACCTGCGCCGGCATTACTCTTTTCACTACTCGTTGCGCTGCCATCCTCAGAGGCAGCTATGGCTCCGAAATCAATTCCGGCAGTCCCCATCCAAAGGGTGCCACGGGCATCTTCCATTATGAAATCAATAGAATTAGCCTTTTCACTTTTATGGTCCTTAGAACTGAAGCGGAAAACCTGAAATTGCCCGGTCTGATAGTTATAGCGATTAAGCCCACCTCCTTTGGTACAAATCCAGATATTTTTTTTAGAATCTTCAAAAATATTGGTGACCGCATTGCTGCTGATGCTGTGGGGATTGTTCGGGTCATGCTCGAAACATTCAAATGTCCCGGTAGCTCTGTTCAGGCGGTTCAATTTCCCGGGGCCTCCGCCTGCTGATAGGTTTACATTTGTACCGACCCAGAGCCCCCCCTTCGAGTCCTCGAATAAAAATTTTATAACATTACTGCTCAAGCCGTTCCGGTCGTCCGGATCCTTCCGGTAAGTAATGAAAGAATACCCATCGTAACGATTTAACCCTTCGCCGGTGCCAATCCAGATAAAGCCGTGGCGGTCTTGTATGGTGGCCGTTATCGAGTTTTCAGAAAGGCCATTGTCAACAGAGTAATACTCGAACCGGGGGCCGATTCCGTTCTGTGCATGCATGGTTGCAACAGACAGGCTAAAGAGGAAAATGATAAAAATCCGTTTAGCCCGGTGTAGTCGGTTTTCCCCGTGGCAAGTGTTGATGTACATGGACTCAATTTACAGGAATTCTCTAAGAAAAATGCAATGGTGCATTTGGATAGTTAAAAAACGGCAGCTGCCTCATACGAAGTGCAGCCGCCGTTGATTCACAATTTGGTTTTTTATGGTTTATCTGCAGTCTGGATGGCAAGGGTCATCGGAGAGTGTACCTCCGATAATGGTATTGTTTTCACCACAGTTTTTAATCAAAAGATCATAGCTTCCGGCATTGACCAGGTTGCCGAAAGAGGTGGGCAGGCAGGGCCCGAATTCGCCAGTCCATCCTTTCAATTCCATATCGTAGGCTGCGTTGTTCCCTCCCTGATTATTGTTGAGGTGGTTGTTATTGGCGCCGTCAATTACCAAATAGCCTACGAAAGCGTTATCCGTTGACACGTTGTTGCTCACCTGCCAACTGGTGCATGCAAATTCTGCAAAGGCCTGCGTACCATCGGGAAGTGTATAGGCATAGTCTTCACCAACCCGGCAAAGAATCAATCCGGTGAAGTTGTCATGGGTGTAGTTGCCCTTGAAAATCCCATCCTTGTCACATGCCCACATGCCCCAGAATCCGTGGAATATTTCGTTGTTCATTACCACGGCCTTTTCTCCATTTGTGACGACAATGCCGTGGCAAAAGATTCCGGCTGTTTGCCAGAGCAAAGAGGCCTCTACCAGATTTCCGGTAATATTAGCGTGATCGGATTGTTCCAGCAAAATGGAGATCATGTGGTGCCGGATCACGCAATTTTTCACAGTGGCTTGATTGGCATTTTGCAGCAGGATACCTATGCCGCCGTCATCTCCGGTGGGCAGCAATTCAAAGTTTTCAAGACGTACATTTTGGGCGTTATACACGTGCAAGCCGACGGTTGGGGCAGAATTGTCCGGTGTTGAACTCACTTTCAATACAGCGCCTGCTTCACCTTTCAGGGTGAGGCGCTTGTCGATCACCACCATGGTATTCTCAGTGTGCATCCCTGCAGCCAGGGTAATGGTACCTCCTGCACAAAGATCATCAATGGCAGCCTGCAATGCGTCTACCGAGCCTGCAGGGATGGTGATTTGGTGTTGACAAGTAGACCGTATTGCCACAGGCTCATCATTGGGCATCACACTATCTGTTTTCTGACAAGCCTGGAAAACTAAAAGTACAAGCAATGAAAGTAGAAAAGATTGATTTTTCATAATGTAAGAATTTTTGGAGTGCAGGGGCAGACTTGGTGGATTTGGGAAATTTAACAAATCTGGCCTGCACCCTATTTTGTAAATTGATTAATGAAGGCTTATTTGGGTCAATGAAAGAATCTTTTAATGACTCAAAAATGCAGTCGAAACAGGCCATACCATTGTGACTATTTGTGCAAACTTTGGGAGTATTGTTGCATCAGGTGGGAAATGCATTGAGTTG
>SBHD01000238.1 GCA_006226345.1 Bacteroidota bacterium | reverse complement strand
AACGTAGAATGTTCGGAAGACGTACCGACCCTGCCGGTCGTAACGGCAACGGACAACTGCAACGTTCCGATCGTAGTTGATCTGGAAGAGGTTGAGATTCCGGGTACTTGCCCGAACCAATATACGATCACACGTACTTGGCGCGCACAGGACGACTGTGGCAATGCCACGATCTTTGTACAGACCATCAACGTAAGCGATACGGAAGCACCGGTATTTGCCGGTCTGCCTGATGCAGAAGTTAATGTAGAGTGTTCGGAAGATGTACCGGCAGTTGCTGTCGTTACGGCTACGGATAACTGCGATCAGCCTGTTGATCTTGACTTTACGGAAGTAGAAGTTCCGGGCAGCTGCCCGAACCAATACACGATCATTCGTACCTGGACGGCTGCCGACGATTGCGGCAATGCCACTTCCTTCGTACAAACGATCAATATTAGCGATACGGAAGCACCTGTTTGGGATGCCAATGCACAGGTTGTCTGGATCAATGAGATCCACTATGACAACACGGGTACGGATGAGGGTGAGTTCATCGAGGTTGCCGGTTCAGCCGGTGTGGATCTCGGTTCGTACTCCCTCGTACTGTACAACGGTAGCACAGGCCAGACCTACGGTGCAACTAACCTGTTTGGTACGATTCCTGACGAAAGCAATGGCTTTGGTACCGCACTCTTTACCTATCCGTCAAACGGCCTTCAGAATGGCGCGCCTGACGGTGTGGCACTGGTGCTGAACGGTTCCATGGTACTGCAGTTCCTGAGCTACGAAGGCGCCATGATGGCTGCTGACGGTCCGGCTGCAGGTATGATGTCGACGGATATCGGTGTTGCTGAAGGTAGCGATACGCCGGTAGGTTATTCGGTAGCCCTTTCGGGTGCCGGCAACCAGTACAGCGACTTCGTCTGGAACGCCCCGGCTCCGGCTACTCCGGGTGCCCTGAACACGGGTCAGACCATGATTCCGGCTGCAGGTATCGACCTGCCGGGTAACATGTCACTGCAATGTGGTGAGGATGTACCGATGCCGATCGTACTGACTGCGACGGACAACTGCGGTATCCCCGTAGATGTTGAATACAATGAGACCTTCCTGCCGGGCAACGGCCCGAATGACGGTGTTACGATCATTCGTACGTGGACGGCAGAAGATGATTGCGGAAACGCAATTGCGCATACACAAACCATCACGGTGAACGACAACGAAGCACCTGTGCTCGTTGACACACCGGATGCAACAGTAACTGTTTCCTGCTCTGAAGAAGTGCCGGAAGTAGCAGAAGTTGGTGTTCTGGATAACTGCCAGGGTACGGTTGACCTCGACTTCTTTGAAGTAGAGCAGCCGGGTACCTGCCCGAACCAGTACACGGTGATCCGTACCTGGACTGCCGTTGACTTTGCTGGCAACTCGACTTCTTTCGTACAAACGATCACAGTGAATGACACTGAGGCCCCGACCTGGGATCAGGACGCTCCGGCTTCGCCGCTGAACTTCACTTGTGCTGACGATGTGCCTGCTGCTCCGACGATGACGGCTTCCGACAACTGTAACGCTCCGGTCTTTGTAGACTTCAGCGAAACGGTTGATCCGGGCAGCTGCCTGAACCGCTTCACCCTGGTACGTACCTGGGTTGCGCAGGATGATTGTGGTAATGAGACTTCGATCCAGCAGATCATCAACGTGAACGACGATGTTGCTCCGGAGATTTCTTGTCCGGAACCGCTCTTCGCTCAATGTTCGCCTGCTGAACATCCGCCGTATGCCAACCTGGCTGAATTTGAAGCCGCTGGTGGTACTGCTTCTGACAACTGTGGCCTGAACGTGAACTCGTTCGGCATGATCAGTGAAGTTGCAAACGGCAATGTTTACACCCGCACCTATCGCATCATCGACCAGTGTGGTAACTCTGCTACCTGCACGCAGACGGTTACGGTGGAGGACACTACTCCGCCGGTATTCCTGAACTGCCCGCAGGGTCCGTTGGTATTCGGTAACGATCCGGATAAGTGCTCAGCCAAGATCAACTGGCCGGATCCGGTTGCTGTAGACAACTGCAGCATTCCTACGGTGGTACAGACTTCCGGCCCGACTGCCGGTTCGGTTGTGCCTGTTGGCAACTACACTGTAACATTTGTTGCTACCGATGCAATGGGTAACACGACCATCTGTTCTTTCGACGTGATGGTTATGGATACGCAGAATCCGGAATTCGATGCTGACATCGTAATGCCGGCTGACGTAACTGTTGAGTGTGATAATGTACCTGCTGCGTTCATTCTGACGAACAATGACGTACATGATAACTGTACCGCTTCCGAAGATCTGATCATCGACTTTACGGAAGAGCGTATTGACGGCAACTGTCCGTTCAACTACACGCTGGTCCGCACCTGGAAGGTGACAGACGAAGCGGGTAACATGTTGATCCACGTTCAGATCGTAACCGTTGTGGATACTACTCCGCCGACGGCTATCTGCCAGAATGCTACGGTAACGCTGGATAAGTTTGGTAACGCTTCGATCACTGCCGCTCAGATCAACAACGGCAGCTTCGATAACTGTTCAGATCAGGATGACCTGACGCTGTCTGTAACGCCGAACGCCTTCACTTGCGCTAACCTCGGCCCGAACGTGGTAACACTGACGGTAACGGACGAGTGCGGCAACAGTGCTACTTGCACGGCTATCGTAACGGTTCAGGAAGGTATCGCACCTTGCACGCCGCAATTCTCGGTTATCACTACCTGCATGGACAACGCCACCACATTGGATAACGGCCAGTTCATGGATGTGATCACTGTGAAGTCGCTGGCTATGCAGACTTGGACGCTGACTTCGAACACGGGCTTCTACTCCACTGCCAGCCCGGCTCCTCCGGGTGCTCCGGTTGCACTGGCTGTAGGTACTGCGTTCACTGCTGGTACGGCTGACGGCATCGATAACGATGGCGACGGTCAGACCGACGAGGCTGATGAGATGGTGTACTACACGCTGAAAGGTTTGCACGTAGATGCGATCGGTTACTCGATCGTAGTACGTAACAACCTGAACCAGTCTGGTGCGATCAGCAACAAAGGTTTCTACCCGACACCGTACTTCATCAACCTGAACGATCCGTTCTGTCTGAATACGCCTCCGTTCGTAATTGAAGTAGGCGAGACGAATGGTGCTGACGGCACGGTTTCCGGTATCACGGTGAATGGCGTTGCAACCAACATCTTCAACGCTGCTCAACTGGGTATTGGTTTCCATACAGTAATGGCCACCTTCGACGCTGGCTCAGCAACCACGAACCTGATCATCAATGGTCAACTGGTTGGCGGTACAATTCCTGAGGCTCTGGCTGACCCGGGTTGCAAACAGAAGATCACGAAGATTGTACAGATCGTAGAGACACCGACCGTTATTGTATGTAACGACCTGGTGAACGTATCGATCCATAACGACGGTGGCGACTGCGTATTTGTGATCGCTCCGGATGATGTACTGGAAGGTGGATATCTGTGTGACGACGACTATGAAGTTGTACTCACCTATCCGTTCGGTACCAACACGTACAATCCGCCGAACCGCGTTGACTACTCGCACATTGGCAAGTACCTGAACTACAGCCTGGTTCATGCGATCAGCGGCAACGTCTGCTGGGGTCAGATTAAGGTTGAAGACAAGGAGCCGCCGGTGCTGACTTGTCCGAGCAATATCACGATCAATTGCAGCGATCCGACCGATGTTTCCTTCACCGGTTCGCCGCTGGTATCTGATTGTGGTACCTGGACAAGCGTTGACACGGACGACTTTACTGACCTTGGTTCCTGCTCCGATCCGCGTGCAGAAATCATACGTACCTGGCTGGTAACGGATAAGTCGGGCAACCAGTCCACTTGTTCGCAAACCATCACGATCGCTCCGTTTGATCTGGCTGATGTTGACTTCCCGGCTGATGTAACGGTTAACTGTGAAACGGTTGGCAGCACTGATCCGTCTGTGACTGGATCGCCGACCATTAACGGTACACCGATCGGATCGGGTGGCCTCTGCATGGCTTCGATCAGCAAAACGGACGAGTACTATGACATCTGCCCGGGCAGTTACGAGATCATCCGCACCTGGAAGGTTCGTAACATGTGTCTCCCGATCAGTGGTGACAACCCGGTTACGCATACTCAGGTGATCAAGATCATCGACACGAACGGTCCGGCCTTCGCTTGCCCGGATGACATTACGGTAAGCACGGATCCGTTCACTTGCTGTGCAACGGCAAATCTGCCTGATGTGATCATCACCGAGTCCTGCTCGCAGGTTACGAGTCTGACGTACAAACTCGTAGGCCAGGATATCACGACCGGTAACCTGATTGTTCTGGAAGGTACAGGCTATCTGTCTGACTTTGCCGGTAACAACCACTGGGATCCGGATACGATGGCTGTCTTTGGTTACACGCAATGTCTGCCGCTGGGCGACTACACGGTTACATACACGGCATCGGATGCTTGTGGAAACATTTCCCACTGCACCTTTACGATGACAGTAGAAGACCAGATCCCGCCGGTTGCTGCTTGTGATGAATTCACACAGGTTGCGCTGGGTGGCGATGGAATGGCCTTTATCAATGCTTTCACATTCGATGATGGTTCTTATGATGAGTGCTACGATGTACACTTCAAGGCCCGCCGCATGGATAGCAATAGCTGCCAGTCCAGCAGCCAGTTCCACGATCAGGTTAAGTTCTGCTGTGAGGATGCTAACGACACGATTACTGTAGTATTCCGTGTATATGACATTCCGGTTCCGAATGGCTCGGTGAGCCAGGATTACGGTGATGGCCATTACAACGACTGCATGGTATCGGTATTCGTTGAAGATAAGATCAAGCCGCTGTGTCACGCTCCGGCCAACGTAACGGTATCTTGCGAAAACTTCGATCCGAGCCTGTGGGCTTACGGTTTCGGGGAAGCGGAAGATAACTGCTGCATTGATACGATCACGACGACTACCAACTACTCGCTGTTCGATACAGTATGTAGCAAGGGTACGATCACGCGCACGTTCCGTGCATTTGACTGTGCAGGTAACTCCAGCCAGTGCTCGCAGCGCGTATTCGTGAACTACGAACAGGATTACTGGCTCAAATTCCCGAACGATGTGATCGTAACGGAATGCAACGGTTCGGGTAACTACGGTGAGCCGACGTTCTACGGCGAAGATTGCGAACTGCTGGGTGTATCGTTCGAAGATGAAATCTTCACGGTTGTACCGGATGCATGTTACAAGATCGAACGTACGTGGACGATCATCAACTGGTGCACCTACAACCCGAATGGTTCCTGCATCAATGTTCCGAATCCGAACCCGAATGCAACGGTGAACCATCCGTCGAACCTGCCGGGACCGACCGTATCGCCTGCCGGTACGCTTTCGCCCTGGAACCCGACAATTGTGAAGATCAACCCGACGGATCCGACGCCGACGAACTACTCGATCTTCTGGGATGCGAACGCCAACTGCTACAAGTACAAGCAGATCATCAAGGTGATCGATAATGAAGACCCGATTGTTGATAATTGCCCGGCCAGCCCGGTTGAAATCTGTGACCTGACGCCAAACGATGGCCTCTTCTGGAACGCCTCGTACTGGTACGACAACGTCACGGGCAGCCATGACCTGTGTGAAGCGCCGACTGACCTGACCATCACGGCTACCGACTCTTGCTCGGGTGCCAACGTGAACGTCCGCTACCTGCTGTTCCTCGATCTGGACGGCGATGGCGACATGGAGACGGTTGTAAGCAGCACGAACCTGCCTGGCTTCAACAATATCAACTACAATAACGCCTACAACCCGAACTTCGGTGGTGGTACGCCGCGTCAGTTTGACGGACGTCCGGTACTGTCGAACCAGAAGTACGGATTCACGATCGAAACGACGGTCAGTGGTAATGCCAAGACAGCGTCTGTACGCTGGAATACGCAGCAACAGCCAACCAACTACGTTGTGCCGCAGTTGCCGTACGGTAACCACAAGATCAAGTGGATCGTAGAAGATGGTTGTGGTAACGAAACCGTTTGTGAATACGCCTTCGAAGTGAAGGATTGCAAGAAGCCGACGGTGGTATGTCTGAATGGTCTGAGTGTGAATATCATGCCGACGCAAATGATCACCCTGTGGGCAAATGACTTCCTCCAGTATACGGAAGACAACTGCACGCCGAGTGACAAGCTCGTCATCGGTATCCGCAAATCGGGCGCCGGTACCGGCTTCCCGCTCAACCCGGATGGCACGCCGCAAACGAGTGTAACGTTTGACTGTAATGAACTGGGTACGCAGCTGGTTGAACTCTGGTCGATGGATTTGGCCGGAAACGCTGACTACTGCGAAACTTATGTTATCGTTCAGGATCCGAACGGTTTCTGTGGTGCTGACTTCGGTACCGTTGCCGGTACGCTGAAGACAGAAGACGACAATGGTCTGGAAGATGCAAACGTTGAACTGGAAGGTGCACATCCTGCACTGCCGCCGGTGAGCATGTTTGACTTCTCGGATAATACTGGTAACTATAGCTTCGCCGGTGTACCGTACCTGGGTGACTACACGGTGACGCCTACGAAGGATAACGATCCGCTGAATGGTGTATCGACCTTCGACCTGGTGCTCATCAACAAGCACATCCTCGGTCTGGCACCGCTGAACAGCCCGTACAAGATGATCGCTGCAGATGCTAATAACAGCCGCTCGATCACGACCTTCGATATCGTCGAACTGCGTAAACTGATCCTGGGTATCTATACCGAGTTGCCGAACAACACGTCCTGGCGTTTTGTAGACCGCGACTTCAGCTTCCCGGATCCGTTGAATCCGTTCCAGACGATCTTCCCGGAAACGAAGCAGATCGCCGCTATGCAGCAAAGCATGAACGACGAGAACTTTGTATCGGTGAAAGTGGGTGACGTGAACGGCAATGCCGTAACGAGCAGCCTGATGAATCTGGAAGACCGTACGGCTGGTACGCTGTTGTTTGACGTGAACGAACGCACGGTGAAAGCCGGCGAAACTGTCACGGTGAACTTCCGCGCTGCCGAGAAAGCTGTTGGCTACCAGTTTACCCTGCACTTCCCGAATATGGAAATTGTAGGTGTGACGCCTGGTGCTGAAATGACGATGGAGAACTTTGGTATCTTCAATGGTGAACACTTCCTGACGACTTCGTTCGACAACGAACGTACAGTAGGTGAGTTTGCAGTGACCTTCCGTGCGGAAGCAGCTGGCAAACTGAGCGAGATGCTGAAAGTATCCAGTCAGATCACAGTGGCTGAAGCATACAACATGGATCGCGAACGTCAGGAAGTAGCCCTGCGCTTCAACGGTGCAGACGGTTCTACGGTTACCGGCCTCGGATTTGAGTTGTATCAGAACCAGCCGAACCCGTGGCTGAACAAGACGCAGGTTGGCTTCTACCTGCCGGAGGCAACTGAAGCAACCCTGACGATCTTCGACGGTTCGGGCCGCACCCTGTACACCACGAGCGGTGACTTCAGCAAAGGCTACAATGCCATTGCCATCGAGCGCGCACTGGTGAATACAACTGGTGTTCTCTACTACAAACTCGAAACAGCAACGGATAGCGCTGTTAAGAAGATGATTCAGACAAAGTAATTTGAAGGAATACGGAGGCACGGTGCGTAACCGTGCCTCTTTTTTCGGGCCATATGGTAGATCATACCATATGGCTCGTTTTTTATTCCGGTAGTATACCTGTGATATACCAATAGTACCGGGGCCAAACAAAAAAGCCCTGCCGTTAACCGGCAGGGCTTTTTATAATCCGTGTATTCGTACTGTTTATTTCTTTCCTCCCAGGAGTCCCCCCAGGATCTGCCCGAAAATACCACCACCCCTACGGGATTGCTGTTGCTGCCCGCCACCCAATACCTGGCCCAGCACAGAACCGATCAGGTCTCCATATCCACCAGACTGGGCTTGCTGGGCAGACCCCATCAGGATGTTTGCCAGTCCGCCCAGATCAAGGCCGCCGGAGTTTTTGGCGCGCCCAAGCACCCCCATGACAATAGGTGCAAGGATCGGCATGAGTTTCATGATCTGATTGACATTCAGTCCAGACTGCTGGCTGATCTGTTGGGCCGCCGTTTCCTGCCGGTCGCCCAGAATATGCCCCAGTATGCCGGCGCCGTTCAGGGCTTTTGGCGCCTGGCCAGCGCTTTGCTGCGCGACACTTCCAACCATGGACGCCAGATCATCCAGGATACTGCCATCATGGTCGCGGTCCAGCGCAGATGCCAGGGACGACAAACTGGAGGTATCGGTTGTGTTATTGGCCAGTCCGCCCAGTAATGTGGCAAAAATGCCGTTAGCAGCAGTTGCTGTTTGTTCTTTGTCAGCACCTATTTGCTGACTGAGTTGACCCAGGACGTCATCGGAGAGTTGCCCCTGGAGCATTTCCATTAAATTCATAAGCTTTGGAATATTGAGAAGTTTTAAAATTGATGATATGGAAACCGGGAAGCGTCAGCCGCAGCTGTTAACTTCGCAAACAGTTTATAGACGCAAAGTATTGAAAAGGCCACGGAATTAACGAGCATTTTCGTTCATTATCACCGGATTCGGTGTAAAATTGAACGCCTTCGGCAAATTATTTGTACTGGAACAGGTTAATTTTAAGAAATTATTGAATTTTACGTGATCGGTTGTCCAACAAAGCCCCGCTTCGCTGCGTTCACCGAGAGACGAAGTTATTTCAATGGAATACCGCGCTGCCAAGCAACACATACTGGCTAAACTGCGTACAGAACTTTCCGACAAGCTGTACTATCACGGCATGCATCATACCCTGGATGTATTGCGGGTGGCGAACGCTTTATGTGAAAGTGAAGGCGTCAACGGGCATTCATTGGTGCTGGTTAAAACTGCCGCATTATATCACGATGCGGGTTTTATCAAGGATAAACATGCCGGCCATGAATATGAAGGCTGTCTGATGGCCCGGGCCATACTTCCTGGTTTCGGTTATTCAAAAGAAGACATTGAAACGATTTGCGGTATGATTATGGCCACTAAGATCCCGCAGTCGCCCACCAACTTATTGGAGGAGATCATTTGTGATGCAGACCTGGATTATCTCGGCCGCGATGATTTTTTCCAAATCGGCGAAACGCTTTACCAGGAGCTAACCGCCTATGACCTGTTGCCTGGTGAACAGGCCTGGAACCGTCTGCAGGTCAATTTTCTGACTGCCCATCATTTTCATACGCCTACCAACCGGAAACTGCGGGAGCCTGTAAAAAGGAAATACCTCGAAAGCCTGAAGAACCTGGTTGCTACCTATGAGGTGTAGTCCTGCCGCTGTGATGTCTTTTCTCTGAGAATTTGAACGTACAGGTGTGCTGCTGTTTGGGTTGTGTGCCTGTAAAAATGATAGTTTATGCTCTCCCTTGATCAGATCCGCAACGACACGGCGGGATGTGCAGCGCGAATCCACCTGAATAATGCCGGGGCTGCCCTGCCACCGGATCCTGTACCGGAAACCGTAACAGAATATATTCGTCTGGAAGCCCGTATTGGCGGCTATGAGGCGGCAGATCAGTACGCTGCCCGGCTGGCCGGCTTTTATGCATCCATGGCCAGGTTTTTAAATACAGAATCCCGGAATATCGCTTTTGCCACCAGCGCGACAGATGCCTACGCCCGTGCGTTGAGTGCAGTGCCCTGGCAGCCTGGTGATGTAGTACTGACTACTGAAAATGATTACGTTTCCAATCAGATCGCCTTTTTATCGCTGAAAAAGCGCTTTCAGATTCGGTTGCTGCGTGCACGCGATCAGGAAGCTGGCGGCGTCGACCTGGAAGATATGGACTATCTGATCCGTCAGCATGAGCCCAAACTGGTCGCGGTCACCCATGTGCCGACCAACAGTGGTTTGGTACAGCCTGTTGCCGAAGTCGGTAAGTTGTGTCGCGCCCACGATTGCTGGTACCTGGTGGATGCCTGCCAATCTGCCGGTCAGCTGGCGTTGGACGTGGAAGAGATCGGCTGTGATTTTTTGTCCGGCACCATGCGCAAATATATGCGCGGGCCACGCGGTGCGGGCTTTTTATATGCTTCTAACCGGGTATTTGCCGAAGGCTTGGAGATGTTGTTGCCGGATATGCGCAGCGGCCGCTGGACCAGCCCCGATCACTATGAACCGGCAGCAGATGCCCGGCGATTTGAATACTGGGAAATGGCGCCAGCCCTTATATTGGGAAGCCAGGCTGCAGTCGAGTATGCTCAACAGGTCGGAATGGATTGGATAGAACCCCGGGTACGCGAACTATCCGCACTCACGCGGAGTTTGCTGGCCGATCTACCCGGTGTTCGGGTATTGGACAAAGGTGCCGACCTGTGTGGAATTGTGACTGCCCATAATCCCGCCTGGGATCCGCATGATTTACTGGATTATTTATGGGAGCGCAATATCAACGCCCGGGTTACACCAAATTATGTCGCCCGGATCGACTTTCCCCGTAAAGGGGTGAAATGGGCCCTTCGTATCTCTCCGCATTATTACAATACGGAAGCCGAGATTCGCATGGCGGTTGATGCCATTGCCGGGTATCAGGGAAAATGATTTCAGGGTCAGGTTACGTCCTTTTGCCGGAGGGGGAACTCCACGGTAAAGGTGCTGCCTTTACCGGGTTGGCTGTCTACCTGAATTTGTCCGCCATGCTGCCGGGCAACCTGAGCGGTATAACTCAGGCCAAGGCCATGTCCTTTTACATTGTGGGTATTGCCGTCGGTCACCCGGAAAAATTTTTCAAAAATGCGGGCTTGATACTCGGGCGCTATACCTATGCCATTATCCCGCACACTTAATCGTACCATATCATCTTTTGGGCACAGGGCAACCTGAATAACCGGATCACCCTGGGTGTATTTCAGGGCGTTGTCTACCAGGTTAAAAATTAAGCTGGAGAGATGAAGCCGGTCTCCTCTTATCCGGAGATCGCCCTGGTCGGGTAAATCAAGTTCCAATCTGGCACCTGCTCTTTCTGCCTGGAGGGACATCGCGGAGGTCACCTGACGGACCAGTGCCGACAGATCCAGTACTTCTTTCTGCAGGCTGGGCTCCTGTTCTTCAAACATTGAAACCCGTAACACTTTTTCTACCAGAAGAGAAAGGCGGTCCAGTTCGAGTTTGGAATGGGACAGGTATTCCCGGGCCTTGTCCGGGTTGCGCAACGCTTCAAAATCACTCAGGGCTTCCAGGGCTACCCCAACCGTGGTGATGGGCGTTTTTAGCTCATGGGTAATATTGCTGATAAACTCGTTTTTAAGCCGGGCCAGGCGCTGTTGCTGGCGCAGGCTCCGAAAGACAAGCACAAATGCTGCGGTTGTGATACCATATAAAAGCAATGCAAATGCCCCATAAGGCGCCATTTGGCGAATCAGGTAACTGTGGTATTCCGGGAATACAGCCTGGTAGAAAGGCGACAACAGCAAGCCGGTAAAGGCCGGTTGCGTGTGCAGCCCGCTGCTGGCTATTGGGGTGTTGGAGACGGTGATGGTATCGACACGCTGGAGCTGAAAAGCCAGTGGAATACCGGCATCCAGCAAGTTTTGTTGGTAGGAGGAAGTAATGTCGGCCGGCTCGATCGTATCGAGTTCTATCTTGTAGTATCGGTTGTTAGTTTGGGTGCGTCGGATGCGCTTGGGCAGGTTTTGGAGCAGCCGGTCCATTCCAGCAGCAGGATGTGGTGCCGCATCTGCATCTGATGCAATAAATACCTGCACCTGCTCAATCCGGACACTATCTTCCTTAAGCCGGTCATCACTTCCGGAGTCGTTCAGGCGGATGATGACATTGGCTTTATTACCGGGGTGGGGTGGCACAGGGGTAGAGTTGGCTACGGATGCAGCATGGTTACGCAGGCCGATGTACGGAAAGGCAGCAGGCAACATTGAATCAGCCGGTAAGGAATCCTGTACAAGGTTGCGCTGGACCAAGGAGTCCTGCAGGCTGGTGATCGTTTGCCGGAAGATCAGCTCTGTTTTTTGTTCGAGGCTTTCATACTGCTCCTGCCAAACCTTGCGCAGCCACAGGTATTCAAACACCCCAAGCAGGGCCAGGCTGATACAAATAAGCAATATGGATCGGTTGACGGTCATTGTAGATGGTAATGATCAGACTGTCCTACAAAGATACCGGAGCCTGGTTAGCGAAATAAGCCGATTAACCATAATTAACCTAAAATCAAGGACGGTTAACGCTGGCAGACGGCTGTGCCGTCTACTTTTGCCAATAAAACTCGATATGCTTATGAAACCGTACGTTTTGCTTTTTTGGCTATGCCTGATCGTAATGCCGGTCGTGCTGTTGGCTCAGCCAAACACCACCGGCGTTATCCAATTTGAAGAAAAGATCAATATGCACCGGAGCCTTCCTCCGGATGCAGGCGATATGCGATCTATGATCCCTGAATTCAGGATCACGAAAAGCGAACTCCTGTATACGGCAACCGAGAGCCTGTACCGGAACGTGGAAGAGGAGGAGGAAGATGATGAGATGGGTGGTGGCGGCGTTATGATCCGGATGCATCGCCCGGATGCCCGCTATTATAAAAATCTCAGTACGGGTCGCAAGGTTGATCAACGGGAGTTTATGGGTAAGCGTTATCTCATAGAGGACGACCTGGAGCAAACACCCTGGAAGATGGGTGCTGAAACGCGCACTATTCTGGATTACAATTGCATGCAGGCTATCTGGGATGATACTACTGCCGATCGCCAAAGGCGGGTGGTGGCCTGGTTTGCACCGGATATCCCGGTTTCAGCCGGCCCGGCGACCTATGGACAGCTGCCCGGCATGATACTGGCCATTGATATCAATGATGGTGAACTGCAACTGAACGCCACCAAAATCGAACTGAAGGGGTTACCAAAAGGTGAGCTGGAAGCGCCTTCCAAGGGCGAGCAAACTACCCAGGAGGAATTTCAGAAAATGATGGATGAGCGGATCCGCGCCATGGGCGGAGGTAGCGGGCGTGGCATGCGGGTTATCCGAAATTAAGCCGCCGCCGGTTGGTAAACGTTGGAAGTACCATTCCAACGTTTACCTGTCGTTGGTTCAGGCCTGTTTTTTCCAGTCCAGAAATACCTGTTCGACCTCGGCACCATTCCATTTTTGTTCCACATCCGGGATGGCCAGTATCTGGTCGAAAAGGGCATTTTGCCGGTCGTGCTCATGCAGTGCTACGGAATAGGGGATGTTGCTGAACGAAACCATGGAATACACCGGGATAAAGTCCGGATACTTTTCATGCAGATAGGCCGCAATCTTTTTACGAAGGAGAAACTTCGGGTCGCCCACCAGATCACGCATTTCGATGAAATTACGCAAGGCAAGTTCCAGGATAGCATCGCCGTCCGGTTTCCGTTGCCTGGAGAAATCCGGAATGATCTGTGACCAATCACCCTGGTACTCCTCATACATGGTATCCAGAATGGTGCAGTCTTCAAATCCTGCGTTCATACCCTGCCCGTAAAAGGGCACGATGGCATGGGCGGCATCTCCAATGAGCAAGATGCGGTTTTGCCATTGCCAGGGGTAACAACGCGTGGTGACAAGCGAAGAGGTAGGGTTGTCCCGGAAGTCCTCCTGCAGGGTGGGCATGAGCGGTACGGCATCGGCAAAATACCGCTGGAAAAATGCCCGGACGGCATCATCGTTGGTCAGGTGTTGGAAGGAGTTTTCCCCTTCAAAAGGTAAAAAAAGCGTGCAGGTGAAACTGCCGTCCGCATTTGGGAGCGCGATCAGCATAAAATTCCCACGGGGCCAGATATGCAGCGCCCGGGGCTCAATCCGGTGTTTGCCATCAGCTGTAGGCGGGATCAGGAGTTCCTTGTATCCGTGTTCAATATACTTTTGAGTATAGTTAAACCGGTCTGTGCGTTGCAGGGCAAACCGAACGGCAGAAAAAGCGCCGTCAGCACCGAAGATCAGCGGAGCATCCACCGTAACCTCTTTTCCGGTCTGCAGGTTTTCAAAGGTTATACGGGGCTGGTCGAGGTCCAGATCGGCGCAGCGGTGTTCAAAGTGCATGGAGACGTTCGGAAAACTGGCGGCGATGTTCAGCAGTTCAAGGTTCAGACCTCCTCTTGAGACGGAATAGATCGCTTCATCCGCTTTCCCGTACGGCTGGTAACTGAGTTCGCCGGTTTCGGAGTGCATCATCCGGCCGGGCATCGGGATGGCAACCTTTTCAATTTTTTCCCGGATACCAGCCTTATCAATGGCGGCCCAGCCGCGTACGCTCATGGCCAGGTTGATAGAGCGGCCGCCGCTGTACCCGGCTGCCCGCATATCCGGCCGACGTTCATACAGGTCAACTTTATAGCCCCGGCGGGCCAGGAAAACCGTCCATAGTGCGCCTACAAGGCCGGCACCTACCACAACGGCTTGCTTGGAATTAGTTTGGTTTGGCATATTGTTTTTCACTTAGGTATTCAGTTCAGACGGGATAAAGGTCCGGTATTCTGTTAAATCAGCCGATATCTGGCTCTAATTTAGACGCCATCTCAAAAAATGCCTGCTGCCGGGTAATGCGGTTTCCGGTCAGGCTGCGCGGGGCATTCACACCGGGTCGTATGTGTCAGATACGATAAGCCGGAAAAGATACCCGTTATTTACAGTTCACCAGCCAACAGGCGCAAGCGGAGTTCGGCGGTTTTGAGATTGTACAGTACCACATTCTGCCGGACCAGTGCCTGCTCCAATGTATTCTGAGCGGATTGTACCTCCAGGGCGTTAGTTTGGCCCAGTCGGAACCGTTCGGTACTGACAGTCAGGCTTTCCCGGGCATTTTGGATGTTTTCGGATTCCAATTCCAGCACCTGTTGCTGCGCCAGGAAAAATGCCAGCTGGTTGTTCAGTTCCGTCTCAAGCCCCAGCTGCAGGGCTTCTGCCTGCATCCGGGCCTGTTGAGCCGTCACGCGAGCGACTTCGACCTGCCGGCGGATATTGCCGCCGGAATACAGGGGTAACATGAGCGAACCGCCGATGACCAGTCCGGCATTGGTATTATTTAGTAAGAAACCGGAGCCGTTATCAGAGCGTTGAAGGTTGAGTTGGCCGATTCCGTTGATTTGCGGTTTGCTGTATGTCCGGCGTTCATCAACCATCAGGGAATAGATCGCTGCATTTTTTTGTGCCGAGAGTAGTTGTGGATTCTGTGCGATTATCGTGTTCAGCAGGTCATCCCGGTTCGGGGTGTAGTTAACATCCAGTTGTTCTGTTACGGAAAATGCTGTTTCAGGCTGCCGGGCCAGTAGCTGGTTGAGGGTTCGTTTGGCTGCAGTCGTGGCTGTTTGCTGGCTGAGCAGGTTGGACCGTTGCTGGTTCAGGTCAATCCTTGCCTGAAGTGCATCCGTTTGAGCGGCAAAACCGGCAGCGAGTCTGGCCTCTGCAATGCGCAGCCGCTCTTCGTTGAGTGCGATGATCTCTTCTGTGGACCGTTCGAGCAGCCGGCTTCGGACAATTTCATAATAGGCCAGGAGCACGGAAGCGGTAGTTTGCTGGACGGCATCTTTTAAGTTTAGCTGGCTTTGTGCCTCTACTTCTTCCAGTCGTTTTTTGGTGATATACATGCGCTTCCCGTCAAAAAGGGTCCAGTTTAACTGAACACCAGCATTCAGGCTGTTAAACGGTGCACCCAGTGCATTGAACTCATTACCATTGGCGAGTACCTGCTGAAAAGCACTTAGGGTAAATGTTTCATTAGCCACCAGGTTGATCGTTGGCAGCATTCCGGCATTCCCTTTGGTGTTATTCAGTCCGGCAATTTCCACGTCACCTTGCACCACCCGGATGTCATAGTTGTTTTCCAATGCGATCCGGACTGCCTCCTCTGGTGTCAGCAGTGTGCCGGCTGCAGTGTCTTGAGCGCGGAGGCCGGGTTGGAGTAACAGGCTTAGGAACAGGAAGAGCGTATGTTTTATCATCTTGTTGGTAGTTTTCTGTATAACCACGATTCCTGAGTCAGGTTTTCAGTGCTGGCGATCGTTTGTAAGCGATGTTGGCGACTTTCCGTCAGGATCAGGCAAAAGTAGGATTAACTTTGCAGGTACAATCTATGTCGGGAGTTGGATATTCCGGTCACAGGCCCTACTTTTCGGGCACAAACCAGCCCATACCACTCGACCATGAAGAAAGAGAATATACTAATTATCGGCGCAGGCGGCCAGATCGGCTCTGTACTGACAGAAGCACTGCGTGACGTATACGGCGATGAACATGTTGTGGCATCCGATCTTAATCCCCTGGAGCCGCAGGCCGGACCAACCGAAACCCTTAATGCACTTGACGGGCAGGCCCTGGAGGAGGTCATTAAAAAATGGCGGATCAATCAGGTCTATCACCTGGCTGCGATCCTGAGTGCCAAAGGTGAAAAAGACCCGATGTGGGCCTGGAATATCAACATGGCCAGCCTGTTCAATGTGCTGGAGGTCGCGCGCCAGCGCAGCCTGGATAAGGTGTATTACCCTTCTTCTATTGCTGTTTTCGGTCGGGAGGCTGCACACTTGGACACACCGCAGTACGAGGTGCTGATCCCGGAAACCGTATATGGGATCAGTAAGGTAGCGGGGGAAAACTGGGCAAACTACTATTACCGGCGCTATGGTCTGGATGTGCGTTCGCTGCGGTATCCCGGGATCATCGGCTATCAAAGCATGCCCGGTGGCGGCACTACAGATTATGCCGTGGATATATACCATTATGCGATCCAAAATAAACCGTTTGAATGTTTCCTGCGTGCTGATACCCGGTTGCCTATGTTATACATGCCGGATGCGATCCGGGGAACAATTGAACTGATGGAAGCGCCGGCCAACCAGTTGTCTGTACGCACTAGTTATAACCTGGCCGGTATGAGTTTTACGCCTGAGGAGGTGGCTGCCAGTATTCGGAAAATCATGCCGGGGTTTGACATCCGCTATAAGCCGGATTTCCGCCAGGCAATTGCTGATTCCTGGCCGGCATCGATAGACGACTCAGCAGCCCGGAAGGACTGGAACTGGAATCCGGAATACGATCTGGATACCATGACAAAGGATATGCTCCATCACCTTGCCATACAATATCACCTGAGCAGTTCGGTTTGACCCAGGCTGCTTCTACTGTCCCTTGATTGTTTACCTAAGACCTTCCGAACATGAATCAATTTTCCTCGCGCAACCCCTACCTGATTCCTTTTGCGCTGGTTTGCAGCCTGTTTTTTCTCTGGGGGATCGCCAACAGCCTGAACGGATCGCTGATCCGGCATTTTCAGTTTGCCCTTGACCTGAAACGTTGGCAGGCGGGTATTGTCGATTCTGCGTTTTACCTGGGCTACTTTGTTATGGCTATCCCTGCCGGGATCTTCATGCGTAAATTCGGGTATAAGCGCGGCATCCTTGCGGGATTGTTGCTCTACGCTGCCGGTGCAGCACTTTTTTACCCGGCAGCGGATATCCGCGTGTATGCCTTTTTCCTGTTCGCCCTGTTCACTATTGCTTCCGGGCTGGCTTTCCTGGAAACCGCTGCTAACCTGTATGTGACGGTGCTTGGTGACAAGAAAGATGCCGAATGGCGGATCAACTTTGCCCAATCCTTCAATGGGATCAGCATCATTCTGGGACCGGTGATCGGTAGTCTTTTCATTTTTTCCAAGCGGGAATATACCGAGGAGATACTAGCGAGCATGACTGCCGAGCAGATCGATGCTGCGCGGGTTCAGGAGGCGTTATCAGTGCAGGGCCCTTACCTGGTGGTAGCCGGGGTCGTATTATTGGTTGCGCTGCTTTTCTGGCTGACCAAAATGCCGGAAGTGGGCCGGGAGGAAGAACTGGCAGAAGGCAAGGTCGGGATCCTGGATCCGCTGCGTAAGTACCGTCACCTGGGACTTGGCGTGCTGGCTCAGTTCGCGAATGTCGGCGCACAAGCTACGTTGTGGGGGTACTTTGTGGATTTCAAGATCGATTTTGCCCGGAATGAACATGTTTCCTTTGTCAACACCCTGTACCGCGTGACAGAAGGAATGACACCGGACCAGATTGCTGGCTTTCACGCTTCTTTTGCCCTGGTACTGTTTATGCTGGGGCGATTTCTGGGCACCTATCTGATGAGTAAAATGGAGCCACGCAAAGTGCTGGTCTATTATTCTATTGCGGCGGTGGTGCTGGTGGTATTGGCATTTGTTACGGGCGGGCTGACCGCAATAGTGTGCATTATGCTGACCTATTTCTGTCAGAGCATTATGTTCCCGACCATCTTTGCCCTGGCAACCAAAGGAATGCCGCCTGCCGAACGCAAACTTGCATCCTCCCTGGTGATCATGTCGATCGTCGGCGGTGCTGTGATGCCGCCTGTGGCTGGTTTGTTGTCCGGGATGGGAGGGATGCAAATGGCCCTGTTGGTGCCTGTAGTATGCTTCTCCTATGTAGTGTATTATGTGGTTCGGGGGTATGTCATTGCTGAAGATGTGATTATGCGGGATTAATAAACGGACAACGCAACTGAAAAGCGTGGCTTATGGCAGGATCTGTTCCCAAGGCATTAAAACGATGGTTTGTGGTGCATTGCATCATCGATATGGTTTTTGCCATTCCGTTGTTCCTGGCGCCTGCCTGGTTTCTGGATGTAATGGGCTGGCCTGTGGTTGATCCGCTGACCAGTCGCCTGGTGGGCGCTGCATTGTTTGGTATCGGCCTGGAGTCGTATTTCGGCCGGCATGGAACCTGGGCACAATTCAACGGTATGTTGCGGCTGAAGATCATCTGGTCGGCCTTTGCCACGCTGGGTATTCTGTGGACGCTGACTGGGATGGAGGATGCCCCGCCTGCCGGCTGGCTGGTGCTGGCGGTCTTTGCCGGTTTCAACGGATTATGGGTATACTGGTACCGGAAGGTGCCGCACAGGGTTCCCTGACGGCAGAAGTTTTTCCTTTATTCTATCCGGCAATATTCAGCCTGATTTGCAGTTTTATCAGAGACCAAACCAACGCTTCAGTTTATGAAAGCCAAGTATTTACTTCTCTTGTTCATTGGGTTATTCGGATGGAACCTGGAGGCACAGATCGCCGGCCGGTTCCAGGCGCCCGGTATAGACTTTTCTCCTGAAAAAAGTGTCCAGGGAAATACCATAGCGATGGCATTTCCCTATGCGGCTCCCAGGCATTTTATTGCCTTTTCCCTGAGTTGTACAGGGCGTTCTACAGCCGGTACCTATGAAGTCAGGTATGCCTTGCGTGATTATGAACAAACCCACTGGATGAGTGAATGGGTGGAATTGGAGGATGATCCGCATATGCCAAGTTCATCCGGCGAAAGACAGTTCAATATGGTCTTCTTTCCGCCCGATGCCTGGTTTATGGAATTGCGGGCCGGAGACCTTAAGGCAGAGGTTTCAACGGAATATGTTTTTTACTCGCCGGTGGATTATGCTCCGGCGGATCCGGAGCCCCGGGTGCATACAGAAGCTGTACAGGACAGGGCCTGCCCTTGTCCATTGCCGGGATATGTTGACCGGGCAGGATGGGATGGCCCGCCTACCCAGGAGGCGGGGTGTACGCCCCAGTATACCAATGTTACCCATCTGTTTGTGCATCACCAGGCCGGCGTAGCCAACCCGCCCTATGGCGCCGTGGTAAAAGCGATCTGGCAGCAGCATGTGTATTCGAACGGCTGGTGTGATATTGGTTATAACTGGGTAATTGCACCGGACGGAACCGTGTTTGAAGGTCGTGCCGGCGGCAATAATGTGGTAGGTGCGCATGTTACCGGGCACAATGTCAACTCGATGGGTGTTTGCATGCTTGGAAATTTCCAATCGGATCAGCCGACACCCGCCGCCCTGGAAAGCCTGCGCCGGTTGTTAGCCTGGAAGAGCTGTGATAGTGGTATAGATCCGGTGGCGGCGTCGGTACATCCGGCGTCCGGAACTTCACTAAATAATATCAGTGGCCACCGGGATGCCGGCGCGACGCTGTGTCCGGGTGACCATTTGTATAGCCGGCTGCCTGAGATCCGTACCCTTACCGATGCGCTGTATCGCGATCCCAGCGGCTGTGATGGATTGTTCCCGCCGGGGAATGACGATTGCGCAAATGCCGTGTTGCTGTTCAGTTCGGATGGATGTATGCCCGTTGAAGGTACCACAAATGACGCTACGGCCTCCGGCGTGCCGATCCCGACCTGTAACGGGTTTACCAGTGAAACGGCGCTCGATGTCTGGTATTCATTCGGAGCGATCGAGGATCATCACCAGGTGACGGTAAAACCGACCGGAAACCTGCCCGATCCGCTCGATGCTGTTGTGGCAGTATACGACGGGAACTGCAACAATCTGCAATTAGTGGCATGTGCAGATGTACCCGGTGGTGCCGGCGTACAGACAACGGTGGACCTGCCAGACCTGGTACCGGGGCACGTATATTATGTTCGGGTATATGATTACGGCAGTGTTCCGGCCAGTGATGGGCGTTTTGAAATTTGTGTCACACACGGCCAGTCGGTAGCGACGCATGCGCCGGAAGCTTCTGCGCAGATAGTCCTTTTTCCCAACCCGTCCTTCGGAGTAGTTACAGTACAATTACCCGGGACGGATATCCGTCCGGTAACGGTACGGGTTTTTGACCTCACCGGGCGGCAGATACTGAAACAACAGGATACCGGCCCGCAATTCCGTGTAGATCTTACCGGCCACCCAGTAGGGATATACCTGGTAGAGGTACAGACTGTAGTTGGTGCTGTTCGCAAGCGGTTATTGATCCGGCAGCAACCTTGATGGTGTCATAGTGGCAGGTGCTAGAGGAGAAATTTGCCGTTCTGATAAATGCGTTCCCCGTCGGCCCAAACTTCACCGCCATTCGTCATATCGGTGATCATATCCCAGTGAACGGTGGATTCATTTTTTCCGCCCGTTTGCAGATAGCTTTGGCCGATAGCCATGTGCATCGTCCCGCCAATCTTTTCATCAAACAGGATATTCTTGGTCAGCCGGGTGATGTCATAGTTTGTCCCGATAGCTGCTTCGCCGAACCGTCGGGTACCGTCGATCTGGAAGATCCGATCGAGGAATTCCTGACCGCGGCGTGCTTCCCATTTCTCGATCAGGCCGTCTTTTACCCAAAGGGTGACGCCTTCCACTTCATTGCCCTGGTAAATACACGGGTAGGAAAAGTGTACGGTGCCGTTTACACTGTCTTCTACCGGGCTGGTATACACTTCGCCGGAGGGCATATTGGTCTGTCCATCGGAATTCATCCAGGTTCTGCCAGCCGTGCTGAAAGTGATATCAGTCCCCTCTGTTACATAGCGTACGGTGGAGCATTTATTCAGGTGATCGACGATGCGCTGCTGATTGGCCCGTACCTGCAACCAGGCCTGCATCGGATCATCTTCAAAGAGTTTGCAGGCACCGTAAACAAACTGTTCGTATTCGCTGAGGCTCATGCCGGCTTCCTGGGCAGAGGCATCGGTTGGGAACTGACAGGTATTGCGGCGCAGCCGGCGGTCGGCAGTACGCTCAAAATAGGCTTTGTTTACCGGTGCCAGGGCCTGTTGCCGGACCTTGCTTCGGTCATCCGGAGCGTTTTGCAACTCCCGGAGATTAAACGGGGCCCGGATAAACAGATAGCAATCGAATGTCTCCATCGCCAGTTTGGTCAGGGGCGGGAGGGTTTGGAGCGCTTCCGTGGAGGCATGCTCGAGAAAGATGCGATCCCGTTCGCGAAAGGCCAGGTTGTATTCCACGAGGGAGGCGCCGGCTTCGAGTGCTTCCCGGTATACTTCACGGACCAGTGGTTCGGCGAGCGTAGTACTGTTGATAAATACTTTATCGCCAGGTGTTACCCGGAGGCAATAATGTGTAAGCAGGGTGGCGTATTTCTGTACAACGGATGTCATGATTGGCTATTTTGAGGTAAAAATAGCGCTATAAACCCTGTACTCTCAGGCGGAAGGCTGAAAAAAGCGAGAACCAGCCGGTTTATTTACTGGTATTGCCGGATTGGCCGGCCCGAACCTGTTGCACCAAACCGGGCGGGATGTCCAGCAGATCGACGATCTGTTTGTCCGACAATCCCTTACTGATCAGTTTGGCTATAGCATTGAGCAGCCCTTGTTGCAATCCTTGTTGCAATCCTTGTTGCAATCCCTGTTGCAATCCCTGTT
>SBHD01000117.1 GCA_006226345.1 Bacteroidota bacterium | reverse complement strand
TACAGCTCCTACGACTTTCGAGTCGTAGGAGCTGTAGTTTATTAATCCGGTTCAAAGAGGCACAAGCGAAAACGTTGACCTGCAGCCAAACATAATCAAATGTACAACAGGGGCTTGGGCATAAACAAACGCCTAATCTCATGCAACTACTTTCTGAAGCATCGACAGCGATTTTTGACGTTAAGGTCAACTTCAGACACTAATACTGCTAAATAGTATAGCAGGGTACGTAGTCACAATGCTATAAGCCCGATTAAAAGTCGAGTTATTTCCGGACACACCTGCAGGCATAGGAACTGGTCTTAGCATCGCCAGCCGTATAGCCATTATTGCTGAAATCCAGTATCCACATAGGGGTGAACCCAAACTCCGTTGAACTCAGGTAATACCCTGCTCCAAAGTTATTATTCCCCCCTGGGCCCAATTGCTGATACATAGCATTTAACTCACCCAAAGATGGCAGGTACCAATCATCGCAGCCGTTGTACACCAGATCGGCACATAATTTTGCTGCGTAATTGCCGGCACCCAAAGTGCTAACAATAGTTTGCGTATTGCCTTCGCCATCAAAATCGGCTAGTGCAAGCGGCCTTGATGGTAAATTAGGTAAGCCCGGAATATCTATCAAGGGCCCATCCACCCACGGTATCCCTGCACTGTTATCCGTAGGATGCACATAAAGAGTGTATTCATCGCCGTTATTGGGCGTGCCGTCCGGATCGATATCCACACTGGGCAAGCCGGTACCGCAGTCTGCATTGCCAACCTTGATGTCCAGGTCACACGTGCCGTTGGTCACCTGTATCCAATAACCGTTGTTATTCAGCCGAAAGGCATCGAGGTAAAAAGAATCAAGCATAAGAGGGAAGGCCGGCAATTGGGTTCCTACAGGGATCAGAACCGGAGCGGCAGGTGGCGGCGGGCTCATCTGGTCATACAAACCGATTACATTCTTAACGTTCCAGGTTTCGCCAGAAGCCCCTTTAACAATAATCCGCACGGCTGTACGGCCGCTGGGGTCATCACAGGTACAGGCATCGGGAGCGCTGATCTTGTAACCGGCACATTGACCGACAACCTGCCCGGGCGCCAGGCTGAACAGAAAAAAACCTAATGTAAAACCCAAAAGGTGCTGATGCAGACGGGATTTTATTCGGGTAACCCGAATAACAAGGTGCGTACTTTTCATGAAGAGACGGATTTAAAATAATAACCACAATGAAATTGCGGCAGCTAATATAGTTTAAGTTAACTGTTACTAAAGCGTGCTGGTATAAAATTGAAGGGGCACTAAAAAAACTGGTCCTGCGACTTAAAAGTCGCAGGACCAGTTTGAAGTCCAAAACCATTCAGGCCATTAATCCGGCTCGAAGCCCAATACAATATTGAACTTGGCAAACTCCGTCCATTTGGCGCCGGTATTGATCAGGCCTGGCTTGTCGAAACCGAAGCCGTAGTCAAAGCCAAGCGTACCGAACATCGGCAGGAAGACCCGGAGGCCGAAACCTGCCGAACGGCGCAGGTCGAAGGGGTTGAAGTCGCGCGCCGTTTGCCAGGCATTACCGCCCTGGGCAAAGGCCGTAACGAAGATCGTGCTTTGCGGGTTGAGCGAGATCGGATAGCGCAGTTCCACGGTGTACTTGTTGAATACGCCGGCGCCGCCCGGGAACGGCGACATGATATCCGCTACCTCGTAACCACGCATACTGATGATATCGCGGCCGTTGAGGCCGAAGTTCTGGTTGTTCAGACCGTCGCCACCCAGCTCAAAACGCTCGAAGGGGCTGAGCCCGGTGCGGTCAGACCACTGGTCGAGGATACCGATCTTGGCCTGGGTTTTCAGTACGAGTTTGCCCACCAGGGTCGTGTACCATTCAGCATCCAGGCGCCATTTCACGTACTCGACATAGCGGTAAATATTCTGTACATCATCGCTGTCGTAGAACGCATCGTCGCGGAACCAGGAGTACGGTGGCGTTGCCTGTACCTTAAGCGACAGCAGCGAGCCGTTTTTCGGGAAGATTGGATCGTTGATACTGTTGCGCGCCAGGGTGAGGCCGATATTGTAGTTGTGGTAAATACCCTGGGTAACCACCCGGCCCTCGTCGTCGCGGAAGCCGGTCCAATTGTTCAGGCGCAGGGTCTGGATGTCCATGTCAGCCCGGAAGATAAAGTTGTCGTCCGGCCATTTCAGGCGGGTTCCAAAACCGATCGTCCCCTGGATAATATCGAGTTTCTGATAGGTCGAAGAGCCTTCGAAACCATAGGCAAACCGGTTGTAAAAACCGGCTACCGTCAGAGAGTTCGGTTTTTTGCCACCCAGCCAGGGCTCCGTGAAGGATGCGTTGTAGGACTGGAAGTTTTGCCCCGACGTCTGGCCGCGGATACTGAAGCGCTGGCCGTCGCCCTGCGGCAGCGGGTTCCAGGCTTCCTTATTCCGGATATTCCTTACTGAAAAGTTGTTGAAGGTAACCCCGAGCGTACCGATCACGCCACCCCGGGTAAAGGCCGTGCGCGGCTGGTAACCGGCCGACAGCTCCAGCTGATCCGAGGGTTTTTCCTCCACGATATACTCGATGTCTACCGTACCCCGGTCAGGATTGACGGGTGTGTTAATGTTCAGCGTCTCCGGGTTGAAGTAGCCCAGGTTGACGATCTGGCGCTGTGAGCGTATGATATCCGAGCGGCTGAACTTTTCACCCGGGCGGGTAAACAGCTCCCGCCGGATGACGTGCTCGTGCGTCCGGTCGTTGCCTTTGATCACTACCCGGTCGATGGTGGCCTGCGGCCCTTCGTAGATGCGGAGTTCCAGGTCGATGGAATCATTGTCAATGGAGGTCTCTACCGGGTCGACGCGGAAGAACAGGTAACCGTTGTCGAGGTAGAGCGAGGAAATATCGCGGCCGTCCTGGCTGAACTGCAGGCGGGTTTCGAGGAGTTCCTGGTTGTAAATATCGCCTTTGGAGATACCCAGTACCTGGTCGAGGAATTGCGTATCGTAAATGGTGTTCCCTTTCCAGGTAATGTTCCGGAAGTAGTAGCGGATACCTTCTTCGAGCGTGATCTGCAGCACGACTTCGCCTTTGCTGTTCCGCCAGATGCTGTCGCCGACAATACGGGCATCGCGGAAACCGATGGTATTGTAGTAGTCTTCTATGGCATATTTATCCTCGTCGTATTCATCACTGACCAGTTTCGACTTTTTGAAGAGTTTGCGCTTGCGGGCGGTATTTTTCATCTGCTTGCGCAGGGTCCTTGATTTGACACTGGTGTTGCCCACAAACCGGATATCCTGGATCTTGACCCGCTTGCCCGGATTGACTACAAACTCCAGTTTGACGGCATTGGTCGCGCGTTCGTCCGGCTCCACCTTTATATCTACGTTGGCATTCAGGAAGCCTTTTTTGATGTAGTACTCCTCCAGTCCGTATTTCAGCGAAGACTTGGCATTCTCGGTCAGGATCGCGCCCTTCTGGATAAACTTGGTAACGACTCCGTTCAGGTCGTCGTGCTTGTTCTTTTTTACACCGGTGTAAGAGTGCCGGGTGTAGCGGGGAAGTTCCTTTACGATGATCTCGAGAAATACCACATCACCCTGGGTACGTTCCCTGATGATCTGCACGTCAGTGAAGAGGCGCAGGTTCCACAGGGCTTTAACAGCCTTGGAAACTGCGGCGCCCGGGATACGGATTGTATTGCCAACCCGGAAGCCGGCGATAGCGATCAGGGCCTGCGGGTCGGAGTACTCCGCACCCGTCACCCGCACACCACCGATCTCATAGTCTTTGGGTTGTTCGTATGACAAGACGGGAGGCAGGGTATCGACAGGCGCCTGCGCCGTTATGGCCAGCGGGGATAAGGCTAACAGCAAAAGGCCAAGTATGGGCAATTTCATGGTCATGTATTCGCGTATTTGTATTTGGGCAGTTGGATCAGCAGGCCAGTATTTCGCACGTTTAGTTATTATGGCCGTTCGGGCTGGCTTTGGGCGATCAGCATTTGAAGGTTAGGGCAGTTTTGGTACAGCGGACCGATCGACAGATAGGTCTTTTGCAATTTATCCAGCACCCAGCGTTCGAGGTATTCGCTTTTTTTCTGTTCAAGGGCTGCTGCCTGTATCTTATTATAATCCTGTTTCAGGTCGGCTTTATGTGGTTTGGTGCGGCTTTGGAGGAGGACCAGCCGGAAATAACGCGAACCATCCGGTGCGCGGAACGGCACGGGCTCGGTGATATCGCCGGGCTCCAGGCCATCGATGGCAAAAAAGATATTGGTATCCAGGTCGGCAACCTCAAAAAACGTGTTACCAGTACGGGGGTTAGCTACGCGACCGTCGTTGTTGTAGCTGGGCGTATTCTCATCGCCAAAAATTTTGACGGCCTGGCTGAAGGTCACGTTGTTGCTTACGATCAGTTGCCGGATGGAGTCGAGTTTGGCCTCAGCGAGGTCAAGGTCTTTATCCGTGATCTCCGGTTTGATCAGGATATGGCGGGCGTGTACCAGATTGCCCCGGCGTTCGAGGAGCTGGATGATATGAAAGCCGAATTCCGTTTCCACGATCTTACTGATCTGGTCCGGCTCCAGGTTGTACACCACGGCTTCAAACTCCGGCACAAAGGT
>SBHD01000040.1 GCA_006226345.1 Bacteroidota bacterium | reverse complement strand
GGGCAGCGCCTCCGGAAAAAAGACCGGTCACAGTCTGCTGCTGTATTTGCCAAGAGTGCTCCACTTTCTCCGGCTGCGCCCCGGGGGCTGATGCCATATGACGCTGCCGTGAAAAAGCCGGGTGTTTTGGGTGATACCCTCCGGCCACCGTCAGAAAGCAATACCGAAACCTATGCTGCGATCCAGGAGAATCCGTTTTATGCGACTTATGGCAATGCCGTGTCTACCTTCTCCATCGATGTGGATGCTGCATCCTACAGCAATGCACGGCGCTTTCTGCAGAACGAACAGTTGCCTCCTGCCGATGCGGTTCGGATAGAGGAATTCATCAATTATTTTGACTACCAATACCCGGCACCGACCGGTGCGGCGCCGTTTTCGGTCAATACGGAGCTGGCCGCCTGTCCGTGGAACAACAAACACCGGCTCCTGATGATCGGATTACAGGGGCGTAAGATCGAAACAGGACAGTTGCCACCCGGCAATTTTGTCTTCCTGGTTGATGTGTCCGGTAGCATGCAAAGCCCGGATAAGATCGGCCTGGTCCAACAATCGCTCCAACTGCTCACTGATCAGTTGCGTCCGCAGGACCGTGTGGCGATCGTCGTGTATGCCGGCGCTGCCGGACTGGTGCTGCCTTCCACCGCCGGTACCGACAAAGTGGCGATCAAGGATGCCATCCAGCGCCTGCAGGCCGGTGGCAGCACGGCCGGCGCTGCCGGTATCCGGTTGGCGTACCAGGTGGCCCGCAAACATTTCATCCGTGGCGGCAACAACCGCGTAGTACTCTGCACCGACGGCGACTTTAATGTCGGTGTCAGTAGTGATGACGAGCTGGTCAAACTGATCGAACAAGAACGCGAATCCGGGGTGTTCCTGACGGTGCTGGGCTATGGTACCGGCAATTATCAGGATGGCAAAATGCAGAAACTGGCCGATAAAGGGAACGGCAACCACGCCTATATCGATCAGCTATCAGAAGCCCGGAAAGTGCTGATCCGGGAATTTGGCGGTACGATGTTCGCCATAGCAAAGGATGTCAAGATACAGGTGGAGTTCAACCCGGCCCGCGTCGCCGGCTACCGCCTGATCGGCTATGAAAACCGGCTGCTGGCCCGCGAGGATTTTGACGACGATACCAAGGACGCCGGTGAACTGGGCGCCGGGCACCGGGTGACGGCGTTGTACGAGATCGTGCCGGTTGGGCAGCCATTGCCGCTTGGTGTGCAGGATGGCGAAATGCAATACCAGCAAACTACGCCGGCATCCACGCTCGCCGGTGGTGATCTGATGACCCTTAAACTGCGGTACAAAAAGCCTGTCGTCGGAGCAGCCAGTCAGTTGATCACCTCAACGGTAGCGGATAAACTGACCGAAACGCCCAGCAACAATTTCCAACTGGCCGCATCAGTAGCCGAATTCGGCTTGTTGTTGCGCAATTCCGTATATAAAGGTAACGCCGACTGGAAGCACTGCCTCGCGCTGGCGCAGGAAGCGGCAAAGACAGACCCCGGTGGCTACCGGAAAGAATTATGCTTCCTTATTGAAAGGGCGGGAAAACTGGATGCCGGCGCTTCAGCGCATAAGTGATCCTGGTGATTGGGGAAGTAAATGGCAACGGGCCACAGACCTGTGCTCAAACAAGTCTGTGGTCCATCGTTGTTATCATTTTTTCACAAACCGGACCGTTTGCCGTTGTCCGCCTTCCAGCGAAATGGTCAGCAAATAGAGTCCCGCCGGGAAACTGCCGGTGGCGATCTGTGCGGGCAGGCCGGGGAACCGGGCGATCTCCTGCCCGCAGGCATTCCGTACAGTGGTTTCCCGAACGCCGGTATGTGCCGGTGATAATTCGATATTCAATACTGCCAAAACCGGATTGGGAAACAGGTCGAGTACCGGCGGGGTTGCTGCCGGATCATCTGTATCCACCAGAGCACAATTCAGACCATACGGCGAAAACACCCCCTGTGCGTTTCGGGTACATACAAACTTCAGGTCAAAACCATCCACGGCACTATAGCAATAGGGCGCTTCATCCAGGAAAAAATAGCTGCACCCGGGCTGGGTACTTACAAAGGGCTCGCCCACGATCCCGATGCCATCGAGGATATCAAATTTCCAGCCGGAGGGCAGGCCGGTGTACTGCAGGGCATAGGCCTGCTGGCGCCGGAGTGTCCAGGGGCCGGCTTGTACGGTGTCCACAACCTCGATCACATACTGGAACACTCCGAACTCCGTTGGGACCGTTACGGTATCTCCCGCGACCCGGTTGAAGTCATACAACACGGCAAAGGAATCGGCGGCACTTTGATAGGCATATACCCGGTCGTCGGCCGAATAGACATAACGCGGCTGGAGGATCTGGATCATGGCGCCGGTAATGATCAGTTTTTGGCAGGCTTGTCCGTGGACCACAGTGTCCTTTTCCACTTCCAGGTTGAAGTAGTCATGTACGCCGGCAAAGCCGCCGGTCATCAGGTAGGTGCGGACGTGGTCCGGGGAAAACCAGTCTTGCGAAAATGCGGATCCGGGAAAGAAAAGTGGCAGGATAAGCAGAAAAGAATAAAATGTTTTCATGGTACGGTTGATCATGTTGTGCTGCACCGGGGGGCATCGGTCAGGCGACTTCCCCAATTGTGCAGCCAGCTGCGTTTTTCCTGTATTAGACGGAGATATGCGCCGGAAGGTTGGGGTAGGCCCAAAAACAGCGGGCGTCCCGGAGTATATCCGGGACGCCCGTCGAAGAGGTATTTAGATTGCCTTTGATCAGGCTGTCTGTTCTTTTACCGTGAATATCCGGCGCACCAGGTAAATGGCGGCCAGTAACAAGGTGTAGGAAAGGGTTGCGGTCATGGTTTGATACAGATTGGTTTTGATTATGAATGGTTATGGCTTGATCGGTTTGGGTGCTGGATCAAAGCATTGATCGTTCGTAGAACGACTGCCGGTTTGGAAACGCTGCTGCCCGGGGCTTATTTTTTTGAAAAAAATTGTTTTCGGGAAGAACAACCGGGAGTAAGACAATGCCGCAGGATGATTCCCCTATGTATAAATGGTCAGTCAAACCTGAAAACCACCGGATCGGGGATTTTCACCAATTTTTTTCCAGTATTCTTTCCCGCCTTCACCAAAGCAGCCTACATTAACGGTTCAAAGCAGAATTATTCACTTCAGGAGTGTAGGGAAGATGTTTTCCGGTTTCCGGGCTGCTTTTTCCCGGCATTCCCCAACCCTTTTTGTTATGATCTCTGCCTGTTTACACTTATCGGTGAATGTTGGGCCATAGCCGGCAAGCGCGGTACCGGTTTTCCGGGTACCGGCCGCTGGGTTGTTGTTTAACATTCACCGTCAACCGTTCATCAAACATAGTATTTGGCCTATGGCAGCCTATGACACCAAAAATATCCGGAATGTCGTTTTGGTAGGACACTCCGGATGTGGTAAAACCACATTTGCCGAAACCATGCTCTACGAATCCCAGGCGATCACGCGCCGTGGCACTGTTGAAGAGGGCAATACTCAGAGTGATTACACTGCACTGGAGCAACAACGCGGCCATTCGCTCTTTGCCAGCCTCCTGCACTGTTCCTGGAGAGATACCAAGATCAATATTCTCGATACACCCGGTCTGGACGACTTTGTAGGTGAAGTAGTTGCTTCCCTGAAGGTTGCTGATACTGCCGTGGTGATGCTGAACGCCCGGAGTGGGGTAGAAGTGGGCACCGAGCTGATCTGGGAATATGTTGATAAATTCGAAACGCCTGCCCTGTTTGTGATCAACCAGGTGGACCATGAAAAATCGGATTTTGAAAAAACGCTCGAGCAGGCGACGAACCGGTTCGGTAACCGTGTACTGCCCATGCAGTTTCCGGTAAACCAGGGTCCCGGATTTAATGCCATCGTCGATGCCCTGCGCATGGTGATGTACGAATTTCCGCCGGAAGGCGGAAAGCCCGAGAAAAAACCAATCCCGGCAGAGCACAAAGCCCGCGCTGATGAAATGCACAACGCGTTGGTGGAGGCTGCTGCAGAGAACGATGATGCGCTCATGGAGAAGTTCTTTGAAGACGGTACGCTTGACGAGGAAGATCTGGCCAAAGGACTCAAGATCGGCCTGGCTCACCACCAGTTTTTCCCGGTCTTTTGTGCTTCTGCAACCCAGGATATGGGCTCCGGACGTATCATGGGCTTTATCAACGATATCTGCCCGAATCCGGCCGAACGGCCGGCGGCCGACCTGGAAAAAGGCGGCTCCAAGCCTTGCGACGCCAGTGCCCGTACCTGTGTGTTTATTTATAAAACGGTACACGAGGCAATGGTCGGCAATGTCTCCTATTTTAAGGTGTACTCCGGTACCCTGAAATCTGGCGATGAATTGATCAATGCCTCCAACAGTTCCTCCGAGCGCTTCAATGCCCTTTTCGAAAGTGAAGGGAAGAACCGCGATCAGGTGCAGGAACTGAAGGCCGGCGATATCGGTTGTGCCGTCAAACTCAAGAACTCGCACAGCAACCAGACGCTGAACCCGAAAGGTGCGGATGTACAGATCAAAAAGATCGTATTTCCTACGCCGCGTATCCGCATGGCCGTAGTGCCGCCGAGCAAGGCGGAGGTGGAAAAAATGGCCAATGCGCTGCACTCTATCCAGGAGGAAGATCCAACCCTGAAAGTTGAGCAGAGTGTCGAACTCAAGCAAACGATCGTTGAAGGCCAGGGGCAGATGCACCTGGAGATCGTGCGGACCAAGGCTGAGCAAAACTTCGGGGTGCACCTCGATTATGCGGAGCCACGCATTCCGTACCGCGAAACGATCACCAAGGAGGCTAACCATATGTACCGCCACAAGAAGCAGTCGGGTGGTGCCGGCCAGTTTGCCGAAGTGCATATGCGGATCGAACCTTATTTTGAAGACATGCCGAATCCGCACGGGCTGACCGTTAAGAATGTGGATGTTGAAACCCTGAAATGGGGTGGTAAATTCGCGTTCTGCTGGGCTATTGTGGGCGGTTCGATCGATGCCCGTTTTACCAATGCCATCAAAAAGGGGATCATGTCCAAAATGGAGGAAGGGCCGCTGACCGGTTCGTACTGCCGCGATATTCGTGTCAGTATCTACGACGGTAAGATGCACCCGGTCGATTCCAATGATATGGCTTTCCAGATTGCCTCGACGATCGCCTTTAAGGAGGCCTTTCCAATGGCCGGCCCGCAATTGCTGGAGCCGATCTATAACCTGGAAGTGATGTGCGACTCAGAGTTTACGGGTAACGTTATGGGCGACCTGCAAACCCGCCGCGCCATTATCATGGGCATGGATTCGGAAGGCCACTATCAGGTCATCCGGGCCCGGATACCACTGAAGGAATTGCACCAGTACTCCTCCACACTGCGCTCCCTGACACAGGGTAAGGCCAAATTCTCAATCGAGTATGCGGAATATGCTGCAGTACCGGGCGATATCCAGGCCAAACTGATGGCGGATTACGCCTCTCATGCTACTGAGGAAGAGCATTGATTTTGACCATTTCAGGTAATAATACAAGCGCATCCGGACCTTCATGTATAGCCCGGATGCGCTTTTTATTTGATGTTTGGTAGTCGTGCCTGGTGCTCCTGCACCGGCATATCTTCAGGCTTTTACTTTCGACTTTTTGGCACTGGCCTTGCGGGATGATCCGGTAGTTTTGGCTTTGCTTTTGGAGGTTGCACTTCGGCTTTTTGCGGCCGCGCCTTTTTCGACCTTTTTCTTCGGCAGGTCCTGCCCTTCAAAGACCTGCACGGCTAATGGCGCCAGCCGGAAGGTCAGGGCGTATGGCTGACCGTGTGATTCCTTTTTGACGGCTTTCAGGTCCGGATTGACCACGCCGCCGCCGCCAAAACGCGCATCGTCGCTGTTAAGCAGCTCGCGCCAGGTGCCGCCATAGGGAATGCCGACCGTATACTCTTCCAATACATTGGGGTGGAAATGGCAGATCACCAGAAGTACCTTGTCGGTGTCGCGGCCCTTGCGCAGGTATGCCAGTACGCAGTTTTCCACGTCATCGCCGCCGATCCAGACATATCCCTCCGGGGTGAAGGCATTCCACCATAGTGCAGGGTGGTTGGTATATAATGCATTGAGGGCTTTGACCCATTCCTGGCAGCCCTTGTGGTAGTCGTACTGCAGGAGTTCCCAGGTGACTCCCCGGTCATGGCTCCATTCGGTGGTCTGGCCGAACTCTCCGCCCATGAACAGAAGGTGGGAGCCCGGATGGGTCCACTGGTGGCCGTACAACGCCCGCAGGTTGGCAAATTTCTCCCATTCGTTCCCCGGCATTTTATACAGCAGGGAGGCTTTCATATGCACGACCTCATCATGGCTGAGCGGTAGCATGAAACGCTCGGAAAAGGCATAGACCATGGAAAAGGTGATCTCGCTCTGGTGCCAGCGCCGGAAAAGCGGCGGTCGTTTGAAATAGTTCAGGGAGTCGTGCATCCAGCCCATCATCCATTTCTGGCCAAATCCAAGCCCGCCTTCCCAGGTCGGTTTGCTCACGCCGGGGAAGGCCGTACTTTCCTCCGCGATCGTTTCAATGCCCGGGTAGTTTTGATAGGCTGCCTCGTTGAAATCGCGCAGAAAGGAGATTGCTTCGAGGTTTTCCCGGCCACCGTGGATGTTGGGGATCCATTCCCCTTCCTTTCGGGAGTAGTCGTGGTACAGCATCGACGCGACAGCATCGACGCGGAGCCCGTCTACATGGTATTTGTGGAGCCAGAACAGGGCATTGGAGATCAGAAAGGAGCGCACTTCATTGCGGCCATAGTCGAATACATAGCTGTTCCAGTCCGGATGGTATCCGCGCCGCATATCGGCGTATTCATACAAATGGGTACCATCGAAATAGTACAGCCCGTGGATATCGCCGGGAAAATGCGAAGGTACCCAGTCGAGTATCACGCCGATACCTTCCCGGTGGCACACATCGATGAAATACATGAGGTCTTCCGGGGAGCCGAAGCGCCCGGAGGGTGCAAAAAAGCCGGTGATCTGATATCCCCAGGAGGGGAAGTAGGGGTGTTCCATGACCGGCATCAGCTCAATGTGGGTAAAGCCCATCTCCTTTACATAGGGCACCAGGTCGGCGGCAAGTTCGCGGAAATTAAGCGAGCGGTTGCCGTCTTCCGGGATCTTCTTCCAGGAGCCCGGATGGACTTCATATACCGACCAGGGGCGGGGTTGGCTGGCCTGTTTGGTGCGCTGGTCTAACCAGCGGTCGTCCTGCCAGTCATAGCCTCCGATATCCCATACAATGGAGGCGGTTTGTGGTGGCGTTTCCCAGCGCAGGGCATAGGGGTCTCCCTTATCGAGGCCTTTGCCCTTGGGCGGGGTAATATGATATTTGTAAACAGTGCCTTTTTTAAGGTTCGGGATAAAGCCTTCCCAGATGCCGCTTTTGTCCCAGCGGGGCAACAGGATGTGCGCTTCGGGATTCCAGGCATTAAAATCCCCCACGACCGATACCTGGCGTGCATGCGGGGCCCAGACAGCGAAGTGTACACCGGGTTCGCCTTCCACCGTTGTAAGGTGGCTACCCAATTTTTGGTACATGCGGAAATGTTTTCCGCTTTGGAACAAGGCAATATCAAACTCGGTCAGGAGTGAAAAAGGCTTTACTGTCTGCATAAATAACACAAATTGGGTAGTTGTGGCCCTTCAATGCCACCAGGGGCGTTTTTCCCGGAAGGTAAAAGTAAAACCCTGAGGATCAATAACGGAATAATTACCGGAGAAAGAATCCGGCCCCGGAAATAAAAAGCGCCTTGGCACAATTTTGGATGTTTTGGAAGGTCAATCCAAACTATCACCCTAAGGACAGGATTGGGTATTGTTTTCTGATCAGCAAGCGATCAAATTTTGTTTCCCGTTTCACACAGTTTCCCCCGCAACTGTAAGATGTATCCGGCAACGGAACCAGCTACTGAAAATAAAATTTGATGGTGACTTTCAGGCCGACAAACAACCCTGTTCTAACCGGAAACAGTCTCCTATGGATATAATCTCTATTCTTCAACGCTTTCCGATTTTAGCATCCCTGACACCGAGCGAACTGCAGCACCTGGCCCAGGTCACCGAACTGCGCACGGCACATAAGCACGGGTTTATCTACCTGGCCGACGAACCCAGCGATTACCTCTGTCTGCTGGTTCAGGGAACAATAAAGATCGGCATCTACTCACCTGATGGTCGCGAGATCATTAAAAGTATTCAGCATCCGCACAGTATGTTTGGCGAACTGGGCCTGACCGGCGAATGCCAGCGTGCCGAGTTTGCCTGTGCCATGAACCAGGAGGTAAAATACCTGGTGGTGCAGGTAGAAGACTTCAAACAACTGATCCAGCAGAATTTTGACCAGGCTCAGGCCGTAATGTTGTACCTCGGCGAACGCCTGCGCAAGGCTGAACGCCAGTGGGAATCGCTGATCCTGAAGGATGTACGGACCCGTATTGTGGAATTCCTGAAAGAAAGTGCCGGAGAACGCGGCCGGCAGGTCGGGTATGAGACCCTGGTCAAACACGGACTCACCCAGCAGGATATCGCCAACCTGGTCGGCGCCAGCCGCCAGACCGTGACGGCTATTCTGAATGAACTGCGTAAATCAAACCTGATCCATTTTAACCGGAACTCCATCCTGATCCGGGATATGGATAAACTCAACTGACAAGGCTATCCTTGGCAGGCTAATTACCAGGCTCTTCGGAGCATATTACAGATGTAGATTGCCGGGTGGCGCAAGCCCGGCAATTTTTTTTGCAGACAGGTAGGTCTGGGTAAACAAAAAAAGCGGCTGCCTCATTTCAGGCAGCCGCTTTTTTCAGGATCCGAACCCGGATTTATCCGTTCATGCTCAGGATCTTGATCTCGACGCGCTGATTGCGCTTGCGGCCATCCGGCGTAGCATTGGTATCGATCGGATATTTTTTCCCGTAGCCTTTGTATTGAACCCGTTCGGGTGCAATGCCTTTTCCAACGAGCCAGTCGGCTACCGATTTGGCGCGACTGGTGGAAAGCGTCTGGGCAAAATCGGGCGTCGGCCTGTTGTTGGTGTGGCCGCCAACCTCCAGGATAACATCCGGGTTTTGCTCCATAAAATCATAGACTTCCATGAGCGCCGGAATGCTCTCCGATTTGATCACGTACTTGTCCGCGTCAAAATAGACGTTTTCGAGCCGGATAATGCTGCCCTTCTTCAGGTCACTGCGGTTGATCTTGGATGATTTATTGGCAACAGCAGGCTTGGGGGACGTCTGCTTCTCCGGCTGGGGCGACTTGGGAGTAGTGGCCGGCCGGGATTTGGGCACCGTTACAGCAATGGAAGGACGTTCTTCCGGTTCCTGCATCGGCTTCATATTACAGTCGATCTGTTTGATCGCTGAGGCATTGTCCAGCAGGATGTTGCCATTGTAGGGAAACAGCGTCGGTGTTTTAAAATAAGCCTCGATCAGAATAAAGGAATAGGAGCCTTTTTTCGGGTTGAGCCGGAACGTGTAGGTCAGCCAGCGGGTGGTGGTGATCAGGGGAGTTTCATACAGCAGCTCCCGCTTGTCGCAGTAGCCCATACCGCCCCAAACGCGGATCTTGGCCGGGGTGGCATAGTTTACCTCCTCGCCGGTGGTCCGGCTCAGGCTAAGGTACAGTTCGGCCCGGCACAGGTCGACAGCGAACTCATAGCACTCGTCCTGCTCCAGGGGTTGGCTCAGGCGCTGTCCGACACCTTCCCAGGTTTCGTTGTCGCGTACCACCAGCCCCAAGTATGTACTGCCCTGGCTGGGTGTTTTGGTGACCTGGAAGCTGCCGGGCTGGATATCCGGCGGACTTTCATCCGGTTTGCCGCAGTTATACCAGCCTGTGGGTGCTTCGCAGCACTTGGGCAGGTCTTCAAAAGAGGGGTTGACAAAGGCGATCAGGTTATCACTTTGTTGGGCGCCTGCCAATGTAGGAAGGCCCAGTAGCCCAAACGCCCAAAAAAGTTTACTTGTAAATGGCATAATCAGCTGTTTTTTGTTGAAATGGCACCGCACACCCTTGCCGAAAAACCGTGCCGAATTGGTCAGGTCGCTGACAAAAAAAGCGGTTCCCGGAACAAAATTAATGCCCGGATATCCAAGTAAACGTCAAAAAAATCCTTTTATGGCCCCCTTTTCGATGAAAAATGTATTTGAACGGTTGAGTGTCGCCAACGGAAGCCTGAGGAGCATCCAACCGGATGGGCCTCAAGGCTTCCGTTGCGCAAACATGCCCGGTTTATTTGAACGCGTCGAGTCCGGTTACGTCGTGGCCGGTGATCAGCAGGTGAATATCGTGCGTACCTTCATAGGTGAGCACGGTCTCGAGGTTCATCATATGCCGCATCACCGGGTACTCATTCGTGATGCCCATGCCGCCGTGGATCTGTCGGGCCTCACGGGCGACTTCCAGGGCCATATGCACGTTGTTGCGCTTGGCCATGGATACCTGTGCGGGTGTGACTTTGCCGGCATTGGCCAGCGAGCCCAAACGCCAGGTGAGTAATTGGGCCTTGGTGATCTCTGTGATCATTTCAGCCAGTTTTTTCTGTGTCAGCTGAAAGCCGCCGATCGGCCGGCCAAACTGGACCCGCTCTTTGGAATACCGCAGCGCCGAGTCGTAGCAGTCCAGCGCGGCGCCGATAGCGCCCCAGGCAATGCCGTAACGGGCCTTGGTCAGGCAGCTCAGGGGACCGCGCATGCCAACCACTCCGGGCAGCACATTGGATTTTGGTACGCGGACATCTTCAAACACCAGTTCGCCGGTGATACTGGCGCGCAGCGACCATTTGCCGTGGATCTCCGGTGCTGAAAAGCCCTTCATCCCTTTTTCGACGATCATGCCGAGCACTTTTCCGTCTTCGCGCTTGGCCCATACCACTGCGATATCGGCAACCGGGGAGTTGGTGATCCACATTTTGGCGCCATTCAGGATATAGGCGTCACCGTCGTCCTTTACATTGGTGACCATGCCACTGGGGTTGGAACCGTGATCGGGTTCGGTCAGGCCAAAACAGCCGATCATTTCACCACTGGCAAGTTTGGGCAGGTAATGCCTGCGTTGCTCTTCCGAGCCGAATTTATAGATCGGGTACATGACCAGCGACCCCTGGACGGAAGCCATGGAACGGATGCCGGAGTCGCCGCGTTCGAGTTCCTGCATGATCACCCCGTAAGCGATCTCATCCATGCCCCCGCAACCGTATTCTGCCGGGAGGGAGGGGCCAAAAGCGCCGATCTCAGCCAGCCCTTTAAACAGATGTGTCGGGCATGCTGCGCGGTTGGCGTAATCTTCAATGATGGGACTCACTTCTGCTTTTACCCAGTCCCGCACCGCATCGCGGGCCAGGAGGTGTTCGGGGGAGAGCAATTCGTCAACGCCGAAATAATCGTGGTGTTGGTAACGGTCTTCACGAGCCGTGCGGGGAGTAGACGTAGTGTCAGCGCCGGTAGCTTGCATATGTTCTGAATGGTTTGGTTAGTATACTGGTTGTTGGGCTGTTGACCGCAGAAATACTGGTTTTCCAGCCCCGGCAACCTTCGGTTGTCAAAATCGCCGCAAAGGTACGCAAAGTTCGTCCCGGCAACAGCCCCGGGAAATGTAAAAGGCAAAATGTAAAATGTAAAATGTAAAAACGGTCTGAAGGGTGCATGCATGTACTGTCATCTCTCGCCACCACCTTCCCTTTTAAATTTTACATTTTACATTTTGCCTTTTACATTTCTCACCATTCCCAGTCTTCCATGTCCTCCAGTGGCTTGGGCTTAATGGTCCGTTTGGTTTCGGCGCGTTGTTTCTGACGCTCCAGGACCAGCCGTGCCAACCCCCAGTTGGCCGGTTCCGGGGCATCGGGCTGCATGACGGGTCGGATCTTTTTTTCCAGCACGTCAAGCCGGTACAGCAGGCTCATCAGGTACTCCGGTTGTGTTTCCAGCAGGTGCCCGATACGGTCGGCGATCAGGGCGAGCAGTTCTTCCTCGGTGGCTGGTGGTGGTGCTTGTTCGAGTTCGAAGGGCTCACGGACGAGGTCGACGGTTTGTTGCAGGATATCGTCATTCATACCCTCAAATATAACCTGAAACCGGCATTTGGCGGGTTTAAAAGTTCGCAGGATTTCCCATAGTTCCCGGTTCGTCCATTCTCCGGTATGGCTGCCTAACTAGGTGGATATACCGCTGTGTTGGTAGACTGCCGGCTGATTTTTCAGATATTTTGAAAAAAAATATACGAGGTGTATAACTACGGGTAAAAAATGCGTTAAATTCGGGTTTCCTATTTTTGAGCCGGTCTCCCGCCTTTTTACCGGATCTCAGCGCACACCAGCGCTTTTTTAAATCCCCATACCGGCCCGTTTGCGGCCGTTTTGTTCCGTTTTATAATTGCTACCATCGACGTGAACAGAAGCATCTTTTTTATTCAGAAAACCAATACGCCTTCCGCAATCATGGCTTTTAACCTAAATGCTTAACCGCCCAAAACCGGCCTTCCGCTGTTTGCAGTAGTATTTATTCAACCACCAAATAATACATATGAACCTATTCACACCTAAAGCCACTGTGCTCCTGTGCGCAGTGCTCCCCCTGTTGCCCTCTCTGCTTTTCGCCCAGTCCTACGCGCCGGTCCAGTTATCCGGCACGCAATTACGCACACCACTCGATGTACCGGAAGGAACATCCACGATCCGGATCTGTGATCTTATACCCGGTGAGACGTACGAGATCATCGCCAACAGCGCGGTACAAGGCCAGCAGGCAGTTTTTCAACTACAGGCTGCCCGGCATGCGATCCCGGTCGGGCCGGAAAAGAACGGCCGGGCCAATGTGCTCCGGTTTATTGCCGGTGAAAGTTGCGCAGACCTGGATCTGTCTGCCGCTTCCCTGCAGCCCCTGACTACTATCCCACTGTATCTGAGTCTCCGGTGCATGAGTTGTGCGGTGCCTTCCGGGAAACTGCTGAAGCCCCTCCCGCAGGCCGATGCCGCCAACCTTTCGGTGGCCGGCGGTGTGAGCCCGGAAAACCTGATTACGAACACCCTTATCGGCGGCGACTGTTTTGAAGTCAGTAATATTACCGCGACCGGCAACGCCAATTCCCGGGGAACTTTTGCCAATGGCGCTACCAATATCGGACTGGAGACCGGTATGATCCTGTGTACCGACCGGGTAGGCATATTGCCCGGCCCCAACTTCAACCCCGGGGCCAGTCTGGGGTTTGGAAATGATACACCGGACGATCCGGACCTGGCCGCGCTGGCGCCGGGTAATCAATACGACTTGTCTACCATTGAATTTGACTTTACGCCGACCGCTAACACAGTGCAGTTTGATTTTGTATTCGGTTCGGAGGAGTATTGTGAATATGTCGGTTCCGATTTTAATGATGTGTTCGGCTTTTTTATCAGTGGTCCGGGTATTCCCGGAACCCAGAATATTGCCCTGATCCCGGGCAGTAATACTCCGGTATCGACCAATAACATCAACTATATTTCCAACAGTACGTATTACCTCAATAACACCTTTTTTCCACCCTGTACCTTCCTTCCGCCGGTGGCGATGAACGAATGCGAGCTGGATGGCTGGACGACCGTTTTTACTGCTACCGCCGATGTGATCCCCTGCTCAACCTACCACATCAAACTGGCTATTGCCGATCTCGGCGATTCAGAATTTGCCAGTGCCGTATTCCTGCGTGCCAATTCTTTTGATGCGGGTGGTTCTGCCCTGGCTGAAGCCGTGTATCCCGGCGGAATGCCTGCTGCAGTGGAGGGTTGCGATCCGGCATTTATCCGTTTTGTGCGGGATAACAATGATATCAGTATGCCCCTGGAAATCCATTTTGCCATTGATCCCGCCAGCACTGCTATTGCCGGTACGGATTATGCACCGCTGACCAGTCCGGTTGTGATCCCGGCCGGCCAGAGTGATGTGTTAGTGCCGGTAACAGTATTCCAGGATATGCAGCCCGAAGGCCCGGAGTTTTTCAACCTCCTGCTGGAAGATGCCTGTTCCTGCGACCAGACGGAACTGGCCTTTTTTATTGAAGACGGCACACCTCCCGAGGTAGCGCTGGCCGGTGTGGAAGTGTGCGCCGGTCAGGCAACGGAATTGATCCCGGATGCCATGGGTATGGAACCTTTTACCTATAACTGGAATACCGGAGACACCTCGGCGACCCTGGTGGTGGCGCCGGTTGCGCCCGCCATATATACCGTGACACTCACCGACGCCTGCGGGAATACTACTGTCGGTTCTGCGTTGGTGCAGGTGTTGCCCCTCGTGGAGGAAATGGAACTGGTGTTGTTTTGCCAGGGCGATTCACTGGTGATCAACGGGGTGGTGTATACCGGTCCGGCTTCCCTGACGGATACCATCCCGGGTACCGGCGGGGACTGTGACACGGTCAGAACGCTGATCCTGGACCTTCTGCCGCTCCCAACCCTGTCCGATACGATCTTGTTTTGCGCAGGCGATGCGATTCCGCTCAATGATTCGATCTACACTACATCCGGTACGGCTGTAGATACCCTGCCCGGAGTGAATGGTGGCTGTGATACGATCATTACGTATACCCTGATCATGTTGCCGTTGCCCGAACGGTCGGAGCAGGTTGATCTGTGCCCTGATGAACAGATCTTAATTGGCGGGAACCTGTACGGGGCTCCTGCAACAGTACTGGACACGGTGCCGGGTACGGGCGGCGGTTGCGATACCATTTTGACCTATACCTTGATGCTTTTGGAACGCCCGCTGCGGACCGAAACGATATTGTTCTGTCCCGGTGAAACGGTCTTTGTGGCCGGCGGTCAGTACACCACGCCAGGAATGGTACTCGATACGGTACCGGCATCGGCCGGTTGCGATACCATCGTGACCTATTTAATGCAATACCAAACGCCGGCGCCCTCGGTAGTCAGTATCGATTGCCCGTCCAATATTGGTATGACGGTAGAAAGCGGTAATCCGGCTATCGTGCAGTATACGCTGCCGCAGGCCTCATCCGACTGTCCTTGCCCGGGAATGGAACTGGCATTAATGTCGGGGCTGCCTTCGGGTAGTGGGTTTCCGGCCGGTGTCACCACGGTTTGTTATGAAGCCCGGGACAGCTGCGGAAATTCATCCGATTGTTGTTTTCAGGTGACTGTCACCGAAACCAACCCCTGCGATGTCAAAACGATCGGATGCATGGTCTATGAGCTGTTGAGCATTACCCGGGATGCCGGAGACAACCAGACCTATCGAATTCGCGTGACGAACAATTGCTCGCAGGAAATGGTGTACGTTGCCTTTGAATTGCCACACGGGGTCACAGCCATGGAGCCGGCGAACAATTCGATATACATAAGCCCGGAAGGTTGGGAATACGGTGTGCGCAATCCGAACTTTTCACCCATGTATTCCATTCGTTTTGCATCCAAGGTAAACGGGCTGGCGAACGGCACTTCCGATATTTTTGCCTTCAAACTGCCGGCGCAGAGCAGTCCACCATATATCCAGGTAGTGGCACGGCTGGCTACGCAGACCTATTACGAGGCCTATTTGAATACCTTTTTCTGTCCGGTAGGCATGGAGCCGGTCCAGGACCCCGGGGCAGACCGGCAATCTCCGGAACCGGATACGCGGAATGCCACGGTGCTGGTTTATCCCAATCCGACACGCGGGACGCTTTTTCTGGATCTGCGCAACTGGCCGGATGTGCCGTCGCAGGTCCGGATCATGGACAGCCGCGGCCGGCTGCTGGTAAGCCGGGAACTGGCCGGAGAGGAGGACGTCCGGCAGTTGCAATTGCCCGACCAATTGCCGGAGGGGCTATATTTCCTGGATTTGCAGGCTGCTGACGGGTTGCGGCGTGTAGTGCGCTTTGCCCTGCAGCGATAAGGTTTTCTTTTTTACCATAAAGACGCCGGGGCGCGGAGGGTTTAACTCCGCGCCCCGGCGCTTTTGCAGTGAAAACAATCCTTTCAGCGTCAGATCATGTAACGGGTTTACGCCAGTATTTCCCTGCGTCGTTCCGGCGCCAGTTGGATCTTCCGGGCGGTGAATTCTTCCAGCAGGGCCTCGTAGATATAATCCAGGGTGTGGATATAGTTTTCGCCTACCGTCCAGATCGCGACATCGACCTTCATGTCATCGCGGTTGACCCCGGACAGTACGACTTCAGCACGGCGTCCTGGCAACGCCCAGGGGCAGCGTGCAGCGGCTGCCTCAGCGGCTTCCCGCAGTACCGGGACGGGGGTGGCGCTGTCCACCAGCACACTGACTTCTACCTGGACTTCCGTTTCTTTTGGTGCGTTCTCGATGGCGTCATCTGTCATTTTGGAATTGGGGATCACGATCTTTTTCCCGTGTTCGGTGGTCAGGATGGTGTTGAATATCTGGATCTCGGTCACGAAACCGAGGTGGTTTTCCACAGAGATCAGGTCTCCGACCCGGTAGGGCCGGAAGAGGAGTATTAGTACACCGCTGGCAAAATTGCTCAGGCTGCCCTGCAAGGCCAAACCGACGGCGAAGGCCACTGCAGAGAAGACCGCAATGAAGGAGGTGGTTTCGATGCCGGCCTGGGCTGCTACCACCAGCAACAGGGCCACCTTGAGGGCGACATCCGTCATGGTGGTCAGAAACGGTTGCAGGCTGGGGTCAACGTTCCGTTTTTGTAGCAGCCGTTCAAATGACTCGGAGATGCGCCGGATCAGCCAAAGCCCGACGATAAGGATGGTCAGGGCGGAAAGTATCCTGGGTCCGTATTGCAGAATGAGGTCGTAGAACTGGTCGATGTACGTTTTTTGCTCCATGAGCGTTTGTTTTACGTTAATGGCTTTTGAAATGGGCCATTTGGGCGAAAGGCGGCGAAAAATCGGTAAAAAGCCGGTAACCTTGCAGCCTTTTCGTCTTTGATCTGTTTCCGGGTAGCCGGGTTGAGCGGTTGCGTCTCCTATACAAAAGGCGATCCGGCAATAATTCAGGCCTGAAACGGTCCTGTGCGATCCGAAAAATTCCTGTCAAATTTCTATCATGCATTTTTGTATTATGTCAAATTTTCTGAATCGTTCGAAAAACCTGTGGCCAGCGTTGGCTGTAGCCTTTGTTCTTTTGGTGGTGGCCTGTACGCCCAAAACGGCCGACAAAACCATGGCTTCCAAAAACCCGATGTTGCCGGATGAGCCGGTGGAATGGGATACGATCGGCAAACCCCTTACCGGTGAAGCGCCGGAAGAGGAGCCGGAAGACTATGTTTTTATGGATGAGGCGGTTATAACGCCCGATGTCGAGGAACGGCCTGACTCACTACCGCGCTACAACGCTTCCCACACATTTGAGCACGACCTGATCCACACTAAACTGGCGTTGTCCTTTGACTGGACCAAACAACGCGCCCTGGGTACGGCGACGCTCACGCTTCGGCCGTGGTTCTATCCGACGGACCGGCTTACGCTGGATGCCAAGAACTTTGATATTCACGGCGTCCGTTTTGAAGGCGGGAAGGACACCCTGGCATATGAATACGACAACAAACAACTAACGATCTGGCTCGGGAAGACCTTTACCCGGAACGATACTTATACCGTGGTGATCGACTACACGGCGAAACCGGAAGAACGTGATGATTTTGGTGGCAGCATGGCCATTACCAGTGATAAAGGCCTGTATTTTATCAACCCCGACGGTTCGGAGCCAGGTAAGCCCAAACAGATCTGGACACAGGGTGAGACCGAGAGCAACTCGCACTGGTTCCCGACGGTGGATAAACCCAATGAGCGTTGCACCCAGGAAATGTACCTGACGGTGGAAGATCAATATGCGACCCTTTCCAACGGAACCCTGGTGTCATCGAAGAAAAATGCAGATGGCACACGCACCGATTACTGGAAAATGGACAAGCCGCATGCGCCTTATCTGTTCATGATGGCGATCGGCGAATATGCTGTGGTGAAAGATCAATGGCGGGGTATCCCGGTGAATTATTACGTAGAACCGGAATACGAGCCTTATGCACGGGATATTTTCCCGTATACCACGGAAATGCTGGAGTTTTTCTCTAATAAACTCAACTATCCGTATCCGTTCTCCAAGTACTCCCAGGTGGTGGTGCGCGACTACGTCAGCGGCGCCATGGAGAATACCACAGGGGTGATCTTTGGTGAGTTTGTACAACAGGACAAGCGCTCCCTGCTCGACAACCACTGGATGAATGAGAAAGTAGTGGCGCACGAGATGTTCCACCACTGGTTTGGCGATCTGGTCACCACAGAAAGCTGGGCGAACGTTACGTTGAATGAAGGCTTTGCCAATTATTCCGAGTACCTGTGGCTGGAACACAAATATGGCCGGGATGAAGCCGATTTCCACGAGATGACCGAACGGCAGGGGTATATCTATTCTGCACTGGATGGCGGGCATCCCCTGATCCACTTTGGGTACGAGAACCGCGAAAGCATGTTCGATGCTCATTCCTATAACAAGGGTGGCGCTATTTTGCACATGTTGCGCAAACAGATTGGCGATGATGCTTTCTTCGCCGGATTAAACCGATATCTGACCCAAAACGAATATTCGGATGTAGAGGCACATGAACTGCGCCTGGCTTTTGAGGATGTGACCGGGCAGGATCTAAACTGGTTCTTCAACCAGTGGTTCTTCAATGCCGGGCATCCGAACCTGGAGATCAGCTACGACTGGGACCAGGCAGCCGGACAGGCATTTGTGACCATCACTCAGATCCAGGAGCCATCCGACGACGTACCGTATATCTTTGACCTGCCTCTGGAAGTGGATATCTATGATGCTTCGGGGAAGGCGCGCCGGGAATCCATCCGGATGACCAAGCGTACGCAAACCTTTGCATTCGACACACCCGCCCGCCCGGCCCTGATCAATGTCGATGCTGAAAAAGCCCTGCTGGCCGTTAAGGACGATCAGCACACCGCTGAAGAATGGGCGTTTATGTACCGCCATGCGCCGCTGTTCCAGGACCGTTCTGAAGCGATCGACTTTTTGAAGAACAAGTCCTCCGATCTGGCCAAACAGATCATGAAGGAGGCGCTGAAAGACAAGCACCGGGCCATTCGTCGGGATGCCCTCGATAAGGCCGACATGACGGACCCGGATGTGTTGGCTGCTATTGTGCAGATGGCTAAGAGCGATCCGGATCCCGGCGTGCGGTCGACTGCGATCGGAGTGCTGGTCGACACCGGCGACAAGCAGTATATTCCCGTTTTTGAAGCCGGTATGCAGCCTGACCAGCCTTACAGCGTATGGGGCGCCAGCCTGAATGCGTTGAGTCTGCTGGACCCGGAAGCTGCCGTTGCGGCAGCAAAAAAAGTAGCTGATGATGATAACCCCGGCGTAGTGCTGGCGGTTGCCGAACTTTATGCTGCCAATCCTACGGCTGATGTGTTCACCTGGTTTCGCCAGCACGCCGGAAAGATCGATAACATGGGTGCCTTTAAGTTTTACGACTTGTATACCCAATACCTGACCGGTTTGAACGATCCGGCTCTGCTGGAACAGGTGGTGGATGATTGCAAGGCGGTGGCATTGAACACCAAAACCAGCCTCTGGCGGCGTTTTAGCAACACCAAGACGATAGCCGACCTGCGCAATTTTTACCGCGGCGAAGCAAACAAGGAAAAAGTGGATGCGCTTAGTGCGATCCTGACGGAGATCCGGGAAAAAGAAACGGATCCTACACTGAAGCTGTATTACGGCATGTTCGATCAGCCGTAAGGAGCTAAGGGGCAGAGCGGGAGGTGGTTCCCGGGAGGTGCTCGGCCTGCGACTTGAAGTCGCAGGCCGAGTTTTTTTTATCCCTCCTGCACGACAGCAATACACTTCAGTTCAATCGCAATAGGGGTAGGTAGTGCGTCAATCCCGACTGTAGTGCGGCAAGGTTGGCTGTCCTTGAAATATTCCGCATAAATACGGTTGAACGTGTGGAAATCCCGTTCCATGTTGGTCAGAAACACCGTGACGTCTGCCAGGTCTTCCCAGCGGGCGCCACAGGCTTCCAGTACCGTTCGCACATTCTGAAAAACAGCGTGTACCTGTGGTTCGAAGTCAAAGGCTGTAAAATTGCCGGAAGGGCTGCGTTCCAGGCCCGGAACAGCATTTGTCTCCGGGTTTCGGGGACCAATTCCCGACAAAAACAATAAATTGCCGACGCGACGGGCATGCGGGTATAATCCCACTGGCTTGGGAGCATTTTGGGCATCGATCTTTTCTGTAGAAGCCATAGCGACTGGACTGAAGTAAGGTGTGGTGTTGAAATTTTATGAAGCCGTTCCTTTTTCAGGACATTACCGGAAACTGAAACCTGCCACGCTAAGGTAAGGCTATCCTTTTTTCCGGGCGCTCTTGCAGGGGAGGAGTTCTGCTTCGATGGTATGATCCGGATACATTGTAAAATCTAAAACTGTTTGATCACATGCAACGCTGGGGTATTGATTTAGGAGGCACAAAGATAGAAGGCGTCGTACTGGAGAGCCGGGAATCACCTGAAGTGCTGGCCCGCCGCCGACTTCCGACAGAGGCGGACCGGGGGTATGCCCATATCCAGGATCAGATCGCGAGGGTAGTAGAGTTGCTTCGGGAGGAAACCGGGAAAGACCCCGCTCTTATTGGCATCGGGCATCCCGGGACACTGGACCCGCAAACCGGGGCGATCAAAAACTCCAACACGCTCGTCCTGAATGACAAACCGTTCGATCTGGATATGCAAAAACGCCTGGGCGTGCCGGTTCGTCTGGCCAACGATGCCAATTGTTTTGCGGTAGCGGAGGCCCTGATGGGCGCTGTACCGGAAGTGTTGCCAAAGGCAGAAGTTGTTTTCGGTGTGATCATGGGAACGGGAGTAGGCGGCGGGTTGGTCCTGCGCCAGGAAGTGCACCATGGCCGGCAGGGTATTGCCGGAGAGTGGGGACATAATTTTCTGGATGAAAGTGGCGGCCCCTGTTACTGCGGGCGTACCGGATGTGTGGAAACGGTTATCTCCGGGCCGGCTTTGGAGCGGTATTATACTAGTCTGACCGGCGAGCACCGCAAACTGCCGGAAATTGTTGCCCGTGCCGGAGCAGATCCGGCTGCAACGGCTACGCTCGATCGACTGACCCGGTATTTCGGGAAAGCGATCGCCAACGTGGTCAATATTGTCGATCCCGATGCGATTGTGTTGGGCGGTGGAGTTGGTAATATTGACCGGTTGTACACAGACGGTGTGCGGGAGGCTGGAAAATACCTGTTCAATACGCGGATCGATACGGTATTCCTGAAACCCAAACTGGGCGACAGCGCCGGTGTTTTTGGGGCGGCGCTGTTGTAATATTTTTTGTAAATAAATTGTTTTGTAATTTTTATATCAGGGAAATCCCTGATTTTCAACAATTTCTTGCCATAAGCTGCAGTTATTATGGCACAGTGCCTTAAAATTTTGGAGATTTGGGCACTGAAAGTTGATCTTTCTTTGCTGGTCCCTCTGTTATTTATTCGTTGCTTCTCAGGCTATACAGTTTGGCTGTATGGCTAGTAGTGTATCAAATTCATCCTGTAAACTAATTTACAAACACTAATGAAACGCTTATTTTTTCTTTCGTTGTTTGCTTGTCTGGCATTCGCAGTTAACGGGCAGGTAAAATTGCAGAAGCGGTACCAGCCTGCCTCCGATTCCAAAACTCCGGTTACTTACAGTGCAGAGAGCCCCAAGCCGGTAACCTATAATACCACAACAAATACGGATGAAGAAAGTCGCCGGGCCGCTGCTCTGGCCAAGATCCAGGGTCGCCCATCAACGACGACGGCCAAGGGGCTTAGCCCGGTTACTTACAGTACCGACGGAGTTGCGCCTGTGGCTTATTCCGCTCCCGATCCGGCAACGACCGTAACGGTGAACGGTGAAAATGTTCAACGTACGGTGCGTAAAGGCCGTGGACAAGTAGGCGACGATATTTTTACGCCGGTAAGCGAATTGTACTATGTACAGTTTGCTGTGTATTGTAAGGATACGCCGGTAGATAAGGCGCCCCCGATTGAAGGATTGTACCTGTTGTGGCACCCTGGCAGTTCCTGCCCGGGCGGCGCTCAGGGAGCCAGCTATATCGTAAAAGGTTACAATAATCCGGAAGAGGCCCGCGCCGCAGTTGCGTCGTTTAAGGCCAATAACATAGACTGCTGGTTCAACCCGGCACTTACCGGTGCAGAGGTGGAGATTATCGGGGTACGATAGTCAGAAGTTCCTTGCCGGTAAAAAAAAGAGGCTGTTGCTGATATCAGCA
>SBHD01000218.1 GCA_006226345.1 Bacteroidota bacterium | reverse complement strand
GGCACTCGGCACAATGGCAGGATGGGCTCATATTGACTCTTGTGGATTCGGTAGGCACCGTAAAACTACAGAGGTCAAACAATCCGGTGTTGCCATCATCGTCTGGAAGCAATAATTTCATTTCTACGAACTGGTCCCGGTCCGTTTTCCGAACGGACAATACCAATGGCTGCCCGGCCGGGGGGATACGGATGTCGGTTAGTTGGCCATCGACGTAGATCCGGATCTTGTTGCGGAAGCGATCCAGTCCGGGGTCCAGTTGGACTGATACCTGTACATCCCGGCATTCACAAAAACCTGCCAGTTCCAGCACCGGATTAAGCGCCTGCCCGCTGCCCTGACATTCGCAATTGCTGTCGCCGACGCGCACGTTTACTTGTTGCCCGTTTTGTTTGACCCAAAAGATAACCTGGTTGCGGGTGGCATTCAGCGTGAACTTGGTCAGCCGTTTATCATTCAGGTAGACCCAGGGGGACTCCATACTGCGGGGCATGGAAAATATTACCTTGGTTACTGCAGTGGCAGGGCTGCTGGATGCGCCGTACATGGCTGGTTTGATAGGCACAGGTGCCGGTCCGCCAGACAGGCTGTACATGGCAAGCGCAGGATTCTGGCCAAACCGTATAGTATCGCCAGATTGCTGAATGCGATACCAGAAGGTTTGAGAGGGGGTGCCGCCCTTCGAAGCCAATGTTCCGGAATAAGGCCCGAGCACCTGGAATTCATGCTCCCGGGTCGTTTCGCAAAAACGAATGGCATATAAAGCGGGCGAAGCCAATGTTCCCTGCAGGATATATTTGCGGTCGATCAGTACCAAGATCGTATCTCCAACCATTCCCGGAACTTCAAGATAAGTAACACAGTCGGATACGGGAGATTCCGGCTTGCCAGGTCTGTCATTATGGATCTGGAACAACTGAAGCGGAATGAAGGTCTGATCTTTTTTTACCAGCCCCAGGAAGTCCAGCTCGCCATCCTCCACCAACAGATGACGCGGTTTGCTCAGATCCTCGCCGGCGGGGATATAAACTTTCAATAGCCGGCGATCGAAAGGCATCAAATCGAATTGCAGACCCTGCCCTTCATAAAAGACAACCGGATCATCAAAGGAATGACCAATAGCAAAGGCATACCTGGTATCAGGGCCTGTGCCCCTGGAAATAAAATACCAATAGGTCGCTAAAGCGAACAGTAACAGCAGGAGCAAACCAATTAACCAGGAAGAAGGGCGGGAGGATTTTTGATGTTTTGAAGCGTCCGTTTCCATGTGTAAATAGTTCTAAACCAAAGCAATATTACTGTAAAGGTAACGGAGGAATCCTAATTCCGGTAGTTAATTTTAAATTCAATTGCGTTAAAACCAACGTTTTATGTCCGGGGGGCTGTCTTTCTGAAAAAACTACGTCTATGGATATGCGAAAAAATTGCTCCTTTTTTATTGCCGGTTCAGGCATAATGCTTTTGCTGGCTTCTGGTTGTAAGAAAGAATCGTGTGCGCCCGGTCCGCCCCTGAATACAAATCCGGTAAAATTTGATCAGCTGGCCGTCGGGCAGGTTTCCCACTATATTGGCTTGTTGGGTGAAAACTACTTTGAAAACGGAGCAGGTACTTTTACCTATACCGATGACACCCTTGTGATAGAGGTCGTATCCAGGGATGCCCATGGGTATAAAATTGCAGAATCACTGCGCTACGTGGGCGATATTGACCCCTGGATGGGCTTCGAACGCGATAGTGTATATACGTATTACCTGAACGTCCGGAACGATTCTTTGATCGTATCACCTATTGGTACCGACTATCTGAAGTCCAGGATAATGGGCTACCCTTTTCAATCTGCCGGATTGTCCTTGTTGCCTGTGTCAGGACCGAAAGTCAATTTAACCGGCTGGAAAACCGACCTTTCCTATTGTGAATGTTTCCGGGAGGGATATGTGGAAAACTATACGCTGTTTGGCACCACTTATGACCGGCTTAATGTAGTGATCGACAATTCCCCAATGGCCCTGGATGGCAATGGTGCCACATATGTATACGCTCCGGACCACGGCATAGTACGGTTCTCTACCTATGGCTGGTGGACCCAGTCGGGCTATGGCTGGGATTTGCTTGGAGGGGAGTAACGCCCGAACACTTCAATCGCCTTCCCGATCATCTCCGAATCTACATCAAGGTGTGTGACCAGGCGGATGGTTTGTGGGCCAAAAGCAGATGCCTTTACTTGGTTGTGCTCCAGGAACTCCAGGAAATGTGCCGGTGTAGCCGGTGGAAGCAGGTCAAAGATGACTATATTGGTCTGTACGGGCCGGATATTGGAAACAAAAGGTAATGCATCTAATGCGGCAGCCAGCTGCCGGGCATGTGTATGGTCCTCTTTCAGCCGCTCTACATGATGGTCCAAGGCGTAAATACCGGCTGCAGCCAGGTAGCCGGCCTGGCGCATGCCGCCTCCCATGACCTTGCGTACCCGACGGGCTTCGGCGATGAAATCCTGATCGCCTATTAAAACTGAACCTACAGGTGCGCCGAGTCCCTTCGACAGGCAAATACTGATGCTATCAACAGTGCCGCCAATATCGCGGGGAGTATCGCCGGAAACGTGCAGTGCATTAAAGATGCGTGCACCGTCGAGGTGTAGGGCTAACTTGTTTTTCCTGCAGACTTCCTGGATCTGCCGGATAGCATCGAGGGTATAAACACCACCTCCACCACGGTTACAGGTGTTTTCAATAACCACGAGGGTGCTTTTAGGCAGCCAGTCGAACCGGGGACGGACCGCTGCTTCCACCTGGCCGGCATCCAGAATCCCGTATGGGGTGCGGATAAGGTTGATACCGATCCCGCTGTTGAATGCATACCCGCCCACTTCATACTGGAAAATATGGCTCATTTCATCACAGATCACCTCGTCCAGCGGACGCGTATGTACTTTTAGCGCAATTTGGTTGGTCATGGTGCCACTCGGGCAAAACAACCCGGCTTCCTTCCCGAACAGGGCTGCACATTTTTCCTCCAGTGCATTAATGGTGGGGTCCTCGCGGAACACATCGTCACCGACATTTGCAGCCATCATAGATTGCAACATGTCAGGCGTCGGCTTGGTTACGGTGTCGGATAGCAGGTTGATCATAGCAAAATCAGCTGGTATAAAAAACAACGGGCAAGTTAATCAAAGGCGTCATCAAAATCAGCCTTTTCTCAACCTGCCCGTTATCACCGGTTTTTAGAGCGGTTTATTTCTTGCCTTTTTTGGCGCGTTCTTCCTGAACGCGTTGCTGTTCTTTCATGGCCGATTCAAACCGTTCGCGCCAGCCACCGGCTTTTTTGGGCCGGTTCTTATTCGCTTCCAGTTTTGCCTTGATCTTGTCGTGGTCGATCAGGAACTGTTTGGTGACCACCGTCTGGCCAATATTCAGAATGTTACTGAAACACAGATAAAGTGTCAGACCGGATGCAAAACTGTTGAAAAAGAACATGAACATAACCGGCATACCGAATTGCATGTACTTCATGATCTTCATTTGCTCGTTTCCGGTCATGGCCGAGGTATCCATCTGCTTCATCGAGTACCAGGTGTACCAGAGCGTGGTGGCTACCCATATCAGGGTGAAGGCACTGATGTGGTTGCCAAAGCCCCATACATAGTTGGGCAGATGAAAGGCTACATCGTAACTCGACAGGTCGGTCGCCCAAAGGAAACTGGCCTGCCGGAATTCAATAGCCGCCGGGAAAAACCGGTACAGTGCAAACCAAATAGGCATCTGCATAAATATCGGCAGACAGCCGCCCAGCGGGTTCACCTTAAATTCACTGTAGAGTTTCATGGTCTCTACAGACATGGCCTGCTGGTCGCCGCCGAACTTTTTCCGCAGTTCGTCTATCTTGGGCTTTAACGCGGCCATTTTGGCCTGGCTGTATACCATGCGGTAGGTAAGCGGATACAACGCAAATTTTACCAGCAGGGTCAGCGCCAGGATCACAAAGCCCGCACTGCCGATGAAGCGGGACAGGAAGGCAAACAGCGGGTGGATTATCCAGCGGTTGATAGCCCCGAAAATGCTGGAGCCAAAGGGAATAATATCCTCCAGAGAGACCTTGTAGGCGCGCAGGCGCTCAAATTCGTTCGGTCCGGAGTAAATGGTCATACTGACCCGGCCCTTATCCATCGGGATCTCGGCGGTTGCCTTAAGTATCTTCAGGTCCTGATCAGCATCGGTCTGCATGATCGTTTCGCCGGTAAACTGCTTGAATGAAAAATCCCGTGCGATGATAGACGTGTTAAAAAACTGGTTGGAATGGCTGAACCACTTGATCGGCTGATCCCCCATTTCTTCCGTATCGTCACTCCGGCAGTCGCAATAGTCCGGATCGTCGTCGTTGGGTTTGAAATAGACAGTCGACATATTGCGCTCATACTCCTGGTTGCGCTCCAGTTTGTCCAGGTGGTTAACCCAGTTGAGCTGCAGGGTATTTTTCCCGGAAGCAAATGCCGATTGCAGTTGCTGGCCGCCGATCTGGTAATCCAGCTCGTAATTGTCCGGCTTCAGGGTATAGGTCTGTTCCAGAAATCCACCAGTTGTGGTTGGTGCCCGGAAGGTAACCGTGTTTCTGTTTTTGGTGGTCTGAAAATACAAATCAGCCGTGCTGACCGGTCCGGCAGCTTGTGCAGCCGGGATTGCGTATTCAAAGCGGTTTTTAGAATCCTCCAACAAATAGACCGGGCTTTGATTGGCATTGCCGGCCGAATCAGTATTGATCTTGTCGTATTTTTTCAGAAAAATCTCTTTGATCCGCCCACCTTTGCTGGTTAAGGTGACCCGGATCAGTTCATTTTCCAGCGTGACCAGTTGCTCTGTGCCGGAGGCGCCAGGTGCAAATACGCCAAACCGGCCGGACAACCTCAATTGCGAAAGAGAGTCGTCAGGCACGGTTGCAGGTAAGGCGGCAGTCTGCCCTGCAGCATCCGGGGCATTGCCGGCTTCGGGTTCTACCTGCGTGGTTGTAGGCTGTTCTGCATCCTGCTGTGGTTCTTTTGGCGCAGAATACTGCATCCACAGGTATACAAGCAGGAAGATCAGCCCCATCCCGATGATGGTATTCAGGTTATTTTGTCTTTCTTCCATTAATCCGTTAAAATTGAACCGCGCCGCCGGCAATTGCCGGAAAGCAGGCGGCGTTGCATAAAACAACTCATCTTAAATCGCCGCAAAAGTATGTCAAAACCCTTTGCCGTGCTAACAAGGCTCGAAGATTCTCCTCCAACACTCGACCGGCGGCTGGTTATTGCCTATTTACGGACAATCTACCGGGTGGTGGAGCCGGCTTTTGATATTACGATCGGGCCACTTCAAAATGAAGTGAAAAATTGGCTTCAGCACAGGAGTCTGGATACGTTTTGCTTTATTACAGCAGCCAATCCGGGTTCACAATTATTATCAGAAGCCGAAAATGAAGTTCGAAATAAGGCTTTGCGCCGTTTGCTGACTACACTAGTCGGTGAAGGCCTTTTCCCCGCCTTTCACCTGAGTGCTTCCGGTGACTGGCCTGCCGAGGCAGGCTGGTGGGTGCCTGGACTTTCCGCTGCGGACGGGATCCGGTTGGGTAAAATGTTTGATCAAAATGCAATAGTATTCTGGCAGTCGGGGCGGTTGGTGGAACTGTGGTGGTTGTAGTTCCGGGTTTGAGATGGCTTCTAGGGTATTGATCAGCCCGTTTTGTCAATTTGGAAAAAAAACCACCGGTGGTGCATATGGCTACCTATGCTTTGGGTAGTATTGGTATTGGTGCAGTACATTCGCCCTCAGATACGCAAGTAAATTAACATATATGGATATTTCCAAAATCCCTTCCCCCTGTTTCGTGCTGGATGAAGCCAGGCTGCGTAAAAACCTGGAACTGATCGACCATGTGCAAAAGACGGCGGATGTACAGATCATCCTGGCTTTTAAAGGATTTGCCATGTGGAGTGCATTCCCATTGGTACGCAAATATTTAAGCGGCGCAACGGCTTCTTCCTTGAGTGAGGCCCGTCTTTGCTTTGAAGAAATGAAAGTAAAGGCGCATACCTATTCTGTGGCATATATCCCCCGGGAGTTTAACCGGATCATGGGGTACTCCAGCCATATAACCTTTAACTCGCTTACGGAGTACGAGCGGTACCGGAAGCGCCTGGAACGCCATCCGGATAAGATCAGCGCAGGGCTGCGGGTGAACCCGGAATGGTCTCCGGTCGGTACAGACCTGTATAACCCGGCGACACCTGGCTCGAGGCTTGGAGAAGTTGTGGAAAACCTGAACGGCCGCTTGCCGGAAGGCATTGAAGGCCTGCATTTTCACACCTTATGTGAAAGCACCAGTTATGATCTGGAGAAAACCCTGGAATATTTTGAAGCGCGTTTTGGCATTTTTCTGCCACAGCTGAAATGGGTGAATTTCGGCGGCGGACACCTGATGACCCGGCAAGGGTACCAGGTAGATCACCTGATCCGGGTTCTGCAAAATTTCAAAAGCAAATATCCACACCTGCATGTTATCCTGGAGCCTGGCAGCGCTATCGCCTGGGATACCGGTGTGTTGGTGTCAACTGTGCTGGATATTGTAGAAAACAAAGGGATACTGATCGCAATTCTGGATGTTTCCTTTACGGCACATATGCCGGATACCCTCGAGATGCCCTACCGGCCCCGTGTACGCCACGCGACTGCGGAACCCCCGCCGGGAGATCCCAATCAATACCGGCTGGGCGGGGTAAGCTGCCTGAGTGGTGATTTTATGACGGAATACGGATTTGAAAAGCCATTGAAGGTGGGAGAGCGGATCGTATTTGAAGATATGATCCATTACACTATGGTAAAAACCACCACCTTCAATGGTGTAACCCACCCATCTATCGCGATCTGGCGCGAAGACGGGCATTTGGATGTAGTGCGCAGGTTCCACTACCGGGATTATAAAAACCGGCTTTCCTGACCTTACGGGAGTACTTGTTTCAATATAATGTGCATGTTGCCCGACAGTCCGGCTGGTCCTGGCATGCCTCCGTTAACCCTTCAGGATAAAATACATGAGCAACATCAGGAGGATGGTTGCAATAGCCACAATAGTGAGAAATTTCTTCATTTCCTCCCGGTCGCGGGTCGATTGGCGCTGCTTCGTTAGTTTTCGTCTTTTTGCCATACGTAATACAGTTAAGGTTGTATCGATATTGAATAAGTACCAAGAATAGCAGATAGCAGGGTATAGGTACTACTGTCGTTGCAGCAGGTGATACTATACCCCGCCATCTTCTTTTACCTGAACGTTAAACTAGGTAAGCCCTTGTTCCCGGAAGATCCGGTTGAGCCAACGCAGCATGAGGAAAAGGGCCCCTGCTGCCAAAGCGAGGAGTACGAAGTTTACCCAGAAAAAGTTTGCCTTGTTATCATAACCATCCCACATAGTTGCCAGGATGCCGCTCAGCTTGTTACCAATAGAGGTGGCCAGCATCCAGCCACCCATCATCAGACCGGCGATCCGGGCAGGTGCCATTTTGGATACCATGGACAGGCCCATCGGACTGAGACAGAGTTCACCGATCGTGACTACACCGTATGTTGCAAACAACCAGCCTACAGATGCTTTTATGGATCCGTTATGGCTGGCATATACCGCCCCTACAGTTACCAGGGTGGACAATGCGGTCACCACCAGGCCTAGTCCGATCTTGCCGGGTGTAGTGGGCTCCCGCCTCCGTTTTCGCAGCAGTCCGAAAAACCAGACCAGTAGCGGAGTGAATACAATGACGAAAAACGGATTCACGGATTGGTAGATCTCGGTGGATACCAGTTTTTGGCTTTCACCGGCTGGCGGGCGTTCCGCTTCCGGTACGTTTTTGAAATACGGATGGGTGGTGACCTCCGTCAGGATGCCTCCAGTTGCAGGATCTGTTGTTGTCCGGAACTGATTATCATATGCCGGGAAAGTGTCCGGTGTGTTCTTAATATCCTGTACCATTCCCATCATTTGGGCCGGGGCCTCCATCCAGGCCGGCATGGAGCGGTCTGTATAAAACTCAGCCCAGGTAGTGAGGGCGGTGCCGTTTTGCTTGAAAACAGCCCAGAAGATGATCACTACTGCATAAATGGCTAATAAGGCCTTGATCCGTGGTTTCTCAGCGGGTGTTGCTTTCCACAATATCCAGAGGAAAAATCCAATGACCGGAATGGAGCCGAAAATGAAAGCGTCGGTGGAGTCCGAACCTAGCAGGTTCCCCGGAATATTCCATGCCAGTACACCGGTAATGATAGCCGGTAGTAATACCGACGAAAGGATCGTCAGTACGCCCCCTTCTGCAGGGTTGGCTTCCTTACGAACATCGGCATGGGCTACATGGCGGCTGCCGGCCAGGAAGACGACTACGCCTACGAACATGCCAATTCCCGCAGCCGCAAAAGCATGGCCCCAGGAGAAATTGTTGCGCAGGTAAGCAGCAATGAAGTTGCAGATCAGGGCGCCAATATTGATGCCCATGTAGAAGATGTTATACCCATCATCCTTTTGGGCTTTGTATTGCTCTTCATTGTATAAATTCCCAAGAAGAGTGGAGATGTTCGGTTTGAAAAAGCCGTTACCGATGATAATCAGGCCCAGGGCACTGTAAAAGGTCGTCAGGTTTTGTGGTATGGCCAGCAGGCAGTAACCGGCTCCCATCAGCAAGCCGCCTATTACAATACTGCGCCGGAAACCGAGAAGCCGGTCTGCCAGCAGCCCGCCGATAAACGGCGTGACATAGATCAGGGCAATAAATGTTCCGTAGATGTCCGAAGCCGTGGCGCGGTCAAATTCCAGGCCACCCGTGGTAGTGTCGGTCATGTACAGAAAGAAAATCCCGATCATGAGGTAAAAGCCGAAGCGTTCCCACATTTCGGTGAAAAACAGATAGGGTAGAGCAACTGGATGTTTGCGCATATCAGCAGGCCGGGATCCGGGTCGTTGGTTAAAGGTGAATCAAACTTCAGTGCTGCAGGTCAGGAGCAGCAATGGCAAAAATAGGAGCAAATGATTCTTCTGCAAGAATTGCGGGAAAAGAAATGAAATTGGCGAATAGCAGGTTGTTGGAAAGTAGCATATTTGATTAAAAAGATGGCGGAGAATGATTGCCGCGGGCGTACAGCTTGACTCGCCGTCATATCTTTGCGGCTTCATTTGAACGCGCCCGAACCTATTCCGGGGTTTTCTTCCGGCGCTAAACAAATCTGCTATGTATAAAAAAGGAATCCCCTTAGTCGCACTATTCTTTCTGTGTTTACTGGCTGGCATACAGGCACAGGAGCCGGTCCCACAACCCGACACTAATTCTCCTGGCCCGTCTTTTGAACCCAAAGCCATTGCATTAGAGGACAGCGTTATGGTGACCATTATCCTGCGACATCAGCAGGACAAAAACCTGCAGGAGATCCGGCGCGTACTGGAAGCGCAGGGGTTTTGGGATATGTTCCCAACCACTGATGCCCGCATAATTTCCTGGACCATTGCCATGGGGCTGGGGCATGTGATCGTGCTACAGGTGCCGGCAAATAGTGTGCGGCGGCTCAACCTGGCCCTGCAAAACGGGGCATGGGGGGCATACGATACGGATATCTACCTTTCCTATGATTACAAGTCGATCTGGGCGGACTATATCCAGAAACGGGAGGAAGCGCGGGAGGACAGGATTGACTGAGTGCGGGGACTACCGGGTCCATGATCGGCAACCCTGCTGCCATTTATCCGGGAGCGGGTTTGTTCTATTACCTTATTAGAGCGTGATTTTGGTGTCAGTCGCCGGAGTCGGTCACATCCGTTGCCGGAATGAACCGGATGGACAGAGAGTTAACGCAGTGCCGGGTGTTTTTAGGGGTCATCCGTTCTCCTTCAAATACATGTCCGAGGTGCCCACCGCAATTGGCACAAAGGATTTCTGTTCGGCGCATCCCGAGGCTGTTGTCTGTTTCCCGAGTAACTGCGCCCGGAATTTCATCATCAAAGGACGGCCAGCCGCAGCCGCTGTCAAATTTGTCAGAAGAGCGGTAGAGTGGGGTGTTACACCTTCGGCAAACAAATATGCCGCTTCCTTTATGATTCCAGTACTCACCTGTGAACGCGCGCTCCGTGCCTTTTTTTTCAATGACATATTCCTCTTCAGGGGTCAGTTTGTTCCAGTTGTTATGGTCTTGGTCCATTTGTGTAATTTTGTGTACAGGTTCCAAAAGAGTGATGTGTTGCGGTCAGGATGCTTTTGCGGAACACGTGATCCAACCGTCCGGCAACAAATTTCGACTGTTAGTGCGACACTCGACTGTTGTTTTGCGGACAAATACCCATGATCGATGTTTAGAACACTACTATTCCCGTTGTTGTTTATTTGTACCGCCAACCTTGCGGCTACTCCTGCCCCGGACTTTACGATAACCGACTCGGGCGGAAAGACCCGGCACCTCTACCAGGATTTTGTTAACCAGGGGAAGGTCGTCGTTCTGGAGGTCTTTTTTACCACCTGTCCGCCCTGTGCGACCCATGCTCCGCATTGGCAAAGCCTGTATGAATCTGTAAAAGGAAAATATGGCGGCCAGGTAGAGTTCTTTATGTTGAGCGATAAAAGTGCCGATATCAACAGCGTGGTGGCGCAGTACAAGATCAGCAAGGGGTTGACCATGCCGGCTGCCGGTTCGGACGGTGGAAGCCTGGAAGCGGTTCAGCCTTATAAGAGCGGACAATTCGGGCCGTTTTACGGAACGCCGACGTTCATTGTGATCGAACCGGGAACCGGTGAAGTGCTTTTTGATGTGCGCGGCGGTGGTCCGGCAAGTACCATGGATTCCATCCGGCAAAAGATCGATCAGTATCTGCTGCCGACCTGCCATATCGAAACCCCCTGGGGTGATACCTTGCTGAATTACAGTTTACAGGTACAGGTGCCGGGTGGCGGCGCTTCTGTCACGCTCCCGGTTACCAACGGTATGTATTCACTTGAGCAGGTTGCCGGTTTGCCTGCTGCATCGTTTTATGAAGTCATACCGTCAAAATCGGGCGATCCGCTTAATGGGGTCAGTACCTTCGACCTGGTCCAGATCAACCGCCAGATATTAGGGATCATGCCATTCCTGGAGCCCTGGCAGTTTGTCGCCGGCGATGCGAATAATTCCAACAGTATTACCACTTTTGATATCGTAGAGATCCGTAAACTTATTTTGGGCATATATGACAGCCTTCCGAAGGCGCCCTCCTGGGCATTTATGCCGGGATTGGACACGATGAGCGCATTGGCATGCCCGACCTTTGAGGCCGTAAAAAAAGGTGATGTCAATGGAAACGCGGTTGCCACTGTGGTGGCCGGTCCGGATGACCGGTATGCTGCTCCCTGGGTTTGTAAACTGGTTGATGGACCATCGGGCCCCGGGGAGGAGCAACGAATTGAACTGCAGAGTTTTACAGGAGGCGAAATACTGGGTATGCAGCTTGCTTTTCATGTTGATCAGGAGGCGCTGGAAATATTGGACATTCATGCCCCGGCACTACCCGGTTTCGGGTCCGATTGCTGGCATCAGAACGGCCACCGGCTGGTTGTGAGTTGGGTGGGAACCAGCCCGGCGTCGTTACTAGCCGCCGATCCGATGCTGGTACTAACCGTGCGGTCCGGCTATTCCGGATCTGCTGGGGCCATGCTTTATCCGGAAGAATTGCCGGTTCGGGCTGAAGTATATACTTCGGCGATCCCTGTACGGCCGGTTGAATGGCTGGAGGCCCGGGTGCCTGGAGTAAAGGTATTTCCCAATCCGGCAAAAACCTATGTATCGCTTGCCTTGGACCGGCCTTTGCGTACGGCTCAACCGGTAAGACTGGTTGATGAGATGGGCCGGGTCGTATTCGAAAAACAGCTGGAGCCCCTGCATGTGGTTCCGACACAATATGTGCTGTATCCGGGCCGGGTCCCTCCCGGCATTTACAGGATATGGTTGGCGGACCGGCCACTGGGAAATCTGATCTGGACGGGAGAATAGGAGGCTGCATTCATGCCAGTTTTTAGGCGTACGGCCGCGTTTCCGGGCTGGTACTTCTGGTTTGCCAAATCAAATTCTTTTGGAAACGGATTGGAGTGCCGGTTTCCCAAATTACCTTTGCCGCCGATGCAGCTTTTAGCACAAATTATCTTCTGGGCCAGCACGCTCGCTCTATTGCACACCTATGTGCTTTACCCGCTTTTAATGTGGGGGCTGGCTCGGGGAAAAGTTCCAAACCGTACGGTCTTTTCCCCGGACGATCTGCACTTGCCGATGGTGTCGGTCCTAATGGCAGTATATAATGAGGAGCGGGTGATCGTCGAAAAGATGGAAAGTCTGAAGCGGCTGCATTACCCATCGTCCAGGCTTCGGATCTTTATTGGGTCGGATGGTTCAGAGGATCAGACTGTATCCCTTATTGAACAGGCCACTGCCGGCATCCCCAATGTTTTCGTTACGCCTTTTCCGGTGCGGAGGGGGAAGCCGCCGGTGATAAACGACCTGGCCCGGATGGCTGCTGATCCGGAGCCGGGGCATGTTTTTTTACTGACGGATGCCAGTGTGATCCTGGAGCCGGATACCTTGTATCACCTGGTCAAACACTTTAAAAATGAGCGCATTGCTGTAGTGGATGCACATATGCAAAGTAAGGGACTTCGGCAGGTCGGGATCAGCAAGAGCGAGGAGCAGTATCTGAGTGGAGAGGTTAGGTTAAAACACCATGAAGGTTTGGCCTGGGGCATGATGATGGGCCCGTTTGGTGGTTGTTATGCCCTGCGGGCAGCACTTTTCGAACCCATTCCGCCCCGGTCGCTGGTTGATGATTTCTGGCTGGTATTCCGGGTGCTGGAGCAAGGGGGGCAGGCAATTAACGACCTGGATGCTCATTGCCTGGAAGGTGCGACCCACCGCGTATCCGATGAATATCGCCGGAAAAAGCGTATTGCCGCCGGAAGTTTTCAGAACCTGGCGAGGTTTAAACATTGGGTTCTACCACCGGTTACCCGTTTGGGATTTGCCTTTTTTTCACACAAGGTCCTGCGTTGGTTCGGTGGTTTTTTTCTGTTGTTCATATTTCTGTCTGCCGGTCTTCTGTCGTTTTACAACCAATTTTACCGTTGGGTGTTTTGGGTGAGTATGGTCGGAGCATTAGTTGTGCTGGCCATGAATGCGATCCAGAGCCGCCTGGGTATTGGACCCATTGCCCTGATCCGGAACCTGGCGTATTTTCTGGCCATGAATCTGGCCTTGATCGATGGATTTTTCAAATGGCTCCGGGGCATCCGTGTCGATACCTGGCAACCAACCGCCCGCGAATGACCATTTGTTTACTATTTAGCCTGTATCATTTACGACCAAATTTTAAAATGTACCTACATGTCTGAACTCAATAGCATAGAAGAGGCCATCGTAGATATCCGTGCGGGAAAGGTGATCATCGTTGTGGACGACGAAGACCGGGAAAATGAAGGGGATTTTATTTGTGCTGCGGAAGCGATTACACCGGAGATTATCAACTTCATGTCCATGCATGGGCGAGGCCTTATCTGTACGCCGATTGAAGAAAAACGCGCTGAGGAGCTGGAACTACACCTTATGGTGAATGCAAATACTGCTCTGCATGAAACGGCATTTACCGTATCAATTGACTTGATCGGGCATGGTTGTACTACCGGGATCAGCGCCTATGACCGGTCCACCGGGATCCGCCATATGACCGATCCGGAGGCCAAACCCAGTGATTTCGCCCGTCCGGGCCATATTTTTCCCCTTCGGGCAAAATCAGGAGGTGTGCTGAGAAGGACCGGGCACACGGAAGCGGCAGTCGACCTGGCCCGAATGGCCGGTTTTTACCCGGCAGGAGTACTGGTGGAGATCCTTAACCCGGATGGCACCATGGCCCGCCTGCCGCAATTGCTGGAAGTCGCCCGGGAATTTGACCTGAAGATCATTTCCATCGACGACCTGGTCGCTTACCGGATGCGTACAGAGCGCCTGATCCGAAAGGAGATGGAAACTAAAATGAATACGATTTACGGCGAGTTTGAGGTGTTGCTTTTTGCCGACATCTCGACTGGCGATCATCACCTGGTGTTGAAAAAAGGCACCTGGGCTGCCGATGAGCCGGTCTTGGTAAGGGTGCATTCCTGGTCGGAGACAGGCGGAATACTGGGTAACCTGCTGGCCGATTATGGTGCTCAGATCCAGGCGGCGATGAAAGCCTTGTCGGAAGCGGGTAAAGGCGCTTTTGTATACCTGCGGCAGGCAGATAAAGGCGACCTGCTGAGCCGGTTGAAAATTTATAAACAGTTTATGGATGACGGTGAGCCTGAGAAATTCGAACTGCATTCCAGTATGGGTAAAAAGGATTTTGGGGTTGGTGCCCAGATCCTGCGGGAATTGAATATCAGTAAGATCCGTCTGTTGACCAACCATCCGAAACCAAGGACCGGGTTTGTTGGTTACGGACTTGAAATAGTGGAAAACATCAAACTGGATTGTCCTGACTGTAAAACGCCTTGACAATACTAGTCTAAAACCGCTATATCCAACCCAATTCTTTATTTTTGCGTCACTTTTCAACTATGGAGAAAAAAACTGTCGTTACACCCTATGAAAACGCCGGGGAAAGTAAAAAGGCACAGGTCGAGCGGATGTTTGACAAGATCGCGCACCGCTATGATCTGTTAAACAGGGTGCTTTCGCTGGGTATTGATGTTTGGTGGCGGCGGCGGGCTTTAGGCAAACTTCGGTCACTCAAACCGCAGGAAATGCTGGACGTTGCTACCGGCACTGCGGATGTAGCTATCATGGCGGCCCGGATGTTGAAACCCAGACGGGTCGTAGGAATTGATATTGCCAATCAGATGCTGGATATCGGGCGGCAAAAGATCCGGAAGGCCGGACTTGAGGAGACAGTGGAACTAAAAACCGGCGACAGTGAGCAACTTCAGTTTCCGGACCAGGCATTTGACGCCGTTACGGTCGCTTTTGGGGTTCGAAACTTTGAAAACCTGGAAAAAGGACTCGCTGAAATGCTGCGTATCCTGCGACCTGGAGGCCGGGCTGTTATCCTTGAATTCTCCCGTCCGCGAATTTTTCCGTTCAAACAGCTATACAATAGCTATTTTAAATACGTTTTACCTGTTATCGGACGTTTAACCAGCCGGGATATGCGGGCATACACGTACTTGTTTGAAAGTGTGCAAGCCTTCCCGGAAGGGGACAACTTTCTGTCTATTTTATCCAAAACCGGTTATCAAAATCCACAATGCGAGCGACTTACCTTAGGAATATGTTCGATCTATACCGCCGAAAAAACACACTAAACCGCACTCCTGATATGGTCCGTTGGAGCCCGGGGGGGGCGGTGCGCCCGTTCATGTTTTTGCTGTTCCTGCTGGGAGGCAGTTTTTTACTCATGCCCGGACAATTGGAAGCACAGCGTGCTCAAGGGCACAATTTCAATTACAAGGACTTTCAGGCCAAGCCCTACTATTTCGGTATTACCCTGGGCATGAATCAAAGTGATTTCCGGATTTATCACTCCAAAGACTTTATCCGGAATGATTCGTTCAGTCAGGCGAAATCAGTTACCGGTCCCGGCTTCAACCTGGGGATCGTTTCTAATCTGAAGATCGGACAGTTCTTTGATGTCCGCTTCCTGCCAACCTTGTCCTTTGTCGAACGCAATATTAATTACGCACCGCCCGGTGAGAGTGCTCAGGCCTCCGTTACCCGCCGGATCGAGTCCGTATTCGTTGAAATGCCCTTCCAGGTGCGGTATAAATCGGCCCCCTATCACGATTTCAGATTGTTCCTGATTGCCGGAGTGAAGTACGTTTTTGATGTGGCGAGCGACTCCCGCACAAGACAGGCGGCGGGGTTGGTAAAGATCGCGCCGACGGATTTTCAGTTTGAATACGGTGGCGGTATCCAGTTCTTTTTCCCGTATTTCATTTTTTCTCCTGAATTCAAGATCTCGCAGGGGATCAACAATGTGCTGATCTACAATGACCGGCTGGAACAAAGCACGATCCTGGAAAAGGTGCTCTCCCGTACCTTTACCATTTCGCTGCATTTTGAAGGGTAGGGTGCGTTACAAAGGGCTTTTTTCTGACCAGGCAGACCACGGGGCTTAGTTCGGGGCATTCTGGAACAAGGCAGAAAGTAAGGCAACAAACCTGCTTTCAAACGCTTAACTTTGGGGTATGATTCCTGCCAATACCGTCCGGGATATTATGGATGCGGTGCGGATTGAGGAAGTGGTGGAAGAGTTTGTCAACCTGCGCCGGCGCGGGGTGAACATGATTGGCCTGTGCCCGTTCCACAACGAAAAAACGCCATCTTTCAACGTTAATCCGACGCGCAATATCTTCAAATGTTTTGGCTGTGGAAAGGGGGGAGATGCCGTTACCTTCCTGATCGAGCACGAAAAATTTACCTACCCGGAGGCGTTGCGCTGGCTGGCCCGGAAATATAATATTGAGATCGAGGAAGTAGAGCGCACACCGGAGCAGGTTGCTGAGCAGCAGTTGACCGACTCCCTGTACATCGTCAACGATTTTGCCCTTCAGCATTTTCAAACGCAGTTGTTTGATACCGATGAGGGGAAGTCGATCGCGTTGGCCTATTTCAAACAACGCGGCCTGCGGGAGGACACGATCCGCACTTTCGGATTGGGGTACGCCCCGTCGCTGCACGACCTGTTGTTACAACGCGCCAAAGCGGCCGGGCATAGCCTGGAACTGATCAAAAAAGTGGGTTTGTGCAACCAGGAGGGAACGCGGGATTTTTTCCGGGGGAGAGTGATGTTTGCCATCCATAACCTGTCTGGAAAAGTTGCTGCATTTGCCGGCCGGACGATGTCGTCCGACAAAAAAGTACCTAAATACATCAACAGTCCGGAAACAGAGATCTACGTCAAAAACAAGATCCTGTATGGGGCTTATCAGGCCAAAAAAGCCATCCGTCAACTGGATGAGTGCATCCTGGTGGAAGGCTACACCGATGTCCTTTCCCTGTTTCAGTCCGGAATTGAAAATGTGGTTGCAAGTAGCGGTACTGCATTGACAGAGGGCCAGCTGCAGTTAATCAAGCGGAATACCGAGAATCTGAAGATCCTGTATGACGGTGATCCTGCCGGGGTAAAAGCTGCCTTGCGGGGGCTGGATCTGGCACTGGAGCAGGGGCTGAACGTAAAAGTCGTTTTACTGCCTGAGGGTGAGGATCCGGATAGTTACATTCAAAAGGTGGGCAGTACAGCCTTTGGCGAGTATATCGACCGGGAGGCTCGGGATTTTATTCTGTTCAAGACAGGTCTTTTGATGGAAGAAGCGAAGGGCGACCCGATCAAAAAAGCCGGTCTGATCAAGGATATCCTGGGGAGTATCGCCCGGATCCCGGACCCGATCAAACGCGGCGTTTACCTGAAAGAATGTTCTTCTTTACTCGATGTATCAGAAGAAGTCTTGCATGTCGAAACTAATAAACTGATCGCTGGTGCCCTGCGTAAAAAAGCAGACCGGGATGCCCGGCAACCACAGGCGGCCTCAGACTCCCGGACCGGCTCCATTCGTCCGGATGTACCAATGCCGGATCCGGAAATTTCCAAACCGGCAAGGGAAGAAGGTCCCAAAAGGGGCGATGAGTTTCAGGAACGGGACATCATCCGGTTGCTGGTACAGTTTGGCAATCAAATGTTGTCGGATGAAAATATTACACTGGCCGAACTGGTAGTGGCGGATATAGAGGAGTCCCTCGACAGTTTTGACAATCCCTTGTACAGCCGGATCGCCCAGGAGTGTCATAGTCGTCTGCTGGCAGGGCAACCGGTCACACCAGAGTTTTTCCTGGAGCATAACTTGAAAGAGGTTCGTGATCTGGCGATCACATTGCTGGCAGAGCCAACCCGGTGGAATTATTCTCCAAACTGGGAGGCTATGAAAGATCTGCCGCTGCAGAACCAGCCGATGCCGGAATTCAACTTTTCATCCGATGCACAAAAATCGCTGAACCTGTTCAAGTTGCGGAAGATCGTAAAGATCCTGGACCTGAACAAGGAACGGATCCGGGCAGCTGAACAATCCGGTAAGTTGGAGGAACTTGCCCGGCTTCATAAGGTGCATATAAAGCTGCAGGAAGTATTTAAGGAGATCAGTAAGCGGACGGGCACGATTATATTGCGTTGACCCGGTACCGGTAAGACCTCTTGTGTTACAACCGCATTCATACCATGCAAGTTACCATCTTAGGTACGGGTTCAGGTGGCCCCTTTCACGGGCGGAATTACACGGCACAGGTGCTGCAGGTAGAACAGCATTATTTTTTGGTGGATTGCGGAGAAGGTACACAGCATCAATTATACCATCGTCGTGTGCCCTATTCCCGTTTTCAACAGATATTTATAAGCCACCTTCACGGCGATCATGTCTTTGGCCTTATCGGGCTGCTGACCTCTTATTGCCTGACCCAGCGAACCCAAAAACTGGAAATTTTTTCACCACCCGGACTGGAAGAACTGATCGGCCATACTGCGCGGCTTTCCGGCGTCATCTTTCCCTTCCAGATTGAATTTCACGAGGTTGATCCGGACTGCAGCACGCTGGTCTTTGAAAATAAACTTGTAGAAGTGCATACCATCCCGCTTCACCACCGTACACCATGTAGTGGTTGGTTGTTTAGGGAAAAGCCAAGGCCCAGGAACATCAGGAAAGATAAGATCGCTGAATACGATATTCCCGTTTCGCTTATTCCCGGTATCAAAGCCGGCGCGGAACTCAGTCTTCCGGATGGGCGAATTATTTCCAACGACGAACTTACCCTGCCCCCCAAGCCGCTGCGGGCATACGCTTTTTGCAGTGATACGGCGCCTTCTGAAGCCGTTGCGGAGGTCGTTCAGGGTGTAGACCTGTTATACCACGAAGCGACATTTACGGACAGTCACCAGGAAGAGGCCAGACTGTCCTTCCATTCTACAGCCACGCAGGCTGCCGCAATTGCCCGCCAGGCGAACGTTAAAAAGCTCTTGCTGGGCCATTTCTCGGGACGTTACTCTGATACGGATCAACATCTGATCGAGGCCCGGGCTGTATTTTCGGAGAGTTATGCAGCAGAAGAGGGTGGGGTATACGGGGTGTGATCTTACCTGGCGCAAAGCCCTGTTTTAGTTTCCCGGAAGCCATTTTTGCGGTGAGCTGTAAAAAAACGGACCGGCACTTTTCTACGGTCACCCGCGTGGCCATGTATGTAGAAAAAGTGCTGGTCCGGCTGACTTGGAGGTGTTTTCTTTACTGTACAAAGACCCGCTTTATCTTAAACCCATATTCCGTCTCTACGGTACAGAGGTAGAGTCCCGGTGCAAGTGGAATGTTCCGGTTCAGGGTATTTGATTGCTGCCCCGATCCGGATGTTTCAAGAAAGACGAGTTTGCCGTCTGTGGTAAAAATTCGGATGGCCCAGTTGGTCGCTGGTTTTTGAAACGTAACCTGTAACCGGATCTGACCATCTGCCGGATTCGGGAGTCGTACCGCAAAGGCATCCGTTATGGTGCCAATCTCTCCGGTTGAAGAGAACTGATCCGATAGTGGCAATACCGCCGCATAGATATCGATATCCCCGTTATTGGGCCGCCCGTCAGCCCAGACCGGAATGGCGTGGTAGTCTGTTGCAACCACCTGGGTATATTCGCCGATCCCAAACCCGCCATTCAGGCTGCCGATCTTACTGAAATCAGAAGCCGCCGAACTGGCCAGGGCCGGACTGGAAAAGGTGGCGCCGGCATCTGTGGAATAAGTCAGTACGTAGTTTGTATTAGTTCCGTTTGGGTCCTGTGTCCGGTCGTAATACGAAATACAGAGCGTGCCGTTCGGACTTACGGTCAGGGCAGGGTAGTATTGTTGGGCGTGGGGGTCGAGGTCCTGGTTGACCCGGATCGGGAGACTCCAGTTCAGGCCGCCGTCCGCACTTTTAGCCAGCCAGACATCAAATCCAGGGGTCTCTTTTTGGATCAGGCCGGAGGCACTCCAGGTCATGTATAACAGTCCGGGAGTGGTTCCGGCTTTTACATGTGGGCAAGGGTATAACCTGTCGTCTGGCATTCCGGGCAGGTTGTCAGTTGCAGACCCATCGAGCAGGCCGGGGAAAAAGACCGGAGATACCATTGTTTCCGCCTGGAAACTGGCACCGCCGTCTTCCGACCGGGCATGGTACAGGGCGACGTCGTTGTTGGAATTGCCTGCCATAAAGGTGACATGTACAATTCCCTGCGGATCAACGTCGATGCTCGAAAAATGGGCAAAGGAGTAGGTGTTCTGGTTGACCTGTACTGCCGGACTGAAGGTCGGGTTCGCCGGACTTTTGGTATTAACCAGGATGTTCGCTGTGGTCGTCACCGAGTCTACGATCTCGAATTTGGTATAGGAAACGTACAAGTTGCCGGAAAACCCCGTACCGTTCTTATCCATCGCCATCCATTGTTTATCTACCAATGCACCCGTGCCCTGGCCTCCGGTGAGGACTTCCACGGAAGCGGCGCCCTGTTCGATAATGACAGGCGGGCTCCAGGTTTCACCCTGATTGCTGGAGGTGGCGAGATAAAGGGTCAGTTTCAGGGGGAGGCTGCTTTGCCCCAGTGTGAAGGTTAGCCAGGACAAGTAAGCGGTGCCGTCCTGGTCGAATGCCAGCACGGGGTCACCTCCGCCGATAGCAAATCCGAGTGTCGGGTTTGGATTGAACGGAATACTGCTGCTTTGCCAGCTTGAACCGAAATCACGGGTGAAATAGACCGTCACTTCAACCGGATCGAGGAAATTACTCGGGTCCTGCAGGATCGCAGCGACAATTACATTACTGGTATCGGTCGGGTTGATCACAGCATGTACTTCGGATTCGGCTTTCTCATCGTCATGAACAACAGATTCTCCGGAACGGCTCCCGATTGTTTTTTCTGTTTGAAAGGGTTCATCCATTCCGGCGCCTTGTATGTGTCCGGTGTGATACCGGGAAAGGTTTTCCAGTTCATCCAGGGGGACCCGGACTTTTTCTTTTATCAACCTCCGGATAAATGTATTCCGGACATCGGAAGGTGTGGTTTGGGAATAAAGCGGGCTTCCGGTAATACATACCAGTAAAACGAGGGGTAAGAAAGTACGCATAAAGTGGTTCGGGTAAGTGGTTTAAGGTTGGTGATCAGGACACCTAGGGCAGATGGTTGAGGATCGGGATTACATGTTGTGGTTTTGGGGCTGGCCAGAATATTAGAACGCAAAACAAGGTACTTCAAATATCGAAAGGCTTCCTGAATTTTCAGGAAGCCTTCGAAACATCAAACTTGCAGCGATTTATTTGTTTGGGTTGAAATAAATTTCCGGCGGTTATGTGGAAACGGCTCAGGCCAGTTTCTCAATGTCACGGATCAATATGCTGTTTCGGTTGAAGTAGATCAGATTGGACTTACGCAGGTCGTTCAGTACAGAGGTTACAGTTTGCCGGCTGGTGCCCGTCAGGTTTGCAATATCCTGTTGGGTAAGATGGTGTTTGACGAGGGTCTCATACCCAACCCGGCGGCCTTCCCGTCCGGCCGTTTCGATCAGGAATTCTATGATCCGCTCGCGGGCGTCTTTCAGGACCAGTTTGGCCAGACGCTCCTCCACTCGTTGCAGCCGTTGGCTCAGGTGTCGCATGCAGGCGAAGATCAGCCGTTGGTTTTGCTGCATAAGCATCTGGAAGTCAGATACTTTTATTGACAGGTATTCTGCCTCATCATGGAGGGCCTGTGCAAATTCGCTGCGCTTGACTTCGCCGGCGAGGGCCAAGTCTCCAAAGAGGGTTTGCGGTTGCAGGATCTCTTTGATAACCTCCCTTCCATCCGGTGAAAACGTTCCTGTTTTTAACCGGCCGCTGATCAGGAAATATAGTTGATCGGCGGGTTCGTCCGGCATGAAAACAAACTGAAACTTTGGCGCACGCCGATACTGTGCAATATCGGCCAGCCGTTCCAACTCAACCGGGCTGAGTGCCTCGAAAAGGGAGAGGCTACTGAAGAATTGAATTTTATTGCTCGTGTCCATAGGTAGTAGTTTGTGTTCGAAGAAGTGTTTGGCAAAAATTCGAGCAAGGGTTCCAATTTTCATCGGGTTAGGCAATCGAGGGGCCGAATAAGCTTTCAATCCGGTAAATTCTTCAGGGCTTTGTTTTGAATGATCCACTTTGCACCATACAAAAGTATATGGTGCCGACGCTGAAAAAAAGTACAATATCCGATATTTGTCGGAAGTTATTTTGTTTTATTATTATTTTAATATATT
>SBHD01000354.1 GCA_006226345.1 Bacteroidota bacterium | reverse complement strand
AATGATGAATGGGGGAGTGCGGTATGTAGCAGTCAGGGTTTAAACTAAAATACGATGAACACAATGCTGAAAAACTTTTTGCTGATTTTGCTTCTGTGGGTACCTTCTGCTGGCGTGCTCTTCGCTCAGCCGGTGCCCGCCGGACTGGTCGCTGAATTTGATGCTATTTGCCAGGAAAAATTTCCTGCGGACGGCCCGGGCGGGGCAGTCCTGGTTGCCAAAGGTGACCAGATCCTGTATCACAAGGCCTTCGGTCTGGACGATGTCGGGCAAAAGACACCATTGCAAACCGGCATGCAGTTCCGGATTGGCTCGGTAACCAAACAATTCACTGCCGTGGCTATCCTGCAGTTGGTGGAAGCCGGACGGCTGTCGATCCAGGACGAGATCACCAGGTTCATTCCGGATTACCCGACCCATGGAAAAAAAATCACGGTCGGGCACTTGCTCAACCATACCTCGGGTATAAAAAGTTATACCGATATGGAGGAGTGGACCCCCGAAGTGATGAAGCAGGATTTTACACCTGCGGGGCTGATCGATTTCTTCAAAGACCAGCCTATGGACTTTGACCCCGGTACCGCCTATCGGTACAATAACTCCGGGTACGTTTTGCTGGGCTATATCATTGAAAAGGTTTCCGGGATGTCGTATGCCGACTACCTTGAGCAGCAGGTGTTTGAAAAGGCCGGCCTGAAAAATACCCTGTACGAAAAACAAAAACGGCCGGTTGAAAACTGGGCCATAGGATATCAGCGGGAGGACAGTGGTTATACGGAAGCACCGCCGTTGAGTATGACCCAGCCCTATGCGGCCGGCTCCCTTCTGTCAACGGTAGAAGACCTGTACCGCTGGACGAAAGCCGTGAACGCAGGGAAGGTTGTCTCACCTGCCCTTTTAAAAAAAGCCTACACGCCGACCATCCTGCCAGATGGGACCAATACCCGTTATGGTTATGGCTGGATGACAGGCAATGTGCTGGGACACCGGACCATTGAACACGGTGGCGGGATCAATGGCTTTCTGAGCATGTTGATCTACCTGCCCGACGATGATATCTGTGTGGCGATCCTGACTAACTGCGACTGCAATCCGCCGGGTGAGACGGCAGCCGAACTGGCAGCCCTGGCTGCCGGAGAAACGCTCGCACTGGAAGAGATCGATATCGATGTGCGAAAACTGGAGGAGTATACCGGCGTATTTGAAAACGATCAACAGCAAAAACGGGTGATCAAAATCGAGAACGGATCCTTGATCTCCCAACGGATAGGTGGGCTCACCACCCGGCTTAGCCCGGTCGGCAAAGACGCCTTTCGGTTGTCGGCAGCAATGGCTGAGATCCGGTTCCTGCGGGACGCCGGTACGGGAGCCGTGACCGGGCTGGAAATGGATTCGCGCAGGGATTTAGGGGAGCGTTGGGTGAAAACCACGGAAGCGATGCCGGAAGGACCGGAGGAAGTGACGCTAACGGCCGACCAGTTGGAGCCTTATGTAGGGGAATATTCCCTGGCGCCGGGCTTTTCGATAACGGTTACCCGTAATGGGACCCGGCTTTTCGGCCAGGGTACCGGTCAGCCCCAATTTGAAATGTTCGCGAAATCGGAGCACCGCTTTTTCCTGAAAGTGGTACAGGCCGAAATTGAGTTTTTCCCGGATGCGGACGGAACGATCAATAAAATGACTCTGTTCCAAAACGGTATGGAGTTGCCGGGTGCCCGGGTAAAATAAGGGAAGCGGTGGCGTATGAATTTAACGCCCCAGAGGGCTGACTACTTTTCAAATTGGGCTTTTCCTGTTTGACTTTTTGGCATCTTTTCGGATGGAGAAGATGCTGTTAAAGTCTAATTTGAAAAGAAAAATTTGAAATTTGAAAAGTAGCCAGCCCTCTGGGATGCTAAATACACATACGCTTACAGCCCAAATGCCCGGCGGATATCGTCTACAGCGTCCAGTTTCTCCCAGGTAAAGGTTTCAACCTCTTTACGCTGGGCATTGCCGTTCGGGCCGATTTCCACGATCTTTTTCTCCGGCTCGCGGCCAAAGTGGCCATAGGCAGCGGTTTCGGAGAAGATCGGGTTTTTCAAGCCATAGCGCTTTACGATAGCAGCGGGCCGCAGGTCGAAGATTTCGTACAGTTTTTTGGCGATCTCGCCGTCACTCAGTCCTTTGACCTTGCAGGTGCCGTAGGTGTTGACGAACAAGCCAACCGGGTGTGCAACGCCAATAGCATAGGCAACCTGCACCAGCACCTGTTTGCACAGGCCGGCAGCCACCAGGTTTTTGGCGATATGCCGGGTCGCATAGGCTGCAGAGCGGTCAACTTTGGAGGAGTCCTTGCCGCTGAATGCGCCGCCGCCATGGGCGCCTTTACCGCCATAGGTGTCCACAATGATCTTACGGCCGGTAAGGCCGGTATCGCCGTGCGGGCCTCCAATGACAAATTTGCCCGTTGGGTTGATAAAGTATTTAATGTCCGAAGCAAAGAGTTTCTGCAGGCGTTTGGGCAGGCTCTTTTTGACACGGGGGATCACGATCTTGCGGATATCATCGGCGATGCGCTCCTGGCTGACGTCCTCGTCGTGTTGAGTACTGACCACGATGGTATCGATCCTTTTTGGAGCGTGTTTGTCCGTATACTCGATCGTTACCTGGCTTTTGGCGTCGGGGCGCAGGTATTTCATTCGTTTGCCCTCATGCCGGATGGCAGCGAGTTCGCGTAGGATGCGGTGTGCCAGATCGAGTGCCAGTGGCATATAGTTATCTGTTTCATCGGTGGCATAACCGAACATCATGCCCTGATCGCCGGCGCCTTGCTCCTGCTCGCTTTTACCTACATCCACACCCTGGGCAATATCCGGGCTTTGTTCGTGGATTGCGCTGATCACCCCGCAGCTCTTCGCTTCAAACTGGTATTCGGCACGGGTGTAGCCAATGCGCTCAATTGCCTTGCGGGCGGTTTCCTGTACATCCACATAGGCAGACGAGCGGACTTCACCGGCAACAACAACGAGTCCGGTTGTGACCAGGGTTTCACAGGCAACTTTGGCGTTGGGATCCTGTCGGAGGAATTCATCTAGGATGGCGTCGCTGATCTGGTCGGCAACTTTATCGGGGTGGCCTTCGGCTACAGATTCAGAAGTGAACAGGTAGGGCATATGTGCAGTTTTGAGTGTTGAGTTTTGGGTTTTGTGAAACGCTGTTTCAGGTACGGCAGTTTTCTTTTGTCAAAAGAAAATGCTGCCCGGCCGGATCGCAAAACCGTTAAAAGCGGCGCAAAGGTATAGAATCCTGCCGGAAAAATTACGTTTGCCCGAACCCAACGGCAGGATTGCCGGCTATTTGATCGGCCACGCGTAATACCGAACCTTGTTGTGTGTATTTATTGAAAGGAGTGTTGTTTGTGATTTGAATATAAGTTGCTGATTATGTGCGCCTTATTATATTTTGAAGGCTAGTCATATTAAAACTAATTTTATCCAATTGGGTATCTTGACAACTCCATATCCAAGCGGTTATCTTTGTATACGTTTTTACATCCCCCCGATATTCACCAATTTGTAAACCCTCTAATTTTTCTTCCTTCCCGAGCAGTAACCAAACCTTTTGATCCCTGCCATTTCCTGTGAGTGACAGGTGGCGGGTGACCTACCGATCCTTACTTACCTACACACCTGCAATCAGGCAGGTAGCCTTTCTGGCGTGCTTCATTTTTTCTTGCAATGTGCATTCCTGGGTTCCGGAATGCACGTCGGTTAATCGCCTGAGCGAACACTTTACAGTAATTGTCCTAAAGAAAGATGTCTTTACGGACACGTAAAGCAATTGCCGGTACTCCTGGAAAAGGGAGTACGGGTATCACCTTCCCCCCAATGGATAGCTATTAAAATTATTATCACAGATGAAATCTCTACTTAAATTTCAAACAATCGCTTTGGTATTGCTGGTAAATTATTTGCCAACTAATACTGCCTGGGGGCAATGCACCGGTTGCGCCTCCAACGACCTTTCTTCACCGGAAGGCATTGAACCAGATTTTATTGCAGGAAACCCGTCTTTGTGCACGGGTGGTACACGGGTTGACCCGTATAGTGGTACTTATAACCTCGACGCATTTGGCAATACTGTGACGATAACCGTGTCCAGCGCCAGCTGTGGGCAGGTGGTTAGCTGGTCTGTTCCCGACAATATCGTGATCGATCATGTGATCGTTAAAGGTGGTCCGAATGCCAATGATTACGATTATACTGGAGTAAACCCGCGACCGACATCAGATGGCAACTTGCACGCTCCGCTGAGCCCCGGTTCAAATGGCTGTTATGCTGGCTTGAGCCACCTGGATTTTTGCTACCACTACCGCTTGTCAGTCAGTAAGACTGCTACTGCAAAGTTTACACGGACCTATGACTGGACGATCGACAAGTCGTGCGACGGGCCGGCTACACTGACCCTTTCCGAAGGACAGTCATATAACTATCCGTTCAGCTGGACTGCCAGCGTTTCTGGTTTTACCGACAGCGACTGGAAGGTGGACGGAACGATCACAATCGCGAACAACACACCGCATCCGGCAACCATTACCAGCATTTCTGATGTACTTTCCGGGGGGATAAATGCAACCTGGACTTGCGGCGTTACACT
>SBHD01000253.1 GCA_006226345.1 Bacteroidota bacterium | reverse complement strand
CATCGGGAACATCCGAGTTGGGCAGTGTAAAAAGTTTGATCTGTATATCTATCCGGCTTGACATGCGGCTCAGGAATTTGGCAGTGTTGTACGGTTATCGGCCTGATCGCGGAGTTGCTGGAGGGCCTGGTTGAAGACCTCGTTGTCTTCCGCAGATACTTCCAGCGGTGCAAGTGTACGACCTGCGGCGCCAGACGGTAATTCGCTTTCTTTCAGGATCGGTACCCCTGGCAGGGCGGCCAGCGTACCACGCAGGCAGGCCCGCAGTTCTTTATTCCGGGTTACCAGTGCTACCTGTTCGCCCTGGTGGTCCTGCACCCGGCGGATCACTGCTCCCAGGAAAAGGCGGGCATAATCATGCGGAAAGGCAAGCGCCCGGGTATCGCCGGCACCTACCAGACAGCCGCTGAGCGCGCGCTCTTCCTTTTCGCCCAGAAAGATATACCGGTAAGACTCCTGCACACCGGGCAGTTTGCTCCGGATCGCTTCGTGCAGGCGCAGTTGCTCGACCAGTTCCAGCACCGGAAGCCGGGCGCCTTCCAGACGGCGGTAATGCTGGTGCAGCTCGGGTAACGGCGGCAACGGCGTTTGTTCGGCCAGCAGGGTCATCACAACGCGGGTGAAATGGATCAGTTCATCATTGGGAAGCAACGGCACCTCCTTGTCCACATCCCAGTAGTTGACAAAAAGATCCAGGCAGTAATCCTTAAAGAATATCTCCAGTCTGTCCAACACCGCAGCCATGGTCGGGGGCTGGTTGTCCGGCAACGCCAGCCGGTCGTACACCACTGGTGTTTCGTATAACCGGAACTGGTAAGCACCGTCTTCTTCCGCGATATCGCGATACCGGATCCCGGGCAGACCAATAGCGTATTTCAGACGTACCCGCTCGCGCAGGGCCTCCGTCAGCTCCGACATTTCTGGCAACAGAGATTGAAAGTCCTTCGTGATCTGGTCCAGCAGCGGTTGCCCGACCTCCACGTGTACGGGTGTCAGTTGCGCCACATCAACAAGGTGCGGATTGTATTGGATCAGGGCCAGTTGCCGGCGTTTTTTAGGAATGGAGGAATCCTGAGGCGCTACCCCGGAAGCCTGATTCAGGGCCTCCAGTGCCTGGTCATAATAATTGGTGTCCAGCGTCTGCCGGTACAGGTTTTCAAGGCAATCGAACTGGTTGGTGAAATAAACGGCTTCGGACCCGTCCAGTTCGGCTGCCTTCCGGTAGAAGGGCAGTGCCTCGGTATATTGCTCAATGTAGTAATACACATGGCCTTGCCGGTTGGCGATTCCCGCAGCCGTAGCCGCTTTGCCCTTTTGCAGAGCAGCGGTGCGCTCCAACAGGTGGTGCGCCCGGTCGGGTTGCGGGTTTTCCGGATCTTTATACCATTTCTGCGCCACTTCATAGATCTCTGCCAGAGCGCCCGAATCATCGTATTCATCCAGCTCCCAGGCACGCAGCAGGGCCTTTTCGGCAGCATCCAGGTCCCCCAGCATTCGATAGCAACGGCCGATGGTGGCTTGAATAAAGCGCGCCCACGACGGGATGACCGACTGTACTTTCTCATAATTTTCGATCGCCGGTTTCCAGTCGGATTCCGCCTCGTGGAGCCGCCCCATGGCCAAATAACCCTCCCGCGCTTCCGGGGCTCTGCGAAGCACCGCTTCAAAGATCGGACGGGCCTTATCGTATTCCTTGCTGATGTCCAGATAAAAATACCCCAGGTTCAGGCTGGCCATAAACCCTTCAGAATACTGATCGGTGGCCTCCCGGTGGTATTGTTCGGCTTTTGGCCAGTATGTGGAATCCTGATTTTGGTATACTACGCCGAGATCGGTGCGCGTCAGGTAATTGGTCACCGGATCGAGCCGGGTATCGAATTCCAGCAATTGCGCCAGCTCGGGTTCTTTATTTTCAAACATACCGGGCTTGCCGTACAGATCGATCAGGCGGGTATAACACAGGGTATTGCCCGGGCGTTTGCTGCTGGCCATCCGGTATAATTTTTCCGCCTCGCCCAATTCGCCCTTTTCCAGCAGCACGTCCGCTTTTTGTATGATGGTAGGCACATCGTTCGGATCCTGGGTCAGCGCTTCTTCGGCGAGTGCCAGCGCGCGGTCCAGGTCCTTGTCCTTTTCCGGCCCCTTCATATAATATTCGATCAGGCCGTGGAATGCCAGCGGCTTGCCGTCGAGCAGTTTCCGGGCCTTTTCAAATAATGCGTAGGCCTGTTCATACTGGTAATGAAAATACAGGTCGATCTGACCGCACACGTAATAATGATAGCCCCGCTCCGGGTTGGGGAGTTTGGTATCGCCAGCCAGTTGCGCGAATACAGCCCGGGTCTCAACCCAGCGCCGGTCTTTGAAATACCCGACCAGTTCGCGGTACGGCTCCAGTTTTTCTCCAAATACTTCGCGCAGGGCAGGGGCTTCACACAGGGTGTCCAGGGCCTCGATACGCCAGTGAAAACTCGCTTCTGAAAACACTTCCAGCCAACGGCGCCATTTGGCAGTCGCATTTCCACCGGGAGCAAGAATGACAGCTGTAAATACCGTTTCCAACTGCCGGATAAAAACTCCCCGCACCAGCTGGACCTGTTCCGGGTCATCTGAAACTGTAAGCATCGAGCCAATCAGATCATCCAACCGCTCCCATTGCTTATACAGGCCTTTTTCCGGTTGGAGGGTCGTTTTTACTCGCTCCATCTGACTTGCAAAGGCATACATATCCCGGCCTTCCAGGGCAGCCTGGCGGTACGCATCGGCAAGTATCGGATCAAAAGAAACCTGTGTCATAATAGTGTATTCGTCCAAAAGCCACCAGTGGCTGCAGTCAGCGCAGGCGCGGCGTACTGGCTACGGGTTTTTCCCGGGGCGCCTTGGTGGCTACCCGGGGCAATTCGCCGGGTTTGAAATAGTCCAACAGTGTAGCGCCTATACTGCGGTACAGGCGCGCACGTTCGGGGTTGTCGATATGGCCCTCGTTGTATGCCTTCCGGGTATCGTGATACCGCATGAGCAGGTTACTCGCATAATCGCGGTAAGATTCGGCCAGGGCCGCATCCGCATCTTCCGAGCGGATGGCAATATTGATGATCTCCCTGAATTTATTAAGGGCCAAGTCCAGTTCGCTGTATTCCACGAGCCGCCGGATCTCCTTTTCATACCAGCGGATCTTTTCAGCCAGGCTGAGTTTCTCATCCGGGGCTTCGGCAGCTTCCGGCACGCGTTCGTCCCGCAGTGCTGATACAAGCCGGTAATGCAACGGTCCCGACACAGGAAACGTAGTATACAATGTAGGACTACCAAATGCCTTTACATCGGCAAACGTGCCCAGGTCCCGGCTGAGCAGCATACGGGCGCCAGTGACTGCTGCCGGTATGCTTTGTGCATCAAACAGCCGCCGATACAGCTCACTCAAAAAAGCCAGCGACCCCTGCTCCCGTACCGGATGCTGAAAACTCAGGATATACGGCAGGCGTTTCTGCGCCAGATCGGCCAACAGGCCGCTGTTCGTAAAGGGACCTTTGTGCAGTTGTACGCCTTCCGGTGTTTGCAGGATCAGCAACGGCGGTGGCGCCGCACCAAAACACGCGGCAAAAGCACTGTAAGCCGTATATGCCAGATCGTTTTCGTTGTTGATGCATCCGACCACCTCTTCTTCGCGTTCGTCAACGGATACATGCCCCATAAAATGCACAACGTGCGGAGTAAAGTCCTGGTTGCTCCGGTTACGGATCGGGTCGCTATCGGGCTCGACCATGTTTTTCTGGAACCATTCCAAGAAAGCCTCGAACGGCACAGCCTTGCGGTGCAGCTGGGCCTGTTGTACTTCTGCAGGCCGGGGCTGAAACAACACGCGCAGCTGGAGTTGGTCCGAAAAATCACGCGTCATATTCTCGTAAATACGCAGCAAGCGGTAGACATATGATTCACGGTAGGCAACCAATCGTTTATCGGTCCGGCGCAATGCCTCGGGGTCGGGTTCGCTAATGATCAGCAGGACCTGCAGGGGCTGGCTTTTCCCAATTGCCTGCAACGGTTTGGGAGCGGCCGGCACCGGGATCTGGCGGATAAAATCAGTAGCCGGATGCTGTTGCACAGCCAGATCCAGATCCTGGTAGGAGAGAAACTCCCAGGGCAGTTCCGCCAACTCGGTATAAGGAGGCTGGGGAGAAAAATCAAAGGTGAAACAGGCCCGCGCATCGGCATCGGCCATGCGGGTTTTCCAGTGCTTTTCAAATACCGTCTGCACAGCAACAGGATCGGCATCCTGTGGGCCGGTCATATTCAGCAAGGATGCTTGTATGCTGCCGATCTTCCGGATAAACGCGCGGTCGGGTTGGTAGCTGCTGCGTCCTCCGCTGTTCATCAAACGGTATAGCACATTCAGAGCACTGAACAGGTTGTCCTCAAAATTGAGTGGAGAGGTAGCTTCCTCCAATACAGCACCATCCGGCCCGGCTACCCGAAGCCGGACTTCCTTGTTGCCAATGAAAAAATGAAAATACTGTAGCTTGTCTTCCAAAGGTTATTGCAGTATTCAGCGCCGCTGCCGGCGCCGGGTAACATCCCGTCAAAAATAGGACGAATTTCGGACTTTCGCCACTACCACAGCCAACCCAGCCGTATGTCAAACACATCTGC
>SBHD01000123.1 GCA_006226345.1 Bacteroidota bacterium | reverse complement strand
AGCACAACCGGCCAGGGTCCCGGCAGTTGGAACGGCGAGCCGGTGGCCGGCTGCACAGGAGTTTCCGGTGCGGATGCTTTCGGGGACCTGGAAGTTGGGGTGCGTTTTGCTCTGGAAGATTTTGCCATAGTAACCTGTAGTAAAAGTAGGCGCATCACCTTTTGACAGTCAGGCCAGGGGATGTGGAAGATCAGTTCCAAAATACCTGTTCTGCCGGAGAATAAACGATAATATTGCCGGGGTGAAGCGTATTTTTCACCATTTTCGCGGTGTTTTTCGGGCAGTTCCCGCAACTTTTCCCAAACCGCTTAAAGCCACTCGCCAGCAAAGATGTTAAAAATCTGCTATGGGCCTAAAAAATAAACTCATCCTGAACTTTACGCCCACCGGCATGATACCGACCAAGGCCATGACCCCCCATGTGCCGGTCAGTGTTTCCGAGATAGTGGAAGAAGTACATGCTGCCTCGGAACTCGGGATCACCCTGGTGCACTTGCATGCGCGGGATGCCGCAACCGGCGAACCCACGTACCGGAAGGAGGTATATGGCCCCATCATGGAAGGCATCCGGCAGTATTGCCCCGAACTGGTCCTGTGCCTGTCGCTGAGCGGCCGCAACTTCAACGAATTTGCCAAGCGCTCCGAAGCGATCGAACTGCGGCCCGATATGGGCAGCCTGACCCTGAGTTCCCTGAATTTTCCGCGGCAGGCCAGTGTCAATGAACCGGATATGATCCAGGGCCTGGCCGCCAAAATGGCGGAGTACGGCGTGCATCCCGAACTGGAGGTGTTTGACCTCGGCATGATCCATTATGCCCAGTACCTGATCCGGAAAGCGCTGATCCGGCCGCCCTACTACGTCAATATCATTACCGGCAACCTGGCCGGCATGCAGACCGATCTGGCCGAGATCGGCCTGGCGCTCAAGCAGCTCCCGCCCGATACCTGGTGGGCGCTGGGCGGCATCGGCCGGCAACAATTGCAGGCCAATGCCATCGCCATTGCTGCCGGCGGCGGCGTGCGGGTCGGCCTGGAGGACAACCTGTATTTCGACCGCGACAAAAACCAGCTGGCCCGCAACATCGACCTGCTCAAGCGCGTGCATGCGCTGGCCGAACTGTTCGAACGCCCGGTCATGTCGCCTGCCGAGTTCGGGCAGCTGGGCTTTTACAATCCCCAGGTGCAGCGGGGAAAAGCAACGGGCGTATGACAGACCGCAGTTTTTACATCCTTGGCCAGAGCAACTATGCCCTCAGTGTCGTGCTGGATACCCTGCGGCTGCTGTACCCGGCCGACCGTATTTCCGTGGAGATCGTGGCCAATTTGCCGCCGGAGCAGAACGATTCCCTGGCCTGGCCCTATGCCACACCCGGGGTCGAGGCCCGGGAGGTCTGGTGGGAAGACTGGACGCCGCAGCCCGGCGTGCCCTGTCTGCCGGGTTCGATCGGCCGCGGCCGCGGGGCGATCGTGCAGTTTTTTCAGGAAAAGTTCGGTATCGGTCCGGAGCGGTATGGGAATACCATTCACCCTTCAGCCGTGGTGCCGCCGACAGTGGAGATTGGCCGGGGCGTGCATATCAGTCCGGGCGTAGTGGTGGCGCCGTATGCCCGGCTGGGCGACTTTGTGGTGCTCAACCGGAGTTGCAGCATCGGGCACCATACCACCCTGGATGATCTGGTCAGCATCAATCCGGGTGTTACGGTTTCCGGGGTGTGCCGGATCGGCAGGGGCGTCACGATCGGCTCCGGCGCCACGGTGCTCGACCAGATCGCTATCGGGGCCGACACCTTGATCGGCGCCGGCTCGGTGGTGACCAAAGATGTGCCGGCCGGGGTGGTGGCCTATGGCGTGCCGGCGAAGGTGGTGCGCAGCAGGTAGTGGGTAGTACACGTTTTTATGGACCATGCCATTACACCATCTCCCTTTGGCCTTTTACATTTTACATTTCGCGGTTTTACATTTTCCCGGCTTTTTCCGGGAATTTTCGTTGTACAAAAGCCCGGAACCGCTCCGTTTCCCGAAGGGGAGCCAGAGTATCATCTCCATATAAAAGCGGATAGCTAAAGATCCAGGTGTCACCCCTGCCGATCACGTCCATCGCCGCATCGATATCTCCTTTGGCAATCAGCATGCGGACATAAGCGAATTTGAGCATGCGAGGAGCCCACCAGTCTTTAATCTCCTTGTTAATGGTCTGGTAAGCAGCCGTCGCTTCTTCATATTTTTTTGCCCGCATCAAATTCAGACAGGTACCGATCTGTGCCATATCCGGCCGTTCCGCTTCAAGCGCTGCGAAGGCTTTTCCGGGTTGGTCGGAAGGATCGGAAAGTGCGAGGATCATGGCCTTGATGCCTTTGAGATCAAATTCGGATGGGAATGCCCGGATCCCTTCGTCCATTAACCGGATCGCGTTTTCAGGATCTCCATAGGAAAAATAAAGCCACCCCAGGCCGCGGTAAGGTCCATGAAATGTTGGGGTTATATCCAGGGCTTTTCTCAAATATTGCTCAGTAAGGCCACGTTCACCGTGTTCATGATAAAACCAGGCAACCTGCTGCGCCCGGTTACTCCGGCTACCTTTTTGGACGTACGCTGCAAAATGCGCCTCGGCTTTATCTGGCCGGCCTAATTGGTAATACAGCTGACCGATAGACAGGAGCTGCTCTACATCGTCGGGCTCGAGCTCCTCCGGGCAAATAGCCTTTGCTTCTTCATACTTTCCCTGTTTTAAATAAACCTCTGCCAGCCGCATGGCCAGCTCTGTGGTCGGGGTGTCCGGCTTTAGTTCTATGGCCTTTTCAAACAGAAACTTTGCCCGTTTCTGCTCGCCCTGACTTTCGTAATATTCACCCAGTAATATGCAGTTTTCAGGATAGTACAGCGGTTGGGGTTTGGTAAATTCAAAGGTATCCAGGTCATCGTATTTTTCCGGAAAATGCCTGCGCATCATCTCCTGGTAGGCGTGTGCCTCCCGGAGCGGCTCGAGTTCCGGGGTTTTTGACACCCTGTCATACGAAATACCATTAGAAGGCATTCTCACTTCAAGCGATCTTTTTAGGGCTTCAATGCCTCCCTCTTGATGCCCGAGCTGAGCCCGGGCGACAGCATTTATGAACAAGGATTCTCTCGTTCCGATTCTTGCATTGTAGATAGTAAGACAGCTGTCGACTGCCGCATAATCTTTTTCCTTTAATCTTTCTCCCATAAAACCAAGCCCTATAAAGTAAATATTGGTAGGATCAACAGCCTCAGCCTTCTGAAAGTATTGCATGCATTTTTCGCCATCCCCGGTAAAATAATAAATCAAGGCTTTTGTTACGTTCAGGTGCGCTTTGTTGTGTATTGGTTGTTGCAGAACAATTCCCTCATCGAGCACTTTTTGCGCTTCATCCGGGCGGTTTTCCAAATAATAGATCCAGGCAAGCAGTTCATAGAGAATGTACCAGTTCGGATCAATACTTTGCGCCAATTGAGCATAATATTCAGCCCAGTCGTATTCGCTGTGTACCAGGCAGAACCGGGTGATATCTAAATGTCCCTGGAAGTTAACGCCCAATTCGACTGCCTTATCGAAATAGGCTTTCGCCTGACTTTTTTGCTTGTTCAGGTAAGCTAGCTTCCCCGCATCGAGGTGAGGGAGCGGATCATCCGGGGCGGCTTCCAGCCGTTTTTCCTGCCAAACGAGCGCTTTGGCAAAGTCGCCCGTTTTTTGATACAGGTCTGTCAACGGGGTTCTGTCCGCTGTAAAATCGGGGTATATTTCGATCGCTTTCAAAAACATCCACTCGGCGTCCTGGTAGCGGTCAATCGACTTGTAAAAGTTGCCGGCACTCAGGTAAGCTTCGGGAGCAGAAGCAAAGACTTCAACGTATTTCAGACAATGCCCCTCCGCTTCTTCAAAGTCCTTTTCGAGGGCATAAATATGGGCAATACCCCCGTACGGGTAACCATAGTTTGGGTTCAATTCAATAGCCTTTTGATAGGCATTCTTTGCCTTGTCCCGATTACCCCATAATGCATATAAAAGCCCTAACGAGTTGTAATGCAGCGGAACCTGATCCGGGGTATGTGCCCTTGCCAATGCAATGGCTTTTTTGTACGCTTCCTCCGACGCTTCAAATTGGGCCTGGAGCTTTAAAGCATGACCAAGCCTGGAAAAAGCATATTCGTTCTCCGGGTCGAGCAGTACCGCTTTTTTCAAATGTGAAACCGCTTTTTCGTATTGAACGGCCTGTATATATACCGGTCCTAAATTGTAGTGGGCGGCTGTAAAAGTGCTGTCTATTTCGACTGCTTTTTCCAGGAGGTCGATGGTCTTTTGAAACTTGGCTGACAGCTGCCAAAGAGAGCTCTGGTTGTCAAAATCATACCTGAAGTCTTCGCTCAACTCAACGCCCCGCCTTGTCCAGCTGCGCTTGTCCCGGAAGGCGCCGCCATAATTGGCATTGATCCAGCCCAGCAAATTGTACAACTGTGGATAGTCCGGCATCAGGGCAAGGGCTTTTTCGCCCGTTTCCATCGCTTTTTCCGTGTCGTTATTGTAAAACTGTTCGAGGCAGAGGTTGACGTAGGGCAAGCCCCATTCCGGCGCCAGCTCGATGGTTTTTTGGTAATAGGCAACTGCCTGCTCGCCCGACTTGATGCGCGT